>DASVDX010000023.1:0-7225 GCA_036380875.1 Acidimicrobiia bacterium
GTTGAGGATGGCCACCGAGTCGTCTTTCGAGCCGTCGTCCACGGCGACGATCTCGATGTCGAGATCGATCGGCGACGAGAGCACCCGCCCCACGATCGTGCGCAGCGTGCGCGACTCGTTGTAGACGGGCATGAGAACGGAGAGCTTCGGCACGAGAGCAGATTATCGGAGCCGGCCCCGCGGCCCTTGACGATTCATTCATTCAGGCCGGACCCTCATCCGACGATCATGCCCTCATGCCGATTGCTGCCAGGCACCGCACACTTCTCAAATGGTTCCTCGTGGGCGTCGTCCTGGGGGCGATCTTCCAGGTGGCGCAAGCGAACGCCCTCGGGGGACCGACGGGGCTGATCCACGCCGGAGATCGCCATCCCCTCGCCGACTTGATTCGCTCCGAACTCCCCGACGTGGCGTTCACCGAGGGCATCGGCCACGACGGCCAGTTGTTCTACGCCATCGGCCTCGATCCCCTGGGCCGGTTCGTCCCCGACCAGATGGTGGCGGCGGAGTCCCCCAGCTACCGCTATCGCCGAATCCTCTTCCCGGTCGTAGCCAGCTTGGGTGGGCTGCTCGACGGCGAGGCGCTGCTGTGGGGAATGATCGTCGTGTCGGCGCTCTCCGTGGGCGTTGCGACCGCCGCCGCAGCCGATATAGCCCTACGACTAGGAATCAATCCAGCCGTCGCCCTGGCGGTGGCTCTCAACCCCGGAGTGTGGATGTCCGCCCGGCTCCTGACGGCCGACAACCTCGCGCTCGCCCTCGGCCTGGCTGCCGTGTCTGCCCTCCTCGCCCGAAAGGAGACACTCGCCGTCGTGTGTCTGGCGCTTGCCGGCCTCGCCAAAGAGCCCGCCCTGGCGTTCGCCGCCGGCCTGGCCGGCTACACCTGGTGGTCCCTCGATGAACGAAAGAGCGCGGCGGCCACGGTTCTCGTGCCAGGCGCCTCCTTGCTCGCCTGGATGGCCTACGTGGGTTGGGCGATAGGGAACCCATTCGACGCCTCGGGCAACGTGGTTGCGCCTGGGGCCGGGATCATCGCCGGAGTCGCTCGCTGGTCGATCGTCGGCGCAGACGACATCGCCTGGGCGGTGCTCACCCTGGTCGCCCTCGTCGTGTCGGTTCCCCTCCTGTGGAAGGCGCCGGTCCTCTGGCGATGGCTCACCTGGAGCTGGGTGGCCGTCGGGCTGGTGGCCTCTGAGCTGGTCTGGTCGGTGGGCAACAACGCGGTACGGACCCTGGCGCCCATACTCACATTGACGGCGATGGGCGTCGTCCACCTCCGCAGCAACCGCCGCGCTGCGGTCAGCGAAGCATTTCCCTGAGGAACTTCCCGGTATACGACTCCCCCACCTCGGCCACTTCCTCCGGCGTGCCCTGGGCGACGATGCGGCCGCCCCCGCTGCCTCCCTCCGGGCCGAGGTCGATGATGTGGTCGGCCGACTTGATCACATCGAGGTTGTGTTCGATCACCACCACGGTGTTGCCGGCGTCCACCAGCCGCTGCAGCACCTGGAGCAGGCGGCGGATGTCCTCGAAGTGGAGGCCGGTGGTGGGCTCGTCGAGGATGTAGAAGGTGGTTCCGGTCGACCGCCGCCCCAGCTCCGAGGCCAACTTGATCCGCTGCGCCTCGCCGCCCGACAACGTCGTGGCGGGCTGGCCCAAGCGGATGTAGGTGAGGCCGACGTCGTGGAGAGTCTGGAGGATGCGGACGATCTTCGGCTGGTTCTCGAAGAACGTGAGCGCCTCGTCGACCGACATGTCGAGCACGTCGGAGATGTTGAGGCCCCGCCACGTGATCTCGAGAGTCTCCCGGTTGTAGCGCTTCCCGCCGCACACCTCGCACGGCACGTACACGTCGGGCAGGAAGTGCATCTCGATCTTGATCGTCCCGTCGCCGGCGCACGCCTCGCAGCGGCCGCCCTTGACGTTGAACGAGAACCGCCCCGGCTTGTCTCCCCTGGCCCGGGCCTCGGGGGTGGAGGCGAACAGGGTGCGGATGTGGTCGAACACACCCGTGTAGGTGGCGGGGTTGGAGCGGGGGGTGCGCCCGATGGGCGACTGGTCGATGTCGATGACCTTGTCGATCGCTTCGGCACCCTCGACCTTGCGGTGCTTCCCCGGCACGGTCCGGGCCCGGTTGACCCGGGCGGCCAGCGCCTTCCACAGGATGTCCTCCACCAGGGTCGACTTGCCCGAGCCGGACACGCCGGTGACGCAGATGAACTTGCCGAGCGGGAACTCGACGTCGATGCCGGCGAGGTTGTTCTCGGCTGCGCCCCGCACGACGATCTTCTTGCCGTTGCCTTCCCTGCGCACGGACGGCACCGGGATGGAGCGGCGGCCTGCCAGGTAGTCGCCGGTGATCGAGTCGGGAGCGGCGATGATGTCCTCGAGGGTCCCCGAGGCGACGATCCGGCCGCCGTGCTCCCCCGCGCCGGGACCGATGTCGACGATGTGATCGGCCACCCGGATGGTGTCCTCGTCGTGCTCCACCACGATCAGGGTGTTGCCGAGGTCGCGGAGCCGGATCAGGGTCTCGATGAGGCGCTGGTTGTCGCGCTGGTGGAGGCCGATCGAAGGCTCGTCGAGGATGTACAGCACCCCCACGAGGCCGGATCCGATCTGGGTGGCGAGGCGGATGCGCTGGGCCTCCCCGCCGGCCAGGGTGGCGGCCGACCGGGACAGGGTCAGGTAGTCGAGGCCCACGTCGAGGAGGAAACGGAGCCGGGCCTTCACCTCCTTCAGCACCCGCTCGGCGATGGCGGCGTCCCTCTCCGAGAGCTGCAGGTCGTCGAAGAAGGCGTGCGACTCGCCGAGGGACATGTCGGCCACCTCGTGGATGGCTTTCCCGGCGATGGTCACCGCCCGGGCTATCGGGTTGAGGCGGGCCCCGCCGCAGTCGTCGCAGGGGACCTCGGCCATGTACTCCTGGTAGTACTCCCGCGCCCCGTCGGACTCGGCCGACTCGTGGCGGCGGTTGAGGAACGGGATGGCGCCCTCGTATGTGGCCTGCCAGCGCCGCTGGCGGCCGAAGCGGTTGCGGTAGGAGACGGTGATCTTCTCGTCGCCCAACCCGTACAGCACCACGTTCTGGATCTTCTTCGGCAGGTCCTTCCACGGGGTGTCGATGTCGAAGCCGAGGTGGTCGGCGAGCGCCCGCAGCAACCGGTGGTAGTAGCGCATCCGGTTGGACGCCCACATCGGGATCGCCCCCTCAGCCAGCGACAGGTCGGGGTCGGGCACCACCCGGGCGGGGTCCACCTGGAAGCGGGTGCCGATGCCCGAGCAGGTGGGGCAGGCGCCGTAGGGGCTGTTGAAGCTGAAGTTGCGGGGCTGGAGCTCCTCGAACGAGAAGTCGCCCTCTGGGCAGGCGAGCGACTGGGAGAAGGTGAGAGTGGACCCGTCGACGACGTCGATGTCCACCACCCCGCCGGTCAGGCCCAGGGCGGTCTCGAGAGACTGGGTGAGGCGCTGTTCGATGCCTTCCTTGCGGACCAGGCGGTCCACAACCACTTCGATGGTGTGCTGGTAGTAGCGGTCGAGTCGGATCTCCTCGGTGAGGTCCCGTACCTCGCCGTCGATGCGGGCCCGGGCGAAGCCCTGGTTGGCCAGGTCCTTGAGAAGGCCCTCGTATTCACCCTTGCGACCACGCACCACCGGGGCGAGCACCTGGAACCGGGTCCCTTCGGGCAGCTCGAGGATCTGGTCGACGATCTGCTGTGGCGTCTGCCGCCGGACCTCGATGCCGTGGTTGGGACAGTGCGGCACTCCGATACGGGCGTACAGCAACCGCAGGTAGTCCCAGATCTCGGTGACGGTGCCGACCGTCGACCGCGGGTTGCGAGAAGCAGTCTTCTGATCGATTGAGATCGCCGGCGACAGGCCCTCGATGAAGTCGACGTCGGGCTTGTCCATCTGCCCGAGGAACTGGCGGGCGTACGCCGACAGCGACTCGACGTAGCGGCGCTGGCCCTCGGCGTAGATCGTGTCGAACGCGAGCGAGGACTTGCCCGAGCCGGACAGTCCGGTGAAGACGATGAGCTTGTTCCGGGGAAGCTCGACAGTGAGGTTCTTGAGGTTGTGTTCCCTGGCCCCCCGGATGAGGATCGTGTCTGTCGACACTGAGACTCCGCCTGGCTAGTGAACGACGCGAGTGTAGTTCACCTCCGGGGAGAACGCATGTTCGATTGCCGCGGACGTGACAGGGACCGATTGGTTCCACGTCCTCCCTGACCAATGGGTCGTCCCCGTCTTCGAAGCCACCTAGGGCAATCGCTCCAGCAGGCCTGCAGGAGTAGGCCGGTCGGCAAACAACGCTGGGTGCTCAGGGGTTCGGGCAGCCAGGAAACTGCGATGCCACTCGTCCGGATCCGCCAGGGAATACCGCGCGCCGTGGTCGGAGAAGAGCACGATCGTGGCTTCGGGTTTCCGCTCGAGAATCGAGTCGACTGCTTCGAGGAGGCGGGGATTTAGATGATTCAACGATGCAGTCATACCGTCGACCCAGTCGTCGGTAGCCAGGCCTACCCGTTCAATAACGATGTCGAAAAGCTGACACCTGGGCCAGCATTTCGGCGCTGGAGCGGGTTTGCCTTCGTCGGTATAAAGGAATGGCAGGTGTGGCGCTGCCAAGTGGGCAAAAACGAGCTCCTCGTCTGTGGTGGCCAACGCTTCGAGCGAGCCTTCTAGCCGCCGCCGCAGCCCATCCATCACTAGGTCCCCAACGAGAGGAGCGAAGGCGGATCGGCTCAGAACAGCCACGTCGAAACCGGTGATGCCACCAGGTCCAATGTCTTTTGCGTCGGCAATCACCGTATGACTTGACGACGAACCAACGACCACGAACCCCTCAGGAAGTCTCAGCCACTCCCAGACACGGCGGCGATCGGCAGCGCTCCCCCAGTCGTCTTCGTAATTGATGGTGCTTCCGAGGACCTGGGCGAGCGTGAGATGGGTCCAGCCGTAGTCTGTGCGGGCGTCCGGATAGTGGTCGAATCCCCTCTGCTCAAGGGCCGAGATGAAGTCGGTGTTGTCTATTCCAAACTGAGCCAAGGTGTCGACCCTCGGATACCCATCCACCAGGATCAGGTAGGTGGGTCTATCGGGCGGGGGTGGTGGGGGTTCGACATCCACTCTGATGTGTGGCACCGCCAGAGCGACACCGGAGACCAAGAAGACAACGGTCAAAGCTGTCAGCGGCTTCGACAGATCGACGTCTTTTCGAGCGATCCGCAAGATGAGGATCACGACAGCCAGGATGGACACCAGAAGTACTGAGACGAGATCGGCTTTGGCGATCAGCAACCCGGCACCTGCGGCTACCGGGACGGCGTAGCGGCCCGCCATCTGACAGACAGCACCGACGACGACCGCCAAGAGGGCACACACGAGTAGCGGTCTGACGAGGTGTGCAGTGGCGACGGCGTCTTTGTTGAACTCGGCGAAGACAACCCCAGCCATCAGGCAAAACGCCACAGCAACCGAGTTACCGAACCGTCTCGAAATCACTAATCCGTCATCGGTCCCGCAAGACGGGTTCTGTAGCGCTACACGGACGCCGCAACGGAATCCGCGGCTCTGTCGTCTACACGGCTGTAGCGAGCCCACATCAGGGCCGCGAATATCGCGCCCAGGGCGCCCGCCAGGTGAGTGGCACCTGGGCCCATGTGCCCTAGATACCAGATGGTCGCTAGCGCCAAGCCGCCCAGTGGATGACCCGAAACGAGAGGTACAAGCACCACCCAGTAATGTCCCCACACCGTCGGCGCCGCCAGAGTGGCCACAGCGAGCACGACCCCGAAGCCACGGTCGAAACTCAGGCGAAGGCTCCAAGCCAGACACGCCAATATGAGCACGGCAGCCGCACCCAACGCCACACCCATGGGCAACCCCGCCAGGGCCAACCCGCCCACGAGAGATTCGTTGTCCGTATGTGTCAGCATCTCGGTGGGCGTACTCAAGGAAGCAATGCTTCCCACGATCGAAATGTTGGGGAGCGCTAAAGCCACCAGATTGAGCAGAATGAAGCCGCCGCCGGCTACCGCCGCCGCCCTCCACCGCCTGCGCAGCACTAGGTACAGAATGCAAAGCCCTGCCCATGGACGTAACGCAGCGGCGAGGGCAAGGAGTGCCCCACCCCAGAAGTCGTTACGCCGCAGCGCCAGCCAGCCTCCGAATACGAGTAGGGCAGAGACCCAAACCGTGGCGCGGTGATCGATCAGCGTCACGAAGGGATGCGAAGTGAGGTAAAGAGCAACTATCACCAGTGGGATTCGTCGCCTGGACAGCCGCTCTGAGAGATCGAACATCCATGCGACTCCGACCGCCAAGGCAACCAGGGCTGTGGCGGATACCCATCCCCGAGGGAATACCGCAACCCACGCATTCACGAGCAAGCCGCCTGGGAGCCGCGGGTGGAGCTTCTCGAACACGGGACGATGGCCGATCGCACGAGCCATTTCTGCGCGGGTAGAACCCATGTCGGCTCCAACAAGGAGAGCACGCTGTGCCACCCATTCCTGCTCGATGTCCTTCTCGGGCTGGATGCTGGTCTCATGAATGACGCTGTCCTCGAGGAACCATCCCCCGTCGATCAATGCCCCAACAGCCAGCACCATTGCGACGACCGCGAACCACGAAAGGCCCCTTGCGAGTCCCGAAGGGGGGTCAGAGGGACTGGTGATCGAAGGCAGGTACTTCATGCAGGATTCGCAGCGGGGATTGGGTCCGCGAACCCCAGTCGAGTGATGGCGGAAAACAGGGCAACACCAGCAATCAGCGTCCCTCCTACGTACACACCCTGATAGAGGGTCCCTGGCAGGACGTCCGCCGCGAACGGATGAATGACACCCCATAGCGCGGCCCAAACGATCAACGACCCCTTGCACCAGCGACTTTGGGTCACGCTCCATAGCCAGGCGGCCACGGGAAACAGAGCGACCTGGTAATGACCCCAGGACAACGGGGACGCTACGACGGAGACTACGACTGCTGCTGCAAGAACCGATTCCAAGCTACGCGTTCGTCTCCAGAGCAGGGCGATCGAGATGATGGCCGCTACGGGAGGAAGCAAGCCCGCAACCGATGCAGGAACGCCCAGGGCACTCAGCCCCCCGGAGATTCCCACATTGCCGACGTAAGGAAGCCAAGAGTCAGATGCCCAGCGCATCGCGTCGACAACTTGGCGCCAGTCGACCGAGAAAACGGCCATTGTGACGACGTTCAGAGT
>DASVDX010000024.1:0-8690 GCA_036380875.1 Acidimicrobiia bacterium
CGCAGGCCCTGGAGTTGGCTTCTGCCCGGGAGAAAGTCGTCTGTTTCGGGGACGGTGTGTCGGGGCCACGCATCGAGGTGTTCCATTTGGTTGCCGACGACGACATCCGGCCCACCCCGGTGACGGAGATCCGCCGTGCCATCGGCGCTGTCGCGTCCATCGTCGAGGAGTCATCTCACCGCCACGGCGGCCCGGTGGTCACCCCACGCTTCGTCCACGACGCCAATTGCTATCCGAAGATCACCCGGCTGGTGGTGCCCGACGACGTGCTGCCGGACTACAAGGACACGTTCGAGTGGATCCGCCGCAAGGGATACGTCAACAAGGACCGCAAGTACCTGCTCTTCGCCGACACGTTCTCACCGACCTGCGGGATGGGAAGCCGCTGGCTCGACAACAGCCCGGACCAGGGCAACTGGAACAACACGTACTACGGCCATGCGTACATCTCGCGCAAGTGCTGGAACTACGCCGAGACCCACGAGCTGTTCCACATGCTCGGTGCCGTGGATGCCGCCGCCCCGAACTCGACCGGACACGGCCACTGCACCGACGAGTTCGACATCATGTGCTACGAGGATTCGGCCCATTCAGAGATGCGCCAGGTGTGTGGCGGAGAATGGGATCAGTTGTTGGACTGCAACGGCGACGACTACTTCAACCCGAGCCCCGCACCCGGCTCATACCTCGCCACCCATTGGAACACCTACAACTCGCGCTTTCTGGCCCGCGGCTCAGGGCAAACGTTCGAGGACCCCGACGACGACCCCGCCGATCCCGAGATCACCGACTCAAGTTCAGGTGGCAGCCGGACCGGAACCGACACCGGTGAGGCGAGCAGGGGTACAGACAAGACGACAGAGCAGGTGAGCTTCTACGACACCGTGGGCAACGTATTCGCCTCCGACATCGCCACCTTGGCCGAGTCGGGCATCACGAAGGGATGCAACCCACCGAAGAACGACCGCTTCTGCCCGGAGGCGCCGGTCACCCGCGGTCAGATGGCTGCGTTCCTGGTGCGTGCGCTGGGGCTGGCGGGTGCTGAGGCGACGTTCTCTGACACGAGGGGCCACGTGTTCGAGGCCGATGTGGCGGCGTTGGCTGGCGCCGGGATCACCCGCGGCTGTGGTGCGGGGAGGTTCTGTCCTGACGAGCCGGTGACCCGCGGTCAGATGGCTGCGTTCCTGGTCCGAGCGGGTCTGACCGATTGAACGGCCGGGGCGAGCCATCGGCCAGGGCTGAGAGCAGAGGGCGGCGGGTAGCCTGTCGGGATATGCCCCACTCTCTGGAGAACGCCGAAAACGGCCACCCCCATGTCCTGATCGTGACCGGGATGTCGGGTGCCGGCAAGTCGTCGGCTGCCGACGTCCTGGAGGACAACGGCTACCACGTCATCGACAACCTTCCGCCGGAGCTGCTCAGCCAGGTAGCCGATTTCCACGGGCTGGCCGAGCGCAATGTCCGGTTGGCGGTGGTCGTCGACTCGCGTGGCGGAGACGCCGTGGAGCGGCTCCAAGAAGTCATACAGCAGCTCGACCAGCAGGGCATCAAGACCGCTGTCCTGTTCCTCGACGCCGACGACAACGTGATCATCAGGCGATACGAGGAGAACCGCCGGCCGCATCCGCTCGAGGCGCCGACCATCGACGAGGCGATCGCCGAGGAGCGGAAGATGCTGGACCCCCTGCGGGAGGCGGCCGACGTCGTCATCGACACCAGCGACCTGAACGTCCACCAGCTGCGTGACCGGATCATCAATGAGTTCTCTCCCGAGGAGATGCAGCGTCCTCTGCGCGTCTCCATCCGATCGTTCGGCTTCAAACACGGCACCCCCCGGGACGCCGACCTCGTGTTCGACGTGCGGTTCCTCCCCAACCCGCACTGGGTGCCCGAGCTGAAGCCGCTCCGCGGAACCGACCCCGCCGTCGCCGACTACGTCCTCACCAATCCCGATGCCGCCGAGTTCGTGGACCGGGTGGAGGAACTCATCGCCTTCCTGCTCCCTCGGTACGAAGCCGAAGGCAAGTCTTACGTGTCGATCGCCATCGGATGCACCGGAGGCCACCATCGCTCCGTGGCTATCGCCGAGGAGATCGGCCGGCGCCTGGAGAAGAGAGGAGTCCGGGCCGCCGTACGTCACCGGGACGTGGAGAGATGACTGAAGGCCACGGAGGCCTCTTGGGGACCGCGGTATCGCCCGACGTCCAGACCGCGACGGCGATGGAACCGTTGCTCCTCGCACCCGACGGTCCGTCCGTCGTGGCGATCGGGGGAGGGCACGGCCTCGCCGCCGCCCTCGAGGCGGTGCAGCTCTACGCCGGGAAGGTGACGGCCATCGTGTCCGTCGCAGACGACGGAGGCTCGTCGGGTCGCCTCATCGAGGGAATGCGGATACCTGCTCCCGGCGATATCCGCCGCTGCTTGCTCGCCCTGACACCCGAGCCGAGCCTGGTCTCCGAGCTCTTCGCCTACCGCTTCACCTCGGGCGATGTGCAGGACCATTCGCTCGGCAACCTGATGCTCTCGGCACTGACCGACCTGTTCGGCGACTTCGAGGCGGCGGTTCAGGCCGCCGGCCGCATGTTGGGAGCGGTGGGGGAGGTGATTCCGGCCACGACGGAGCCGGTGAGCCTGCGGGCGATCATCGACGGGGTGCCCGTCGAGGGGCAGAGTCGGATCACGAAGACCCGGGGCGTGATCGAAAAGATCAGCCTCGACCCCCCCGACGTCAGCCCCAACCTGCGGGCGCTGGAGGCGGTGGCGTCCGCCGACCAGATCGTCATCGGGCCCGGGTCGCTGTTCACTTCGATCATCGCCACGCTCCTCGTCCCCGACTTGGCAGAGGTGGTGATGGCGTCGTCGGCACAGCGAGTTTTCGTCTGCAACCTGATCACCCAGGACGGGGAAACATGGTCGCTCGACGGGCCGGGCCATGTCGAAGCCCTCGCCCGGTTGGGTGGAATCGAAGGGCCGGGCACGGTGGTGGTGCACGACGGCCCGCTCGACGTGCCCGAGGGGCACTCTCGGATCGACCTCGACGGCCCACTCGTCGGCTCGTGGGGCGTCGTGCGTGCCGACGTGGCGGACCCGACGGCCGAGTGGCCGGCCCACGATCCGTTCGCCTTGGCCCAGGTGCTGGAGAGCCTCCTGCCCTGACCGTCTCGGGTCCAACGACCCTGGCGCGGCATTGCTCGACCGATCAGCGTTGGTTGCGATGCCACAATGAGCGAAGCGATGCCCAGATACCTCACCCTCGATGACCTCAACGTGTCCGAACGCACCGTTTTGGTGCGCTCCGATCTGAACGTCCCGCTCGAGGACGGGAAAGTCGGTGACGACTTCCGGATCCGAATGGCGCTTCCGACCATCCAGAGGCTCCGCGACGCCGGAGCCGTGACTGTCGTCTGCAGCCATCTCGGGCGCCCGAAAGGCGTAGACCCCGCCTTCTCCATGGCACCGGTGGCGGCCCGGATGAGCGAGATCGCCGGTTTCGAGGTGCGCCCCCTCGGCGCCGTCGTCGGCGACGAAGTGCAACGGGCCGTGTCCGAGGCCCGCCCCGGCGATGTCCTGCTCCTCGAGAACACGCGCTTCGAGGCGGGGGAGACCAAGAACGACCCGGATCTGGCCGACGATCTGGCGGGTCTCGCCGACGTCTTCGTCCAGGACGCCTTCGGCTCCGTGCACCGTGCGCACGCCTCGACGGTCGGTGTGGCGGAACGGATCCGGTCGGCTGCCGGTCCGCTGCTCGTTGCCGAGTTGGAGTCTCTCGGCCGGTTCCTCGGGGCCCCGGAGCGTCCGTACGTGGTCGTCTTGGGCGGGGCGAAGGTCTCGGACAAGCTGGGTGTCATCGCGAACCTGCTCCCGAAGGTCGACACGATGCTCGTCGGCGGCGGGATGTGCTTCACCCTGCTGGCCGCCCGCGGGTACGAAGTCGGCGCGAGCCTCGTGGAAGAGGACCAGGTCGATTCGGTGAGAGCACTGTTGGATGGGCCGCACGGCGACCGTATTCAGCTACCCACCGACGTGGTCGTCGCCGACGCCTTCGCCGAGGACGCCGCTCACCGTGTCGTGGCCGCCGACGGGATCCCCGCGGGGATGATGGGACTCGACATCGGTCCCGAAACCGCAGAAGCGTTCGCCTCGGTCGTCCGCGGCGCCCAGTCGGTGTTCTGGAACGGGCCCATGGGCGTGTTCGAGTGGGACGCTTTCCGCGCCGGCACCGAAGCCGTCGCCCGGGCGATGGCCGAATGCAACGGGTTCACAGCCGTCGGCGGCGGGGACTCCGCCGCGGCGCTGCGGATGCTCGGCATGGAGAACGAGGTGTCGCATCTGTCGACCGGGGGCGGCGCCGGGCTCGAGCTGTTGGAAGGCAAGGAACTGCCCGGTGTGGCGGTGCTGGAGAGGTGGGTTTCGTGAGCGACCGGCGAGAGCTGATCTGCGGCAACTGGAAGATGAACTCGAATCATCTGGAGGCCATCCAGATGATCCAGAAGCTCCACTATCGCCTCGACCCTGACGTCTACGACCGGGTCGAGGTGGCGGTGGCCCCACCGTTCACCGCCCTTCGCTCCGCCCAGACGGTCATAGAGACCGACAGGATGCAGATCGGGCTCGGCGCCCAGAACGTCTTCTGGGAGGACGAAGGCGCCTACACCGGCGAGGTGTCGGCCCCGATGCTGGCCAAGCTGTCGGTGTCGTACGTCATCGTCGGGCATTCCGAGCGCCGTCAGCATTTCGCCGAGACGGACGAAATGGTCAACAAGAAGATCCGTGCGGTTCTCCGCCACGGCATGACGCCAATCGTGTGCGTTGGGGAGACCCTGGACCAGCGGGAAGAAGGGCGCGCCACGGAAGTCGTCGTCACCCAGCTGCGGGGCGCCCTCTCCGGGATCGACTCCGAGCAGGTGGGCGGTATCGCCATCGCCTACGAGCCCGTGTGGGCGATCGGCACCGGCCGCAACGCCACACCCGACGACGCCGGGGAGATGTGCGAGACCATCCGCAACCAGATCGGCGAGTTGGCCGGAAGCGACGCCGCCGAGTCGGTGCGCATCCTCTACGGCGGGTCGGTGAACCCCGGGAACATCAAGGCGATGATGGCGAAACGTCACATCGACGGGGCGTTGGTGGGTGGAGCGTCGCTCGATCCGGACACCTTCGCTGCCGTGGTTCGCTACTGGATCTGACCCGTTGGCGAGCTTCCGGCCCGTTTACCCGATCCGCACGGACCGCCTGACGCTGCGTCCGTGGCAGCCCGACGACCTCGACTTCGTGGCGGATCTCTTCTCCCGGCCCGATGTCGTCCGATACCTCTACTACGAGGTCCAGGACCGTCCCGGAGCCGAGGAGATGCTCGGCAAACGCATCGAGAAGGTCGCCATCGAGAACGAGGGTGATGCCATCGTGCTGGCCGTGGAGGCAGACGGCGTGCTGGTGGGCGAGGTTCTCCTGCAGCACGTGTCGGCGAAACACCGTCAGGGGGAGGTGGGCTGGATCTTCCATCCCGACCATCGGGGCCACGGCTACGCCACCGAGGCGGCCCGGGCGATGCTGCGTCTGGCGTTCGACGGGCTCCGCCTCCATCGTGTCGTGGCCCGGTGCGACGGCCGCAACGACGCCTCGGTGGCCGTGATGGAGCGTCTGGGTATGCGGCAGGAGGCCCACTTCGTGGAGAATGAGTACGTGAAGGGGGAATGGACCGACGAAATCGTGTACGCCATGTTGGAGGACGAGTGGAGAGCCAAGCATTGACCTCGAAGGACCCCGCCGTGACCACGGTGCTGGGTAGTGAGCCGTTGACGGTGGAGACCCTTCCTGAGGGGTTGACGGCGGATCCGACACCCCGGGAAGCCATCTACATCCGCAACAACCTCGACGTGCCCGCCGTTCCCAGCGAGCCGTGGACGGTGGAGCTCGTGGGCACGGGAACGCCCGCCCAGCTCACGCTCGACGAGATCTTCGGCTCGCTGCCCCGCCACGAGGTGACGATGGTGTTGCAGTGCGCCGGCAACGGGCGTCGCCGTCTCCCCGAGCCCGTGCCGGGCGTGCAGTGGGATCGGGGCGGAATGGCTTGCGTGGAGTGGTCGGGTGTCCTCCTGGCCGATCTCGTCGCTGCCTATGGGGGTCCCGAACGCGATTTCGCCTACGTGACCGTGCTGGGAGGTGACGCTCCCGCCGACGATCCCAGCCGGGTGGAGCGGTCGGTTCCCTCCCACGCCGCCCTGGCCGACGGTCTGCTCGCGGATCGGATGAATGGCGAGCCGATTCCCGAGATCCACGGCGGCCCGATCCGGTTCGTCATGCCCGGCTACTTCGCTGTCAACAGCGTGAAGTGGGTGCGGCGCATCGCCTTCACCGACGAGGAGACCGACGCCGAGATCCAGCGAGTGCGCTATCGGCTCGTGCCGCCCGGCGAAGAGCCGGGCCCCGAGCACCGTCCCGTGTGGGCGATGGGCCCCGTGAGCCACATCCTCGAGGTGCGCAGCGCCCCGGAGGGAGTGACTGTCGAGGGGGTGGCATTCAGTGGAGGCGACCCGATCGAAGCGGTCGAGGTGACCACCAACGGCGAGAACTGGCAAAACGCGACGCTGGAGCCCGAGCGGGATCGGTTCGCCTGGCGCCGGTTCCAGGCGACCCTGCCGGCGGGGACGAAGTGGGTGGCGGCGCGGTGTCGCACCGGGGTGGCGACTCAGCCCCGCCACACGACCCCCAATCGCGACGGATACGCCATCGACGGATGGCAGGAACTGTCCGTGCACGTGGAGGTTTAAGGTCGTGGTCATGGAACTGGTGTTGCTCAGGCACGGTCAGTCGACGTGGAACCTCGAGAACCTGTTCACCGGCTGGACCGATGTCCCCCTCACCGACGAGGGGATCGAGGAGGCTCGCCGAGCCGGCCAATTGATGGCCGAGGAGGGATACAGATTCGGCGTGCTCCACACCTCGCTGCTGCTGCGGGCCATCCACACCGCTGAGATCGCGCTGCGGGAGATGGGTCTCCATTGGATCCCTGTCCGTCGCCACTGGCGCCTCAACGAGCGGCACTACGGCGCCCTCCAGGGCCTCAACAAGAAGGAGACCGCGGAGAAACACGGCGAGGAGCAGGTGCTGATCTGGCGGCGCAGCTACAGTACCCCGCCTCCGCCGCTCGACCCCGACGACGAGCGCCACCCCCGCCACGACGAGCGGTACGCCCACCTCCCGCCCGACCTGCTTCCCGCCACAGAGGCTCTGTCCGACGTCGTCGAGCGGATGTTGCCCTACTGGTACGACTTCATCGTGCCGGACCTGCTCGCCGGCCGCCGGCCCCTGATAGTGGCCCACGGCAACAGCCTGCGGGCGCTGGTGAAGCACCTCGACGGGCTCACCGAGGAAGAGGTCATCGACCTGAACATCCCCACCGGCATCCCGCTCGTCTATGAGTTGGACGAGAACCTGCAGCCAGTGTCGAAGCGCTACTTGGGCGACCCGGAGGCAGCGGCGAGGGCGGCCGAAGCCGTGGCGAAGCAAGCTTCCGTCTGAAGGTCGTGAGGCGGGTCCTCATCACCGGGATGTCCGGGGTGGGGAAGTCGACGGTGATCGAGGAACTCCGCAAGCGCGGCTATCGAGCTGTCGACCTCGACCGGCCGGAGTGGTCGGAGTATCGGCGGGCCGACGACTCCGAAGGCGGCGAAGTCGAGTGGATGTGGCGGGAAGACGAAGTCGCCGAACTGCTCGACCTGGAAGAAGGCGACCTGCTGATCGTGTCGGGTTGCGCCTCCAATCAGGGACGCTTCTACCCGCGCCTGGACCAGGTCATCCTGCTCAGCGCGGATCTCGATGTGATGCGCCAGCGCCTCGAACGTCGAACCAACAACGAGTTCGGGAAGGACCCGGCCGAGTTCGCCCGCATCGTGGCGGACAAGGAGAACGTCGAGCCGAGGTTGAGGCGAGGGGCGCATGTCGAGATCGACGCTTCCCAGCCACTGGATGTGGTCGTCGGACAGATCCTGGAGGCGGTGGACCGATGAGCGATCAGTGCCCGGCTCGCCGTCTGTTACACTGAGGCCGTTCCCGAACCCCCCTTTGTTCGCCCATGCAGATCGTCACTGCCATCGTCACCGTCATCCACATCCTGCTGTCCATCGCCGTAGTGGTGCTGATCCTGCTCCACTCCGGACGTGGCGGTGGCCTGTCCGATGTGTTCGGTGGCGGCATCTCGACGTCGAATCTGGGCGGCAGCACCCTGGCCGAGCGGAACCTCAACCGCATCACGGTCATCACGGGGATCCTGTTCGGGATCACCACGATCGTCCTCACGCTGCTTCTGGCCTGAGGACCCGGACCGGTATAATCGAGAGTCCTGTCGGAGTGGCGGAATAGGCAGACGCGCTAGGTTGAGGGCCTAGTGCCCGTTAAGGGCGTGGAGGTTCAAGTCCTCTCTCCGACACCAGCGGGTGGGATGTGACCCACCCGGGTCAAAGCCCATCGACCCACAGAGGTCTGGTGGGCTTTTTCGTTTCAGAGCCGGCGTCTCGCCGAGCGCCGTTGGGATCGACGCGGACGGCGCGAAACCAGGATGCCAGACGGAATCCTCTCACTTGCGCACGCCAGGACGGTGCCGGACCTGACTCGTCCAATTCTGGGCCGCGTAGTCGATCGACATGAGGGGCGGCGCCGAGACGCGCGGGTCCATGGGTGGGATATCCAGA
>DASVDX010000025.1:0-3826 GCA_036380875.1 Acidimicrobiia bacterium
CCGGCGGCGTCGTCGGCGGCCCGATTGATCCGGTAGCCCGAGGACAGCTTCTCCAGCGACTTGCCCAACGCGGTGTTGGTCGTCTGGATGTTCCGATAGGCGTTGAACGCCATGATGTTCTGGTTGATGCGCATTCGTACCTCCTTGTATGTGTGGCGCATCGCCGGACCTTCCGGCTGACCGACTTCCGTGTCGGCTGGCATGTCGGTCGGCCACCTCGGGAGCCGTTTAAGGAGGAACGAAGAAAAAAAAAATCTCGCGTGGTCCGGCAGGGACTATTTCTCGAATAGCCCTTAAGGGAGACATGGGTCGCGTGCCGATGACCAGGGGCGTTGCATTCCGAAAGAACTAGTCAGGAGCACCCGATGGTTTCGACACACGACAAAGGAGGGGGCGAGAGCGCCAACGACCTTGTGCTCGAGAATCTCGAGCTCGTTGGCCAATTGGTTCAGCAGATGGCTGCTCGCTATCCCCGCCACGTCGACCGGGGTGAGCTCTGGAGTGCCGGCGTCCTCGGCCTCGTCGAGGCGTCCCGCCGGTTCGATCCGGCGATGGGGATCCCGTTCCCGCGCTACGCCGCCATCCGGATCCGCGGAGCCATCATCGACTCGACCCGTTCCCGTGACTGGGCCTCCCGTCGTGTCCGACGCCAGGTGCGGGAGATGGAAGCGACCGAGGCGTCGCTGCGGGCCAACGGCGCCACTCCAACTGAAGAGGAGTTGGCGGAGATGGTGGGCTGCAGCGCCGACCGCATCCGTGAGCTGCGAGCCCGGGCTCAGTCGGCGTCGCTCCTGTCCCTCGAATGGGCAGCCGACGAGGAAGGAGAGTCGCTGGCCCATCGCATCGAGGAGACCGACACCGAACTCCTCCCGGAGGAGCGCCTCGAGGACGAGGAACTGATGGGCACCCTGGAGACGGCGATCCAACACCTGCCGCCGGTCCAGCGTGAGGTCATCGAGCGTTACTACCTCAGAGAGGAGATGCTCGCCGACATCGCCGCCGATCTCGGCGTGACTGTCGCTCGCACTTCCCAGATCCGAAGCGAGGCGATCAACGCCATCCGGGCCTACCTGGCCGGCCTGTACCAAGGCGTGCCCGAGGTGGCGCCCAATGCTCCCGGGCATCAGATGCGGGCCCAGTACCTGGCAGACCTGGCGACCCACAGCACCTGGCGCAGCCGCCTCGACGCTGGCTCTCGCCGCCTGCGCGCCATCTCCTGAAGCGTCCTCGGCGGCACTCCCGCCGAGGACGCTTATCCGAGGCCCGCTCTGGCCGACATGACCCGCTGATGGAGAGCATCGCCCTGGCCATGAGCCGGGTCGCCGAGATCCGCGACCGCATCATGCCCGCTCCCCCGGGCGGCGACTTCGCCGCGCATCTGAAGCGGGAAATGGAAGCCCAGCCGGCCCCCACCTCCGTCCCCATGCTGCAGCGGCAGGTGGCGACTCCCGTCGGCCCGACGGTCACCCCGGCTACCAAGCCGACCTCGTCGAAGAACTCTGCCGACCTCGAAGGGTTCCTCCAGGCGCACGACGTGAGGAACCGCAATGGGCGGCTGGAAGGCACCGGTCTCCTCGTCGAGGTTTCCGGGGCATGGAACGGTAAGGGCTACTTGCTCGCTCCCGCCGCCAAGGCGTGGGAGGAGATGCGGGCGGCCGCCGCCGCCGAGGGCATCGACCTGCGTGCGATCGACATGTACCGCAGCTACGAGGCGCAGGCGGCCGGCTACCAGGCGTTCCTCTCGGGCCAGAAGAAGGCCAACGTGCTCCCACCGGGGAAGAGCGAGCACGGCAACGGCCTCGCCGTCGACGTCACCAACGGCTCCTTGGTCGGCCCCGGGGACGCCGAGTGGCACTGGCTCCAGGAGAACGCCCACCGGTTCGGCTGGTATCCGATCAGCAACGAGTCCTGGCATTGGGAGTACCGGGGCTGACCGCCTTATCGATCTCTGCCTGCGGCCGACAGGAGAGGGGGTCATGCCTGCCCGTCTACGAGTCGCCCTGACCTCCATCGCGGCGTTGCTCGCCCTGCCTGTGGCGGCTACCGGACAGGCTGCCTCTGAAGTCCCTCCTCACGAGTCACTGTTCGAGGACGACGAGCTCTCCCTGCTGGGGGAGGATGCCGCCTACACCGCGGCGATCGCCGACCCGCGGGTCGTGTGCCTCCCCGACGCCGGCGACCCGACCGCCCCCCTTGTGGAGTTCGTCTTCGTCACGGCCGATCCCAAAGCGAAGCTCCCCGAGAAAGAGATGGTCGCCACCGCCGCATGGGTCGACCACATCTTCGCCGAATCCGCCGACATCCACGCCCCCGGCTCGTTCCGAGCCGTACGGTGGGCACAAGAGCAGGTCGGACCCGACCGCTGCTTGCCGAAGGTGCGGAAGGTGGTCGTCGACCGCGCCGGTTTCCGACAGTGGGCACGCCCCGACGGATCGTGGAGCCGATTCCGGAGTTCGATCGTCGACGCCCTCGGCGGTACCACTTCGACTCCCAGGCGGTTCCTCGTGTGGGCGGATCTCGAGAAGCCCGGCTACTGCGGTCATGGCGAGATGCCCGTCGACACTCGCCCCGACCCGAAGGTCAACGTCGCCAACCGCTTCACCCAGATCGCCGTCGTCTATGCCGGATGCCATGGACGCGTGAACGCCACCGAGGCACACGAATTGATCCACACCTTCGGTGCCGTCCTGCCGGTGGCGCCCAACGCCGCCGACGCTCATTGCGAGGACCATTTCGACCGCATGTGCGTCGGCAAGGCGGGGCAAGCCATCTGCGACGACGTGTGGCGGCGTCTCCTCGACTGCGGAGGCGACGACTATTTCAACCCCGGGCGTCCGCTCGTCGGGCGGAACGGAAAGCAGTACTGGAACACGGCCGACTCGGTGTTCCTCACCTCCGATCGCCCCGCCTGGTGGCCAACCCGGGAGGCTGCGTCACAGGAAGCCGCCGGCTCTTCGTCGAACGCCTCGGAGCCGACGACGCGAAACCGTGAGACGACCGCCAACGGCCAGCGGTTCACGGACAGCGCGGGTCACGTCTTCGAGACAGAGATCGCGGTTCTGACGAAGGCGGGGATCACCCGGGGCTGCGCCCCCGACCGGTTCTGCCCCGACCAACCCGTCACCCGCGGACAGATGGCCGCCTTCCTCGCCCGCGCCCTCCACCTCCCACCAGCCAACACCACCTTCACCGACACCAAAGGCCACACCTTCGCCACCGACATCGCCGCCCTCGCCCGATCCGGCGTGACCCGCGGCTGCGCCCCCGACCGGTTCTGCCCCGACCAACCCGTCACCCGCGGACAGATGGCGGCGTTCCTGGTCCGGGCGCTGCCCCTCGGCGAATGATCAGGCGACGTGCGCCTGGGGGCCGGCCGACACCCATTCGGCGATGCTTTCGAGGGGTTCGGGTTGCTCCGACGGCCCACCCAGGTGCCACGTCACTCCGGCGTTCTCCAGTGCCTGTTACTCATCGGCCGAGCGGGGCGCGCCCGCAATCACACAGTCGAAAGGACGAGGGTTCGGCGTAGGTTCCGAAGTTGGGAAACGAGAGCCCGAAC
Source organism: Acidimicrobiia bacterium (assembly GCA_036380875.1). Classification (GTDB taxonomy): domain Bacteria; phylum Actinomycetota; class Acidimicrobiia; order Spongiisociales; family ZC4RG35; genus ZC4RG17. The sequence continues at coordinate 3,560 of DASVDX010000025.1, forward strand.
CGCATCCGCCGATCGTAAGGGACCTGCGATCGTCGCGGCCACCACCGCACCGATGAATGCGCCGGAGCGCGAACGTCGGAGATCACATGTCGGAAGAGACAACGTCCACGGTGGAGATATCCAACCGACGCTCCCAGCCCTATGTGGCCATCCCGGTACGAGCCAGCCTCAGCGAGTGGGGGAAGGCGACAGCATTGGTGGCCGAAGTGCTCGCCTGGATCGCCGAACGGGACCTGGGACTCGCCGGACCTCCGTTCTTCCGGTACT
>DASVDX010000026.1:0-3826 GCA_036380875.1 Acidimicrobiia bacterium
AGCCGTTGGGCGTGCCCTCGATCCGCACGTTACGAGTGAGGTTGAGGAGCTCGGTCTTGTAGCCCAGGGCGTTGGCGGGGGGCGTCGAGGTGACGGCGCGGAACCCGTCATAGTCGCCGGGGGAGTTGGGGGCGGCGATGACCTCGTCCCCTCGCCATTCGGGCCGGTAGTCGTAGCCCCAGGCCACCTTCTCCTCGCCCTCGATGATGATCCGGCCGTTGCCGACGACCCACAAGCCGACGTCGGAAGCGACGGGGTCCATCCCGCCACCGACGAAGCTGGACTCGTTGATTCCGGTGAAGCGCAGGACGTGTTGGATGTCGTCGGACCCGGGCCGGATGATCAGGGTCCCCTCAACGATCACGTTGCCGCCCGACTCGATCGTCACGTTGCGGCTCGGATCGAATTGCCACGTCTCGTTCGGCGGGACTCTGAATCCGCCGCTGAAGGTTCCTGATCGGAGAGTTCGATCGACGGTGGCGGCGTCGGCGTCTGCTGTCGACATCCATGCCAGTCCGGCCGCTGCTGCCATCAAGGCCGCGGTCACGAGAATCCGTATCGAAGATGAGTGGACCATCCGGCCCCTGCGAATCGCCTGCATATTGGTCCTTCGGCTAAGTGGGACCCGGAGGTTCCCTGGCGCCCAACCCCCGAGCGGGCAGTATAACGGTGGCCGAAAATTGGTCCCTGTACAGGGACCGAGCCGGGTCGTCGATGAAGGGTGTTCGTGACCTATCTCTTCGTGATCGAGTCGTTCGGGGCGGGCGGAGCGGAGCGCTCCCTGGTCGAGTTGCTCCCGCGACTGTCGGCATCCGGGATTCGCGTCGTGGTGGCGTGTCTCTACCGCCGCGAGGTCGGCTTCGAAGAGGAGGCGCTGCAGGCCGGTGCCGAGGTGCGTTTTCTCAGCGGAAAGGGGCGATGGGGGCGCATCCGGTCGCTGCGTCACCTCGTCGGCGAGATCGACCCCGACCTCGTGTACACCTCGCTGTTCGAAGCCGACCTGGTGGGTCGGCTAGCCACGATCGGCCTCCCCGTACCCGTGATGTGCAACCTCGCCAACACTGCATACGACCCGGCGCGGCTCGCCGACCCCAACGTCTCGAAGTGGCGGCTGCAAGTCGTCAGGCTGGTAGACAGGGTGTTGGGCAGGTTCCGGACCCACCATTTCCATGCAGTCAGCCAGGCGGTCAAGGACTCGACGGTCGCCACACTCGGGATACCGCCGGAGAAGATCACGGTCGTGTACCGCGGGAGGGACCTCCGGCGGATCGGGGAGCGGAGCCCACAGCGCCGACGGCAAGTCCGGCAGCGACTGGCCATCGATGAGGCGACAGAGATGGTCGTCACGGTGGGTCGGCAGGAATACCAGAAAGGCCACATCCACCTGGTCGGGGCCTTCGCTCGAGTCGTCGCCGACAGGCCGAATGCGCGTCTCTACATCGTCGGACGCGATGGCCACATGTCGGGAGCGATTCGGCAGCGGATCACGCAGTTGGGGCTCGAATCCGCCGTCTCCCTCTTGGGGCACCGAGCCGATGTCACCGACATAGTCGCTGCTGCCGACCTCTTCGTCTTCCCGTCCCTGTACGAAGGGTTGGGTGGAGCGCTCCTCGAAGCGTTGGCTCTCGGTATGCCCGTGGTCGTGTCCGACATCCCCGCCCTCCGTGAGGTCGTCGAAGCCGGCGGCAACGGCCACCTGGTCGCGCCCGGGGACGAGGACGGTCTGGCCCAGGCGATCAGCGGGCTGCTCGCCGACCCCGAGAGACGGGAACGATACGGCCGGCGCAGCTTCGAGATCTTCGCTGAGCGCTTCGACGCCGACGAGAACGCTCAGAGGTTCGTCGAGCTACTGGCTGCGGTCGCTCGTCGCCACTGACGGCCTGGGTTTCTCCCGGGGGCCGTCACCGGTCGCCAACCACCAGACGGCGAGAAGCCCCACCACCATCGTTGGGATGGCGATGGCGAGGGCCATTTCCGGCAGCTCCTGGTGGGCTGCGACACGCGAGGTGACCAGCACCAACACGGCATGGATTCCGAAGATCCACCAACGTCGCCGGGCGAAAGCACCGCGCGATGACGTCGACAAGAACTTGACGACGACCGGGACCAGGATCGCGGCGCCGACGGTGAACCATGCTCCCGCCACGGATCCGGGCCGCTGTTCGCCACCCATGGCGATGGCGATCGCCATCATCGTCGCCACCCCGGCTGCTCCCCCGGGGCCGATCTCGGCCAAGGCGCGCGGCCATGCGGTGAGCACCGTCGCCGCCATCGCCCCCAGCAGGATGGAGGCGAACTCGGTGTCGGGGACCGCAGCCCATACGCCGAAAATCGAGCCGGCCATCATGAGAGCGGGCACCCCGGTGTGACCCAAAGCGTCGTCGAGGCGGGCAAGGCCCCAACCCGCCACCACGATGAAGGCGACGGTCCCGGCCACGACCCATGCGGTGTCCACGAACATCGGGTCGAAGACGACGGCGGCGATACCGGCGAGGAGCACAGGCAGGCCCACCATCCCCCGTCTTTCCAGGATCTCGCCGCCGACGACGGTGGCCGCGATACCGATGGGAAATCCGGGTTCGAACGCCTCCACGCCCAGATAGGGGATCAGGGCGGCCGCGGTGACTACCACACCCAGTAAGGGGACGGGGCGGTACCGACGGGACAGCACGAAGAGAAGGAGGGCCCCGGCGAGCCCCCAACCCAGCCCGGCCTGGAACTCCGGTCGGGCGAGGAGATCGAAGAGTGTGGTGGGGTTCAGTTTTTCTCTCCGTGAGGACCTGCCCAGATCACAGTAATTGGGTCATTTGCATTGGTGACAGACCCCGGGTGTGCGGGTAGGGTGTCGGGCGGGTGTGGGAGGTCATTGCATGAACCACGGTCCGGTTCGTTTGCCGGCGAGGTCGAGGATTCTTTTCCCGCTGATTCTCCTGGTCGCGGCATGCGCCGGAGGCGGCGCCGCTCCGGTCGAGACAACAGTCGGAATGGTGGCCGACTCGACTGCGGCGGAGGAGACAGCGGCCGATTCGTCGACGGTGGTGTCGACTACAGAGCCGAGCGAAGACACTTCGCCATCCACGACCGCGACTTCGGCACCAGGTGCAACGCAGTCGAGCCGCCCTGCCTCGTGCGAACCGAGCGACGGCGTCCCGTTCAGATCGGACGCGTCAGTGACGCTGGAGCCGCTCGACAACGATGCCGGACTCGGCCTGTTCGCCGCCGAATACCCGCTACCCGGCCCCACCGAAGGGCTGTGGTCGCAGTGGGGACAGGGAATCGTGGCGCCAACCGGGCTCCATTACTCGGCGCTGGGTGATCACCTCGGCGCCGACGGCAACTCCTACATCTATGAATACGATCCCGTGTCGCGGACGCTCACCCGGGTCATGGATGTGCTCTCCCTCGTCGACCATCAGCCGGGAGCCTGGGGATACGGAAAGATCCACAGCCAAATGGTCCTCGACGACTGCGGTTCGATCTGGGCGTTCACCTACTGGGGCACTCGTCGCGACATCGAGTACGGCAACGGCTACGAGGGTGACCTTCTTCTCGAGATCGATCCCCATAGCAGAGCCATCCGCAACCACGGGGCCGTCGTAGGCGAGCGAGGCGTCCCGTCACTGATCGGCGCCCTCGGCGGCCAGTACATCGTCGCCGAGGCCGTCGAAGCCGAATCCGACGACGGAGAGCTCTACGTATTCGACACTGCCACCGGGGAAGCCGTCCATCAGGTGGACGACCCCGACCACATCGGGTTCCGCTCCCTCGCCGTCGATTCAGAAGGCAGGGTGCTCTATTCGGTCGAAGGAGCGCAGCTACGGGCGCT
>DASVDX010000027.1:0-22830 GCA_036380875.1 Acidimicrobiia bacterium
CTGGTGGTGCCGTTCCCGTGGCTGGCCATCCTGTGGGCGGTCTGGCTCGTCGGGCTCTGGCTCGTCGCCAGGCTGACGCGCACCTGGTCGTGGTGGGTCCTCGCCGCCGCGCCCCTGGCCGCGGCGTTCTGGTTCCTCTACCTGTCGCTCGGCGAACGGCTGCTCGGCTGGACCGCCTGATCGTCAGGCGATCTCGACACCAGCGGATCGGGCCTCCTCCAGCGCGGCGTCGCCGTCGCCGGGGGAGAGGTCCACCGCGGCGGTGGCGTCGACCGGAAGCAGCGTGCGGTATCCGAGGCGCTGGGCATCGAGGGCCGTCGCCTTCACGCAGTAGTCGAGCGCCAGGCCGACGACCACTACCCGCTCCACCCCCATCTCTTTGAGCGTCGAGTCGAGTGCCGTGGGCATCTCCTCGCCGGTCTCGGGGTCGCGCATCGTGAAGCCGGAGTATCCGTCCTCACCGTTGGACCCCTTCTTGATGGACGGGCCCGCCACGATCAGCCACGGGTGGAAGTCGGCGCCCCATGTGTCCATCACACAGTGCACCGGCCAGATCCCCCCGTCCTTCTCGAAATGAGGAGTGGACTCCGGGTGCCAGTCCTGCGTGTACACGACCGGGGCGCCGGCGGCGATGGCGGTGACGATGTAGCGATTGACGGTCGCCACCACTTCCTCGCCGCCTGTCACGTACAGGGAGCCTTTCGGGTCGGCGAAGTCGTTCTGGCAGTCGACTACGACCAGGGCAGTGCGCGCGTCGAATTCCATATTCTCAGAGTAGGCAGCCGGCACCTTCAGCTGGCGAGCGACCTTACGCTGTTGACATGCGCCGCGACCTCGCCGAGGGAATCCTCTTCACCGACCAGTACCAGCTGAGCATGGCCCAGCTCTACTTCCGCATGGGCCTGGCCGAAAGGGAGGCTCGCTTCGAGCACTTCTTCCGGCGTTACCCCGACTATGGCCAGCACCAGGCGGGTTATTGCATCAGCGCTGGCCTGACCTGGTTCTGCCAGTGGCTCCGTGAGGTGAGGTTCGACGATGTCGCGTTGGAGCACCTCGCCGACCACAAGACCGACACCGGCGCCCGGGTATTCGGGGACGACTTCCTCGGCTGGCTCGCCGAGGTGGGCGACCTGTCGGCGCTCCGCATCGAGGCGATACCGGAAGGACGTGTCGTCCATCCCAACGTCCCCCTGACCGTGGTGGAAGGGCCGCTCGCCCTGGCTCAGATCGTCGAGACGCCGCTCCTCAACCACATCAACTTCCAGACCCTCATCGCCACCAAGGCGTCGCGAGTGGTGGAGGCGGCCCGCGGCGGGTCGGTGCTCGAGTTCGGGATGCGGCGGGGCCCGGAGCGGGGGACCAACGCCGCCTCACGGGCCTCGCTCGTCGGCGGCGCCGACTTCACGTCCAACGTCGGCCTGTCCCATGCCGTCGGCTTCCCGCCCAAGGGCACCCACGCCCACTCGATGGTGCAAGTCTTCATGGCCCTCGGGGAAGGGGAGCTCGGCGCCTTCCAGGCGTACGCCGAGGTCTACCCCGACGATTGCATCCTCCTCGTCGACACCATCGACACGCTCAAGTCGGGAGTGCCCAACGCCATCAAGGTCTTCGAGGACCTGCGGGCCAAGGGCCACAAGCCGGTCGGCATCCGCCTCGACTCGGGAGACCTCGCCCACCTGGCGGTCCACTCGTCTCGGATGCTCGACGAGGCAGGCTTCGACGACGTGAGAATCGTGCTCTCTTCCGGTCTCGACGAGATCACGATCTGGCAGATCCTCAACCAGATCGCCGTCGAAGCTCCTCGCTACGGCGTCGACGCCGACACGGTGATCCGTCGCCTCGTGTATGGGGTCGGCACGAAGCTCGCCACCAGCGAAGGCGACCCCAGCCTCGACGGCGTCTACAAGCTCGTCGCCATCGACGGCGAAGCCGGGTGGCAGCCGGCGATCAAGCTGTCCGACACCCCTGCCAAGATCGTCAACCCCGGTCGGAAGGAGGTCCACCGGATCTACGACTCTCGGGGCTTCGCCACCGCCGACGTCTTGGCACAGTCCGGCGAGGAACTCGTTCCGCCGCTGCGTCTCTTCCACCCGACCGAAGAGGGGGTCGAGCGGCGCCTATCGGAATCCGACGTATCGGGCAGCGAGCCGCTGCTGGAGAAGGTCGACGCCTGGACCCCGGTCGACGAACGGGAAGCGATCGAGACCGCCCGCCAGCGTCGCGTCGCTGACCTGGAGCGCCTCGACGTCGGTGTGCGCCGCCTGGTCAACCCGCACGTGTATCACGTCTCCCTCAGTCAGGCATCCCACGAGCTCAAGCAGAGGATCATCGAGGAGATGCACCAAGACATGTGAAAGGGGCCGCCCGAATCGGGCGGCCCCTTTCCACATCGGGATCTCTCGGCTACAGGTCTTCCTGGGTGGCCGTCGTCCCGTCGGTCCGGGGACGTAACAGCGGGACGAGGATGGCGGCCCCGATCACGAGGATCGTCACCGGCCACACCCACCGCAGGGACACGGTCACCCAGTCGACCAACTGGCCCGGTGTGAACGGGATCAGGAAGAGGATCCCGAGCACGGCATAGATCAGGCCAAAGGCGAACGAGAGAGGGTCGAATCTGTGGCGTTCCATCAGCGGTTCCTTTCCTCGAGGCGGATCGCCCCAGGCCCGAAGTCGACGTTCCAGGACTCCTCAGAGTCCATCGGCCCGACCCGGCCCTGGCGGATCTCGATCACACCGGCACCGACGTCGAGGTCCACGTCCAGCGTGCCCCGATCACCGGGGATGTCGAGATCCCGGCTTATGCCGCCGATTCCGGCGCTGTCGCCGCTGGGAGCCTCGAGGGCACCCACGTCGACCCTGGCGGTCCCGGTGACGGCCACTCCTTCGGGCACGTCGATCACGATCTCGCCGGCGGCGAGTTCGATGTCGAGTGTCACCGTCTGACCGTTCCAGTCCGCCTCTCTGAGGTCGAATTGGTAGCTCCCGACGTCACCGATGAACTCCGTGGGGAGGCTCGCCAGGTCGGTCGGCGCGAACTGGTGGACCAGTTCGCTATCCCATTCGACCTCGGCGATCGGAGACACGAGCAGCGATGGGACGAGGAAGAACCCCAAGAGGATCATCCACCGCGCCCGGCCGATGAAGGCACCGACCAAGAGCCCCAGGCCCAAGACGACGGTGGCCAGGGCCATGTAGTGGCGGGGCCGAGGGTCGATCAGCGGGGTGACGTTGTCGAGCACCGCCAGCACACCCAGCGCCAGCAGGCCCACGCCGATCGTCAGCCGTCCGAGGATCGACGGAGGCTGGGCGGGAGGCGGCGGTCCCAGCGGAGCCGGCTCTTCCGGCGTCGGCCCGGCCGGTGGCGGAGGAGGGGGCAGCTCGGCGTCGCCGGGCCCCGACTGCTCGACGGGCGACGCGCCGACCGGGCCGGAGATTGTCGTGGTCGACGCAGCCGACGCGCCGGCGGGTGCCGGCGGCTTGCTACCGCCCAGATCTCCCCGGTACAGCAGGTATCCGACGGCGATCAGAGCCACGGACCAGATCAGCGAGCTGGGGAAGATCGTGAACACGTCCAGCACGATCACCGACCCGAGCACGAGCAATACGACGCCCAACCAGGACGCGCCCGAGCCCATGTTGGCGATGAGCCGCCGGGCGATCGATTCGCTTTCGGTCTCGTCTCGGATCAGGAGCCAGCCGGCGATGTAGAGGGCTACGCCCGTGCCGCCCAAGATGGCAGCGACGACGAACGCAAACCTCATCAGCCCTACGGAGATCCCGAGGTAGTTCGCTAGTCCGGCGGCGACACCGCCGAACATGCGGCCAGCCACGGGTCTCACCAAAGCGCGTCGGCTCGCCGGCGGCGTCCGAGGCGTTTCGATGGATGTGGTGTTGGGTTCCATGCTCCGATCGTCGGACATGCAGGTCACCGCCGTCTATCGGGAGTTTCCCCTGAGGACACCCTAAGGGTCAGGGGTTCACTCAGGGTGCCAACCCATTGTCGACGAGCCCAAGACGGTGGCAACATCACCTGATAGATGAACACCGTCGCCGCGCCCCGTCGCGAACTCGATCTGTTCCGTCACGCCACCGACCGGGTGATCGCCGGGGTGGCGGGCGGTCTCGCGAACCGTCTCGGTGTGCCCTCGGGCGACGTCCGGGCCGCCTTCGTCGTCCTTTCGTTCCTCTGGGGGCTCGGCGTCGTCGCTTATGTGGCGCTGTGGATGGCGACCTTCGAGCGGGTGGAGGAGCGTTCTGGTCAACTCCTCGACAACCGCCGCCAGGTCGGCCTGGGCATGATGTTCGTGGGCATCCTGTTTCTGTTCCGAACGGTCGGATGGTGGCCCGGCGACCTCCCCATGCTCATCGTCACGACCCTGGCGTTCGGCTTGGCGGTTCTCTCGGACTTCGACTGGCTGGGCCGCCTCTTGGATCCGCAAGCCGCTCGGCCGTCCAAGCTCCGCATCGGCTTCGGGGCTGTGCTGCTCCTCGCCGGACTCGTCGCTCTCGGCGGCGCCCTGTCCCAACTGCGGACGCTGGGCGGTGTCACCCTCGCGGTGCTGATCACGATCGCCGGGGTCGTCATGGTGTTCGGTCCCTGGCTGGTCTCCCTGGGTCGGGCCCTGAGCAGCGAACGCAGGGAACGGATCCGCCAAGAGGAGAGGGCCGAAATGGCTGCCCACCTCCACGATTCGGTGCTCCAGACGCTGGCGCTGATGCAGCGCACCGACGACCCCAAGCGGATCGTCACCCTGGCTCGCCAGCAGGAGCGTGAGCTCAGGGCCTGGCTCTACGGTGCCCAGCCCGGCCCCAACGGTGAAAAGTTCGCTGCTGCTCTGGAGGAAGCCGCCGGCCGGGTCGAGACCGACTTCGCCATCCCCATCGAAGTCGTCACTGTCGGCGACACCGAGCTCGACGACGTCACCCGCGCAGTGGTTGCAGCAGCCGGCGAGGCGATGGTCAACGCCGCCAAGCATTCCGGCGCCTCCGAGGTTTCCGTGTACGCCGAAGTCGAGGACGGCCGTGTCGACGTCTGGGTCGCCGACCAGGGCCGAGGCTTCGACCTGGACACGGTGCCCCCCGACCGACGCGGTCTCCAGGACTCGATTCGGGGGAGGATGGCCCGAGCCGGAGGCGGTGCCGAGATCGACGCCCGCCCCGGTGAAGGCACAGAAGTCCATGTGTGGGCCCCCCTCGACGGGGAAGAAGGAGAGTCCCGATGATCCGTGTGTTCCTGGTCGACGACCACGCCCTGTTCCTCTCCGGCGTCAAAGCCGAGTTCGAGGACATGGCGGACCGCTTCGAGATCGTCGGCACCGCCTCCGACGTCGACGACGCCATCGAAAACATTCGTGAAACCAATCCCGACGTCGTGCTGATCGACGTCCATATGCCCGGAGGCGGCGGCCTGGCCGTCATCAACAGCGTGACCGAGACCCATCCCGACGTGACGTTCCTGGCGCTCTCCGTCTCGGATGCTGCCGAGGACGTGATCGCCATGATTCGGGCCGGGGCCAGGGGTTATGTCACGAAGTCGATCGGGTCCGAGGAACTCGCCGAGGCGATCGAACGGGTCCACGGTGGCGACGCCGTGTTCTCGCCCCGTCTCGCCGGGTTCGTCCTCGACGCCTTCGCCCATGGCCTGCCCCAACCCGCCGACCCCGAGTTGGATCAGCTCACGCCCCGGGAGAAAGAAGTGTTGCGTCTCATCGCTCGGGGTTATCCCTACAAGCAGGTCGCCCGCCGCCTATCGATTTCGATCAAGACCGTCGAGACGCATGTCTCTTCCGTGCTGCGCAAGCTGCAGCTTTCGAACCGTTACGAGTTGACTCGCTGGGCGTCAGACCGCCGCATCGTCTGAACGGCGCGGGACTTCCCCGTCATCCGCCCTTGACGCGGACGCCTGCCTTCCACACGTTCTCGATACGCGTCGGGTCGGTGAGGACCGAGATGTCTGCAGTGGGGTCACCGGCCACCGTGATCAGGTCGGCGTCGTAGCCCGCTGCCACGAACCCCGAGCGGGGCGCTTGCGGTCCAAGTGTCATAGGTCCGATCGCGGTTGCCGACCGGATCGCCTCGAGCGGCTTCATGCCCAAAGACACGAGGTGGACCAGTTCCTCGGCGTTGCGTCCCCACATGCCCGCTCCCCAGATGTCGGTGCCGCAGGCGACCGTCACTCCGGCGGAGATGGCGGTGGCGACCGCTTCCGCGTGACGCTCGAATATGGCGTCGAGTTTCGCCGCCGCGTATTCCGGCATCCCCTGGGCTCGACCCACCGCGGCGAGGTGCTCCACGATCCAGCGGGTGGGAACGAGGATCGTGCCGGTTTCCTTCATCGCCGCGGCAGCTTCCTCGTCGAGGTAGGTGCCGTGTTCGATCGTGCGCACACCGGCCTCGATCGCGGCCATGATCCCTGGCTTGCCGTGGCAGTGGGCGGCGACCGCACGGTCGGCGCGGGCGGCTTCGTCGACGATCGCCGCCAGTTCTTCGGCGGTGAACTGCTGGTGGATCGGATGGTCGACCTGGCTCATCACGCCGCCGGAGGCACACACCTTTATCACCTTCGCTCCGAGCCGTAGCTGCCGGCGGACCACGCGGCGGCAATCGTCGGGACCGTCGGCGAGCGAAGGCGCTCCCCAATGGCGCTCGCTCACGGCCTCCGCCTCGGCGGGGCTGAGGCTGTGGAAGTCACCGTGTCCGGCGGTCTGGGACAAGGCGGCGCCGGCGCCGTACACATGCGGCCCTGGCGTCACTCCCTCCTCGATGGCGACGGACAGGAGGGCGCCGTAGCCGCCCACCTCCCGGACCGAGGTGAACCCGGCTTCCAGTGCCGCCGCTGCGTCGCGGGCGGCGCGCAGGATCCCGATGTGAGGCGTCTGCGTTATCAGCGCCTCCAGGTTGACGACCCCGCGGGCGAGGCCCATGAAATGGGTATGCGCGTCCCACAAGCCCGGCATCACCGTCTCGGCGCTGACGGTGGTCTCTGCCGGGACGTCGGGGGCCTCGGCAGTGGGTCCGGCGTAGATGATCTGCGCCCCGTCGATGATGACGGTCGCATCCGGTAGCGGGTCGCCTTCGCCGGGAATGAGGCGGGTGGCGTCGATGCGGGTGACGACCATCAGGAAACCGCCTGGAGCCGCGGACGGGACTCGACCTGGAATCCGCCGAGGAGCGTGCTCACCCGGATACGCAGAACCGGGGCGTCGGGGTCGCCCGGCTGTTCGCCGGACAGGTCGAGCCCGCCCAGCCACGTGCGGTCGTCGACTTCCACCCTCCAATCGGGCGGGACCACGACGCTGGTGCCGCCGAAGACCGTGGTCACGATGAGCTCCGCCCCGGTAGGCCCTAGCTGAGCCCGGCGCAGGTCGAGGACCACGCCGCCGAACAGAGCCAGGATCTTGCCGCCGAGGAAGGACTGGGCGGTGGACCGGAGGTGGATGCCCTCGAAAACGGCGACGAGGTCGACCTCATCAGACTGCGGTCCGCCGCGGCTCTTCAGCAGGAGACGGGCCGCCAAACCCGTGGCACCGGCGAGCATGGCGAGGGAAACGAGGAACGTCAGGAGTCGTCGCAGCATCCCCCCATGTTGGCACCCTTCAGGCCTACTGGGCGGGTCGAGGATTCCGCCACCTCGCTGCCATACTCGATGGAATGTACGAGTCGTTGAGTGCTGTGGCTGGATTCGACACTGCCGCCATTCGCTGGGACGCCGATGCGTATCCCGAGAGGCTCTGGGCGGGCGACCCGACGGTGTGGTCGGAGGAACCGATTCCCGAGTTGGCGGACCGACTGGGATGGCTGGAACTACACCGGACCATGCCCGAGCGGGTTCCCGAGATGACTGCCCTGGCTCAGAGCCTGGTCGATGACGGGGTGCTCGATGTGGTCGTCTGCGGCATGGGAGGCTCCAGCCTCGCACCCGACGTTTTCGCCAGTGTCGTCGGGCCCTCCGCCACTTTTCCCAAGGTCACGGTGCTCGACTCGACCCATCCCGCCGCGGTGGCGACGGTGGGTAGTGCGATCGACATCGAACGGGCCGCATTCGTCATCTCGTCCAAGTCGGGCACCACGCTGGAGACCCTTTCGTTCTTTCGCCATTTCTGGGAGAAGACCGGGGGAGACGGGTCACGGTTCATCGCGATCACCGACCCGGGCACCCCACTAGCTTCGCTGGGAGAGGAACGCGGGTTCCGAGCGGTCGTCCTCGCTCCGCCGGATGTAGGCGGCCGCTACTCAGCGCTGACTCCGTTCGGTCTCGTCCCGGCCGCCCTGATGGGCATCGACCCTCAGGCGCTGCTCGACCGGGCGGCGGCGTTTGCAGCTGATGCCGCCGGACGTCCAGCAGCAGAGGACCCCGCCATCGCCCTGGGAATCGCCTGGGCCGCCCACGCTCTGAACGGTCACGACAAGCTGACTTTCCGCACCTCGCCGGGTCTGGCCGCATTCCCGGCTTGGCTCGAGCAGTTGGTGGCGGAGAGCCTCGGCAAGGACGGGAAGGGGATCGTGCCCATCGCCGGTGAGCCGCCGCTGTCGACCTATGGGTTCGACCGGATCTTCGTCGACTACGTCCTCGCCGGGGAGCACCTAGAGGAACTCCCGGAGGATCTGCCAGTCGCTCGCTTCGAGTTGGCCGACGGCCTCGATCTCGCCGTGGAGATGCTGCGGGCCGAGGTCGCCACCGCCGCTGCCGGCCAGGTGCTGGGCGTCCACCCCTTCAACCAGCCGGATGTGGAGCGGGCCAAGCAGCTGACCCGCCAGGCCATGTCGGGTGAGGATGAGGGGGAAGCCGTGGCGCCGGTGCCCGTGGTCGGGGACACGTTCCGGGTCCGCCTCGAGAGATTCCTCCGCGAGGTGCGAGCCGGCGACTACGTCGCCCTCCAGGCCTATCTGGCGCCCGACCCTGACATCGAGGCGGCGGCGAATCGCTTTCGCCAGATCGTCGCCGAACGCTACGAATGCGCCACCACCTTCGGTTACGGCCCGCGCTTCTTGCACTCCACCGGACAGCTCCACAAGGGTGGCCCCAACACTGGAGTGTTCATCCAACTGGTCGATCGTCCCACCTCTGACGTCCCGGTGCCAGAGACCGACTACACCTTCGGCCGCCTGATCGCCGCCCAGGCCGCCGGCGACTTCGCCGCCATGCGCGAGGTCGACCGGCGAGTGCTGCGGGTGGACGTCACCGACGGAGGGATGGAGGCGCTGATAGAGGCGCTGGGATGATCGGCGACCGGTACACGCCCGAGGCCCATTCGGTGGCGATCGCCCCCCATCTGTTCGTGGTCTTCGGCGGTACCGGCGACCTCGCCCGTGGGAAGCTCCTGCCGGCGCTGTACCGGCTGCTCCGCAGCCGAGACTTCTCCGATGCCGTGCAGGTGCTCGGGGTGGCGAGCCGAGACATCACCGACGATGAGTACCGGAGCATGGTCGCCCAGGCTCTCGCCGACGCGAGCCTTTCCGTCGACGAGGAATGGCTGGGTCGGTCGGTCCACTACCAGTCTCTGCGCCGTGGCTTCGAGGCGTTGGCGGGTCGGATCCACGAGGTGGAGGAGGCGGCGGGCCTCGGCGGCAACCGCGTTTTCTATCTCGCCGTTCCTCCCGACGTGTTCGAAGAGACGGTCGAGGGGTTGGGCAAGGTCGGTGTCGTCGACGGGCCCGGCTGGTCCCGGGTCGTGGTCGAGAAGCCATTCGGGACTGATCGGGCGACGGGCTCCAGCCTCAACCAGTTGCTGCATCGCTGGTTCGCCGAGGATCAGATCTACCGGATCGATCATTACCTGGCCAAGGAGACGGTCCGCAACCTGCTCGCCCTCCGCTTCGCCAACCCGATCTTCGAGTCGTCGTGGACGCGGGATCGGATCTCGTCCGTCCAGATAACGGTGGCGGAGGACGGCGGCATCGGCACCCGCGCCCGCTACTACGACGCCGCCGGGGCGGTCCGCGACATCATCCAGAACCACGCCCTACAGATCTTCAGCCTGGTCGCCATGGAGCCGCCGGTGCAGGCCACCGCCGAATACATCCGAGACGAGAAGGTGAAGCTGCTCAAGGCGACGGCCGCCGTCAGCCACACCAACCTCGTCCGAGGTCAGTACACGGCGGGTCGGATCGGAAGCGAAGACGTCGCCGGCTACCGAGAGGAAGAGGGCATTCCGCCCGATTCCGACACCGAGACCTACGCCGCCCTCGTGCTGGAGATCGACAATTGGCGGTGGAAAGGCGTCCCTTTCTACCTCCGGGCGGGAAAACGGCTCGCGACCCGGGTCACCCAGGTCTCGGTCGTGTTCAAAGAGCCTCCTGTCAGCCTGTTCTCGGTCGTCGACCGCTGCGAGATGCACCCCAACGTGTTCGAGATCCGGCTCCAGCCGTCCGAGGGCTTTGCGTTGTCCTTCGAGATGAAGGTGCCAGGGGAAGGTTATGTCCTCCAGACCCAGAGGCTGCGGTTCGACTACGACGAAGTGTTCGGAGAGTTGCCGGACGCCTACGAGACGCTCCTCGCCGACATCATGACCGGGGACCAGACACTGTTCGTGCGGGCCGACGAGGTCGAGGAGGCGTGGCGGATCGTCGAGCCCGCCCTGGGGATCCACGGAGCGCCCGAGCTGTACGCAGCGGGCTCATGGGGGCCATCCGGTGCCGACGATCTCCTCCGTCGCCGGGGCGACCATTGGATGACGCCCGTCATCTGACCTCCGGGGATCGATGAATTCGATGCTCGGCGATCGTCTCAATGAGTGTGAGACGGAAATCTGAACGTAACGATGCCCGATCGGCGGCCTTCGATTGGGCGTCGGGAAAATTCCTTGACACCCCGCGAAGGCGTCCGTTAGGTTGCCAGGATCGCAAACCGCGAGGCTCAGGTGGAGAGAAAGCGCATCGACAACCCGCGAATGACGGCGACGGGTAGTGGCGCGTGCTTCGAGCTCTCCGGCAGTCTGATCGAGCCCTTCTTCGGCAAGGCCACCGGCACCGTCCAAACGGCTGTCGTCGACCGACTCATCGGCACTGCCCCTCGGCGGCTTCATTAGAACCGATCACCTCCTCTTTCACCTCTGAAGCCGCCGGGTCCCAGGAAACGGCGGCTCTTTTCGTGGCCGCTTCACACGAAAGGTTTGCGCATGAGAGACATCTACAAATACGGTCGCTGCAGAGACGGCGACAACCACAACCTCTTCTTCAGCCAGAACGCCTCGGATCTGGCCCGGGCGCAGGCGATCTGCGCTGAGTGCCCCGTCCGGCTGAAGTGCCTGGCTCTGGCCCTGGAGGAAGGTCTGGAGTACGGCGTCTGGGGAGGGGTGATCTTCTGGGAAGGGCAGGCCTTCCACCGCAAGCGGGGCAGGGGCCGGCCGCGTCTCTCCGAAGCCCACCTGCCGGTCGAGGCCGACCGTGAGGAGCTGTACGAGCTCGTCAAGTCGGCCTGAGCGGCCGGCTCAGCTCGCCGTCCGCGCAGCCAGTTCCAGCTGGAGCGACTTCGGGTCATCGAGATCTCCCTTGCGGAGCTTCTCGATGGCCCGAGTCTCTATCTGACGAATGCGCTCCCGGGTCACGTTGAACTCGCGGCCCACTTCGTCGAGGGTGGCCGGTTCGTTGCCGTTGAGCCCGTAGCGCATCTCGAGAATCCGCCTCTCGCGGTCGTCGAGGCGCTGCAGGACGATCTTGAGGCTCTCGAGGTGGATCTGCTTCATCACCAGGTCGAACGCCGGTATGGCGTCGGTGTCCTCGACGAAGTCACCGAGCACTGCCGTGTCGTCCCCGACCGGTTGGTACAGCGACACTGGCTCGGGGGCGAGACGCTTGGCGTCACGCACCTTCGCAAGAGCCACACCCGACTCCTCGGCGATCTCCTCGTCGGTCGGATTGCGGCCGAGACGCTTCAAGAGGTTGTTCTCGGCCGTCTGCACGGCCGAGATCGTGTCGATCATGTGGACCGGGACACGGATGGTGCGCGACTTGTCGGCGATGGCGCGGGTGATCGCCTGGCGGATCCACCAGGTGGCGTAGGTCGAGAACTTGAAGCCCTTGCGGTATTCGAACTTCTCCACGGCCCGGATGAGGCCGAGGTTGCCTTCCTGGATCAGGTCGAGGAACGACATGTTCGATGCGGGATACCGCTTGGCGATCGATACGACGAGACGCAGATTGGACTGGATGAACTCGCCGCGGGCACGGTCGCCCTCGGCGACTTTCCTTCTCAGACGGGCGCGTTCTTTTGGATCCGTGACGTCCTCGAGCGCCTTGGCGGCCTTGCGGCCTTCTTCCATGACTTTGGCCAGCCGCACTTCGTCTTCGGCTGTGAGCAGCGGGTAACGGCCGATACCGTCGAGGTACCGGCGAATCGCCTCGCTGTCGGTTTCACGTTGAGTGGTTGCCATTTCTCCAACAGATCAGATGTTCGAGATATCGGCCCGATACGTCGAAACATGAAGTCGTAGGGCGGATCAAATCACGGTGTTCCGGGCTGGCTAGTCCCTTTCAGGGCCCGGCCGTCGGGGCTCTGGTCGCTCTTTGGGCCTAGCGTCTCACATGTTCTTGGCCACTGAGATGAAGGACCTGTCCTTCTCCTCAGAGAGTTCCTCGTCGACGGCGACGATCACCGCCGTGATCGGGACAGCAAGGAACGCGCCGGGGATCCCAAAGGCCACGCCACCCACGGCTATCACCAGCAACACGACCAGGGGGTGGAGCTGCATGGTTCGCCCGAACACCAGCGGCATCACGATGTCGCCTTCGAGTTGCTGGACCCCCAACACGATACCGAACACGATCAGGGCGTCGGTCCAGCCGCCGTTGACGAGGGCCACCGCCACGGCCACGAGTCCGGACAGGAACGCCCCGACCAGGGGGAAGAAGGCGCCGAAGAACACGAGGATGGCGAGAGGCAGTACCAGCGGCACCCCCACGATCAGCAGGCCGATGGCGATGGCAGTGGCGTCGACTAGGCCGGTGATCGCCAGGCCCTTCACATAACGGTTGAGGGTCTTCCACGCCGCCGCCGTGCCCCGGCGGAAGCGGTCGGCCGATCGAGGGGAGAGGCGGTCGGCGATGCGGGCCGCCACGCGGTCGCCGTCCTTCAAGAGGAAAAACGCCACGATCAGAGCCAGGATCGTCCCGGTGACTATCTCCACCACCGCCACCGCGCCGCTGAGTATCCCCGAACCCAGCCCGGCGGCTCTCTCCTGGATCTGCTCGATGAGTGTCTGGGAGTAACGCTCGACGTCCTCGGGAGAGAGTCCCAGGGGCCCCTCGCTCAGCCACGCCAGGACGGCGTCGTACGCCTCAGTGAGGTCTGCACCGAGAGGTTCGAACCCGGCCGAGAGCTGCGGGATGAGGACGAGTGCGACGCCGACCATCGCCATCGTCGCCACGAGGATCACCGTCCAAGTGGCGAGCAACGGCGGCCAGCCCCGCCGCTTCAGGCTTCGAACCGGTCCCCACAGGATGGCGGCGGGAAACAGGCCGATAACAGCCGACAGAACGACGACCGAGATGCCCTGGAGGACTTGCCACCCGAAATACACGGTGGCGCCGATGACGAGCAGTCGCCACGAGATCGCCGCCGTGTCACGCAGCCACTTCGGTACGTGATCGTCCAGTTGAGGCCCTCCTTGCAACGCCGGCCAGTGTACGGAGGCTCCGCCTGGTGGCCGAGGCTCTGCTCACCCCACAGAAAGAATCGGTGAGTAGAGACCGGGGTCGCCTAGGTTGAAACGCGACCTTCCTCGTTGGGTGCATACGAGTCAGGTCGATTGGTCCGAACGGGTCGGCGTGGCGACATCCTTCTCGCCACGTCGGCTCGAGGGGCCGATTTCTGGGACGCCGGCTGTGAGCGGTCGGCGCCTGCCTAGACTTTCTCGCGTTTCCCGGGCGTTTAGCTCAGTTGGCTAGAGCACTGCCCTTACAAGGCAGGGGTCGGCGGTTCGAGTCCGTCAACGCCCACCACTTCCTCATCTGGGCATAGTCCCGTGACGATTAGCCCAATCCGAAGGCCGTCTACTCGGTTGAGTCGTTCAGCGAGACCGCTTCCTGGGTCGACTGCTCCTGGACTTTCGCCTCGCTCCACGTCTTCGATCCTGCGGCGACGGCTGCCAAAGCTCCGGCACCGACGAGCCACAAGCCTCCACCCGGCCGAGCCGTGATCAAATCGTTCGGTTCGATGTCCGCCAAGTTGGAGGCGACGTTGGCGACGATCAGACCTGAGAGGACGGCTAGGCAGATGACGAGAGTCGCGACGCCGCGCGAAGTCTTGCCAACAAGCGCGAGTACCACGATCACGCCTCCCATTATCAAGGTGAAGACGCCATCTCCTTCTGTTCCAGCGAACGAGAAGATCCCGGCGCTCACCCACGGAAGCAGACTGCCCAGTGCTATGGCTGCTCCTGAGGCGATGAGCCAAATCTTGTTTTCTTGAGACAAGTTCCTCTCCGCAAAGTCGTCAGAACTCATTCATCGGACGGCCGGGATGTGTCCTTGAGCACTCGTCATGGTGGGAGACTCGTGATGCAACGCCCGCGCCGGATGCGTGGCAACCACCGTCCCAGCGGCGGCCAGGTCGATTCTCACCGACTCCGTCTCCAACTCGAATCCCGCTCCGAGGGACGCTGAGAGTTCGGAACGGAGCTTGTCCAACTGCTTTTCCTCGCGGGACTCGGCGAATCCGTGGACGTCGCGTAGTTCCGCCTCGGCACAGAGGAGCTGGATTCCCGGCGCTGCCTCGGATGGGAGAAACTCTTGCCTCGACCGTGCTGAGCCGCTCGACCTCCCGGACCTCCCGGAATCCTGTTTCTACTCGAGCCTCATGGGACGCACGGACAGAAAAGGTGGGGGTTCGTCACCGCCCACCCTTTCTGCCTCCCCACCCGTGCCTCGTTTCCGAAGCGGAGCGCTGGCTCGCCAGCACCCACCCTTGATGCACCCAACGCATGAGGGTCGTCCGATCATGGCGGGAGGGTCTTTCAGGCCACTTTCAGATCGCTCAACGCTCAGTCGGATGTCGATCGAGGCTCGAAGCAATACCCTTCGGGCGAGAGAGGAGGTGGGGATGACTTTCATCGACACGGTCCCCGAGGATGGCGCCAACGGTCACGTCGCCGAGATGTACAGCAAGGTACGCGAGAGCATCGGCTACGTCCCGAACTACGCCAAGGCCTTCAGCCATCGACCGGCGCTGTTCGAGGCGTGGGCACAGCTCAACTCGACGGTGAAGAGCGCGATGGACCCGCGGCGATACGAACTGGCAACAGTGGCCGCTGCGGTGCGGCGTCGCTCGAGCTACTGCGCGCTGGCCCACAGTGAGAAGCTGCTCCAGTTGGGGTCGACCGACGAAGAGGTTCGTTCCCTCGCCCGGGACCCCGAGGGGGCTCCGCTCGGCGAACTGGAGCAGGCGATCGTGGGGTACGCCACCCAGGTCGCCGAGGCGCCACACACCGTCACAGCAGCCGACATCGATCGCCTCCGTGCGCTGGGCCTCAGCGACTCTGAGATATTCGACATCGCCTCCGCCGCCGCGGCGAGGCTGTTCTTCACTGCGCTGTGCGACGCCGTCGGCACCCAACCGGACGCGGTCTACCGTGAGACCATGTCCAACCTCGTCGACGATCTCGCCGTGGGCCGACCGGTGGATGGGCCGGCTGGGTCCTCGGGCTGAACGGCATGGCCACTATTGCGTCGTTTCTCGAGGCTCTCGGCCGTCGCACCCGGCCCGACCGGGCGGCGGACTGGGATCCCGTAGGCCTCCAGTTCGGTGATCCGACGAGGACGGTCGAGCGCGTCGCCGTCTGCCACGAGATCGGGGAATCCACTGTGGAGGCGTTGCTGGCGGCGCCTCCCGATCTGGTCGTGTGCTACCACCCGCTTCTCTTCCGACCGACGAATCGTCTCGTCTCGGGACGCTCCCCGGCTGGCCGGGCCTACCGGCTGATCGCTTCGGGCATTGCGCTGGCTGTCACGCACACCGACTTCGACGCCGCCCCCGGGGGCACGGCTGACTCGCTGGCGGAGGCATTGGGCCTGACGGAAATCGTCCCCTTCGGGCCCGTTGCCGGCGGGCCGCAGGTCAAAGTGGTCACATTCGTCCCCGAAGAAGCGGTGGACCCCGTCGTGGAAGCGATGTCCCGAGCCGGAGCAGGACGCATTGGCAACTACGAGTCGTGCAGCTACCGCAGTTCCGGTTTCGGTTCGTTCCTCGCCGCCGAAGGTTCCTCGCCGGTCGTCGGTCGCGCCGGGCTCCTGAACGTCGAACCCGAGGTTCGGATCGAGATGGTGGCGCCCATCTCCCACCAGGAAGCTGTGATCGCCGCTCTTGTCGCATCGCATCCGTACGAGGAGCCGGCGTTCGATGTCTACGAGGTCCGCTCCAATCACGGGCTCATCGGCAGGGTCGGGACATTCGACGGGTCGCTGGAAGATCTCGTCGAGATAGTCGGTGACCGACTGGGCCGCTCGGGCCTTCGGGTGGCGGGAGACCTCTCGGCTCGAATGGAACGAGTCGGCGTCGTGCCGGGGTCGGGCGGCTCGTTCGTGTCGGCGGCCCGCCATGCCAAAGCCGACGTTCTGGTCACCGGCGACGTCGATCACCACCGGGCCGTTGCCGCCCTGGACGGCGGCCTGGCGATCGTCGACCCCGGCCATGCCGCCACGGAGCTTCCGGGCATGCGGAGCCTCGTCGAGATGGTCGAGGAGCTGGAGGTAGAGGTCGTCGACTTGACCGGTGACGGGAGGGGACCCTGGACTCCAACACCTCCTGGCCCACTACCCTGAACGTCACATGGAGATTCCTGCTCTCGCCGATCTCCTGGACGTCCAGGACCTCGACCTCGAGATCGACCGGCTTCTCCATCGGCGCGCGAACCTTCCGGAACTAGAGCGTTACCGCGCCGCGCAAGAGCAACTGGACGCGCTCGAGGATCGAATTTCCCGGCTGTCGGAAGAAGTGCGTCAGTTGGAGCTCGCCGTCGACAAGGCCGAAGGCGAGCTCGAGATGCTCGAGACGAAGCTGAAAGAGCAGGAGACACGGCTCTTCGCCGGCGGGATGTCGGCCCGGGAGACCGAGAACATGCGCCTCGAAGTGCAGGCCCTGCGCAACCAGCAGGGCACCTCCGAAGAGCGCATCCTTGCCCTGCTCGACGAGCTCGACCCCAAACGCGAGGAGCTCGAGCGGCTGCAGACCGAACGCCAGACGCTGGTCGAGGAGAAGGACTCGCTCGAGGCGGTCATCACGGCCGAATGGCGCCAGATCGACAACGAGATCGCCCGCAAGGAGGAAAGAAAGCGGGAAGCGCTCGCCCCGGTGCCAGGGGACCTCGTCGAGCTCTACGAGAAACTGCGGGCCACCAAAGAGGGGGTCGCCGTCGGCCGCCTCGAACAGGACACGTGCGGTGGGTGCCACATCCGGCTCTCGCCGGCGGAGGTGCTCGAAGCAAAGGAGAGCGATCCGCCCCGCTGCGTCCACTGCCGGCGAATCCTCGTCGTCTGAGCAGTGCTGTTCTGGCGTCTCGGGGCGATCACGTTTCTCTTCCGGTGGATCTTCCGGGACCCGATCGTCGACATGCGCTTCCTGGCGCTCGGAGTCGTGCTGCCGGACGTGATCGATCTCGTAGCAGCCACGGTGATCGGCGCCGTCGACGCCCGCCTGTGGGCACACACCCTTCTCGTGCCTACGGTGCTGGCCATCGTCATCCTCTTCACCACCCGCAGGGGGAGGCGGCGGCGCGCCTGGATGGCGCTCGTAGTCGCCTGGATGCTGCATCTCTTGGTCGACCAGATGTGGCTCCACGAAGACGTTCTCTTCTGGCCTGTGTTCGGGTTGGACATCGTCGAAGTCTCGGCGGGCGGCTTCTGGGCAGCGGCGTGGCGTCGAGCGCTCGCCGACCCGTGGCGATGGGTGCTGGAGGGCGTCGGGTTGGCGTACCTCTGGTGGCTGTTCGTGGCGAGCGGCCTGCGTGACAAGGCGGCGAGAGAACGCCTCGTCGCCACCGGACGCCTCGGATGAGGCCAGAATCGAGGGGTAGAGTGTGGCGGTCTGACCGGATGCGTCCCCCTCCCTCCCTCCGCTGGTGGCTCCTGTCTGCGCTGCTCCTGGTAGCGGCGTGTTTCGGTGACGCCGATTCGACCGACACCACTCTCGAAGCCGATCTCGATCCGGTCGAGGTGGTTGCAGCCCTCCTCTCGGCCATCGACGAGGGGCGGTTCGAAGACACGCCGGCTCTGACCGACGTGCAACAGGCCAGCCTGGTGTCCCTCGCCGAGGGAGCCGATGCAACAGAGATCGTCGAAGCTCTCGAGGACGACCCCGAAGCGGTCGCCGCCAACTTCTGGTCGGGTTTCGCCCAGACCTTCGACCCCGAGTTCGACTTCCAAGCCCTGGCTCTCGAAGCAGGCGACAAGATCGAGCTCGGAGGCCGGGTGTGGGTGCCGGTCACCCTCGTCGGAGGAGACGAACCGGAAAAGGTCTTCTACCTACGCGACGCCGATGGCTGGAGGATCGACCTGATGGCCACCTTCGGTCACGTGCTCGCCGAGCGGCTCGTGCCGCGGGTCGAGGCCCTCTTGTCGTCCGCCAACACCAACGCCGCCACTCTCATCGCCATGCTCAGGGACTCGGCGCCGTCCTTGCAGGTCGCGGCCCAGAACCCGAACCTCGACCTGGCCACCCACCAGGCGCTTCTGGCTCTGCTCGAGAGGGTGACGAGGGCGACCTGACTCAGTCTCTGAGGGCGGGAAGCACCTGCTGGCCCAGCGTGGTGATCAGCTCCTCCTGGTCCAGAGCGGTCATCTGGAACGTGACCACATCCGCTCCAAGGTCGGTGATCAGTGGGCGGTACGTGTCGACCACTTCCTGAGGGGTGGAGACCAGCGAGTAGCGGCCCAGCACCTCCTCACGGGGCAACTCGTCGGCCTTCTCTCTCAGTTCCTGAGGATCGACCGCCTCCAGCCGGCCGGGCGCCCGCAAACCTCTCCACGAGGTCAAGGCCGTCCATGCCTCGTTTTCGGTTGTCGCCCAGATCGACCACCGGGTGGCGATCACCGTGGGCCTGGGCAGGCCGGCCGTCTCGGCTGCTTTCTGGAGCGGTTCGACGACCTTCTCGACCGTCTCCTCCGGCACCTTCACCGACGTGATCACCCCGTCGGCTCGCTCACCGGCGAGCGCGGCAGACTTCGGCCCGCCCGCCGCCAGGTAGATGGGAAGGTGGTCCTGGACGGGCGGGGAGTACAGCTTCGCCCGGTCCGTCCGGTAGTACTTGCCGTCGTAAGTGAGCTTCTCTCCGTCGAGGAGCCGGCGCATGATCTCCAGCGCCTCGGTCATCCTCTCGTTGCGCTCCTTGTAAGCGGGGAACGGATATCCCAGCGGCCCCTCGTTGATGTTCTCGCCCGTGCCTACGCCGAGGCGGAACCGGCCATTGGAAAGCCGATCCAGCGTCGCCGCTGCCTGAGCCACGACACCCGGATGGAACCGAAAGAGCGGCGTCGTCACACCGGTGACGAACTCGATCCGCTCGGTCGCCTGCGCCATCGCCGCGATCGTGGCAAAAGCGAACCCGGCGGCGGATTGGTCGTCGACCCACGGATGGAAATGCTCGGAGACCATCACCATGTCGAAGCCCGCCTCTTCGGCCAATACGGCGTGACGGACGAGGTCTTCCGGCTGGAACTGCTCGTGACCGCAGAAGTAGGCGAACTTCGTCAAGAGGACCTCCGGTTAGGCGTCGAGAGCAAGAGACTCTAGAGAATCGCCAGATCCACTCGGACTGCCGTAACGTCTCCCCGGTGCTACCACTGAGAGACGAGAACCCGACCCGGCGCACCCCGATCGTCACGCTGGCGATCATCGGGGTCTGCCTGTGGCTCTACTTCGCATGGCAGCCGTCCCTCGGCCAACCAGGGATCGTTCGTGTCGATACCCCTGACGGCATCCTCGAGTTCGATGAAGCGACCGCTTTCACGCTCGAGAACGCCGCCATCCCCTGCGAGATCGTGAACCTGCGCCCGCTGACCGTGGACGAAGTCGTCTCCACGTTCAGCGGGCCCATCCAGCCCGAGGCGTGCGACGCCGGCTCGCCCGACAGCGCCCCTGTGTTCCCGCAGAAGTCGGTCTGGCTTTCGGTCCTCACGTCGATGTTCCTCCACGGGAGCATCGCCCATCTGGGAGGCAACCTCCTCTTCCTGTGGATCTTCGGCAACAACATCGAAGACCACATGGGCCACGTGCGCTACCTGATCTTCTATCTGCTCGGTGGTGTGGTGGCGACGGGGGCGCACGTGATCCTCAACCTCGACTCGACGATCCCGATGGTCGGCGCTTCCGGGGCGATAGCCGCCGTCATGGGCGCCTATCTGGTTTGGTTCCCGAACGCTCCCGTGCGCACGGCCGTGTTCTTCTTCTTCATCACGTTGGTCGACATCAGGGCAAAGTGGCTGCTGGGCTTCTGGTTCATCTCCCAGTTCTTCACTTCCCCCAACAGCGGGGTGGCATGGGCGGCCCACGTCGGCGGATTCGTGTTCGGCGTGATCATCGGACTGATGGTGCGGGCTAGCGGGGGTTTGCGCCGTGCCACGTGGACCCCCGATTACCGAGCCATCGATCGTTGGGACACGACCGGGGGCATCGGGTACGGGCCATACGCCCGGCGTCGCGGCTACTGAAAACTGATGAAGACCGGCTGCGGCTCGAGGTCCAGTACCTGATCCGGTGAGGCCATCGGCCGGTCCTCGTCGTAGAAGTTCTTCCACCCCCAGGACCAGCCGCCTTCGCCGGCCGCCAGCAACGCCCTCCAGGTGGCGTACTTCGTCTGCAATGGCCCCTGGCCATCCATCTGGATCACGACGGCGAGCTCAGGGGGAGTGCGGATGTCCTGTCGCTCTGTGATCATCGTCAGCCGGAACTGATGAACGATCAAGAGCTTTTGGGGGAGCTTGTTCTCTCGCACGACGTTCGCCAGCCAATCGACGACGGTATTGATCTCCTCAGCGGACACCGACCCGATCTGGCGGAGATGACGCTGGTCCGGGCCCAATCGCCACTCCGGGTCGAGAGCCAGGCCGACGTGGGGGAGCCTCAACAGCTCTTCGTAACGCTTCGCCTGAGTGAGGAAATCGGTGCGGCCCGGCTGCAGATCGAGGACGACGTAGTAGCCGGCCTTCCCGGCCGCCTCGACCCAAGGCTGGAGATCGTCGACGCTCAGCTCCGCCGAATAGTCGCCGTCGCTTCCGGCGCCAGCTGTAGCGGTGGTGGCGATGATCTCGAAGGTCGGGATCACGGGAGTGTCGTCGGTTTGATAGGCGGCGGCGATCTCCGCCGCCCGGGCGATCGCCTCGTCGACGGACTGCTCACCGAGCACTCCGAGGCTGGCGGTATGCGGGTGCCCGTACATCGCCACCAGGCGTCGCCCGGGGAAGAGGACGTGGCCCCCTCCGGGCAGTTCGGGTGCTTCAGCCAGGACGTCCAGTTGCCAGGGCGACGCCTCGGAGAAGGCACCCACGAGGCGACGATTGGTCGCCTCCCTGACGATCGGCCGGAGGCCGCGACGCCGACGGAGGTCGCCGGGCTTCACCCAGAGCGCCTCGCCTCCGATCGCCTCTGCCGTCGCCGACACGGCGGCGCCCAGCAGCGGTTCCTCAGTCGACACGAGCACGAGTGTCTCGGCGGGTTCGGCGGACTTCATCGCGGTGGCGACCGCCTCGTCGGTGACTTCGCCGTCGGCGAGGGTCGCCGCCAGCTTCGGCACCTGGCCTTCCTCGTCGGGGAGGGGCAGGACTGAATGTGGGCCGCCGACGACGACATCGGCGTCTGCGGTCCATACCCTCGCCGCGCCCAGCGGTGTCGGGTCGTACGGCTTGTCGACTGTGGCGTAGACCAGTGGCGCCCCCAGGGCATCCGCCACTCGGGTAGCCCGAGTCACGTCGCCATCCGCCGGGGCGACGACGACATCGGTAGAAGCACACACGAGGGAATGCGTGGCCTCGACGGATGCGGTGACCGGGTCGCCGGCGATCGGCGGGGGAGTGGAGGGCTGGGCTGGGCAGGGCTCTACGAGAGCTTGCGGTGGACGGGGATCGATGGTGGTGGTCGTCGTGGGCGGGACAGTGGTCGTGGTGGTCGTCGACGTCGTCGTGGTGGAAAGCGAAGTGGAGGTCGTCGACGGCGTCGTAGTAGCGGTAGGCAGGACGGCCGGCTCGAAGACGCTCAGACAAGCCATGAGCGCCAAAGCCAACGTGATGCCGGCGAGCAGGCGACGGCGGACTAGTCCCATCACCACATCATCGGCATACAAACGGAAGGCCCGAACCCAAAGGTTCGGGCCTTCCGTGCGGAATCGTCGATTGTTATGTCCTGGCGCGTGCCTGCCGGTAGATGAGCACCAGCACGACGGCGCCGAGGATCGACAAGACCCATCCCCACAAACCTGTGTTGACTACGTCGATCGACACTCCCTCGTTGTCGTCGAACAGGCTGGCGACGAAGCTGCCGAGGATGGCGCCCCCGATACCGAGGAGGATCGTGGCGATCCATCCCATCGGGTCCCTTCCGGGGACCAACAGCCGGGCAATAGCTCCGACGATCAGGCCCACGACGATGGTCCAAATGATTCCCATGTTTCCTCCTCCTTTTCCGCTCCACCGCGGAATGTCTCTGATCGATAAATAGCGTAACCCGATGGTGGTTCCTTAGTGGGGAACTTGTCCAGAGCCGCTGGCGATGCCGGATTCACCACAGGGGCCAGGGCATGGGCGGACGGTCCTGGGGTGGGGGAGGATGCACCGGTTGTTCGAGCAGGGTGAGGGCGCGCTCGACCGTTTTCGCCACCTCGGCGGGGGTGAGGAGGTCCGAGATCG
>DASVDX010000028.1:0-102590 GCA_036380875.1 Acidimicrobiia bacterium
CGTCGCCGATCGGTGGATGCGGCCGAGGCATCCTGTCCCGCAGGATCGGGGCATGGCACTCATCGAAGTACGCGACCTGACCAAACGCTACGGAGACCGCACCGTGGTCGACGGGGTCACCCTCTCGGTCGAGGAAGGCGAGATCTTCGCCATCCTGGGACCCAACGGCGCCGGAAAGACGACAACCGTCGAGATGATCGGCGGCTTGCGGAGACCCGACGGCGGCTCCGTGCGCGTCGAGGGGCTCGATCCCACCACCGACAGCCGGGTGAAGCAGATCCTCGCCATGCAGCTCCAAGAAAGCCAATTCGCCGACCGGATTCGCGTCGGTGAGGCCCTGGAGCTCTTCAGCTCCTTCTACCCGTCGCCGGTCCCGTGGCGGGACCTGATGGACGAGCTCGGCCTGGCCGAGCAGGAACGAACCATGTTCTCCCGCCTGTCGGGAGGCCAGCGTCAGCGCCTCTCGATCGCCGCCGCCCTCGTCGGCGACCCGAAGATCGCCATTCTCGACGAGCTGACGACGGGTCTCGATCCGAAGGCGCGGCGTGACACTTGGGGTCTCATCGAAGGCTTGCGTGACCGGGGCGTCACGATCGTCCTCGTCACCCATTTCATGGAGGAGGCGGAGCGGCTGGCCGACCGGGTCGCCGTGATCGACCGGGGTCGACTCATCGTTGTCGACACTCCCCAAGGTCTCGTCTCGCGGCTCGCCGCCCCCCAGGTGATGCGTTTCCGTCCCGGCGCGACTCTCGACCCCGACGAGCTGAGGGCGCTGGCGGAAGTCGAGTCGGTCACCGAAGACGGCGGGACGCTCACCGTGACCGGCAACGACAACGTCGTCTACGCCGTGACCGCCTTCCTGGCCCGCCGCCAGATCGTCGCCCACGAGCTGCGGGTCGACACGGCGACTCTCGACGACGCCTTCCTCGCCCTCACCGGGCGGAAACTCGACACGGAGGAGGTTTGAGCGATGTCATCACTCGCCACTTTGACCCGGATCGAATCGAAGGTCTTCCTGCGGGAGCCGCTGGCCGTCTTCTGGGGGCTGGTGTTCCCGTCGCTCCTGCTGCTCGTCCTGGGGCTGGTGTTCCCTGGCGCCCAGGAGTTCAGCGATGACCTCGGCGGAGTCAGGCTGGTCGATCTCTACGCCCCAACCGTGATCGGCTTGGCCCTGATCACACTCGGCGTGTCGACGTTGCCGACGATCCTCGCCACCTATCGGGAGCGCGGGATCCTGCGTCGGATATCCACCACTCCGGTGCATCCGAGCCGGCTCGTCCTCACCCAGCTCATCATCCACGCCGGGATAGCGGTGGCCGCCTCGCTGGCGAGCATCCTGATCGGCTGGCTGATCTTCGATATCGCGCCTCCCGGCAATCTCGGTGGCTTCATCATCACGTTCGTGCTGGGGACGGCGGGGTTGTTCGCCGTCGGGCTGCTGATCGGGGCGCTTGCTCCGACCGCCGCTTCGGGTCAAGGCATCGGCCTGGCGGTGTACTTCCCTCTGCTGTTCTTCGCGGGGGTGTATTTCCCCATCCAGGTGATGCCCGACGGCCTGCGGACGGTGGCCGAACTCATGCCTTCCGGAGCCGTTGTCCGGTCGTTGGCCGACACCTGGGCAGGTCAGAGCGTCCACGTCCCTAATCTCGTCGTGATGGCAGTGTTCGCCGTGGTGTTCGGCCTGGCCGCCGTGCGCCTGTTCCGGTGGGAATGAGCTCCGGGGCGGCACCCTCCCGGGAGCGGAGCGGCTGGGAGCGGGGGCTCGACCTCGCCGCGGCCTACGGCCCCTTGGTGACTCTCGCAGTGGGGACGGCGTTCGCCTTCGCCGTCCCCAACGAGACCTCGCCGTTCCTCATAGCTGGCCTGGTCGCCTTGGCCGCCTCGTGGGTCTACTTCGTCTATCCACGCGGTGCCCTCGACCGTCAGGGCCGCTTGCGGGTCTATTACCTCGGCTACATGGTGCTGGCGGTCGTCCTCATCTCCCTGCACCCGTTCTTCTTCATCTTCCCGGTCGCGGCCTTCTTCCAGGCGTATCTGTTGAAACCGCCGCCGGTCACGTTCGCGGCGGTCCTTCTGGCATCGCTCGTCGTGAACAGCCTCATCGTCCGGGACGCCCCCACGACACAGAACTGGTGGATCTTCGCTGTCGTGGTGGCCATCCAGACCCTTGCCATCGGTGTCGGCGTGATCGGAGGGGAGAAGATCAACGAGCTCAGCGAAGCCCGACGCCGGGCCGTTGCCGAGTTGGAACGGGCCCTGGAGGAGAACGAAGGGCTCCACGCCCAGTTGATGATCCAGGCGCGCGAGGCAGGGGTGGCCGACGAGCGCGAGCGGCTCGCCCGCGAGATCCACGACACGATCGCCCAGGGGCTGGTCGGGGTCATCACTCAGCTCGAAGCCGCAGAACACGTCATCGCGGATCGGGCCGCCCTGGAACGTCACCTGCAGAACGCCACCCGCCTCGCCCGGGAGAGCCTCCTCGAGGCTCGGCGGGCGGTCAGAGGAGCGGCCCCCCTCCAGCTGGAAGGACGGACCCTGCCACAGGCGATCGCCGAAGTCGTGGAGAAATGGTCGAGCGTGAACGAGGTGGCAGTGGAGTGGGCGAGCACCGGGGACCCCGTCGACCTGCATCCCGAGATCGAAGTCACGCTGCTGCGGGCCGTCCAGGAGTCGTTGGCGAATGTCGCCAGACACTCCGCCGCCTCCCGGGTGGGCGTCACCCTGTCCTACATGGGCGATCTCGTGGCTGTCGACGTGCGCGACGACGGCAGGGGGTTCTCGCCCAATGGAGGCGACACCACCGGCTACGGGCTGCGGGCGATGAGAACCCGGGTCGAGCAACTCGAGGGCACCTTCGAGATCGAGTCGGCTCCCGGCCATGGAACCGCCGTATGCGTCTGCCTGCCGACTGGAGGCGTCGGAGATGGCTGAGAAGCCGATCCGACTGCTCCTCGTCGACGACCACCCGGTGGTGCGGGATGGCCTGCGAGGCATGTTCGCCAACGAGGCGGACTTCGAGGTGATCGGCGAAGCCGCCGACGGTCGGGAAGCGGTCGACAAGGCGGCTGCACTCGAGCCCGACGTGGTGCTGATGGATCTGCGGATGCCCGGGACCGATGGGGTGGCGGCGATCCGGGAGATAGTCGAACTTCGACTGCCCACCCGGGTGCTGGTCCTGACCACCTACGACACCGATCGGGACGTCGTCGCTGCCATCGAGGCGGGCGCCACCGGCTATCTCCTGAAGGACGCCCCCCGGGCGGAACTGCTGCGAGCGGTCGAGGCGACGGCCCGCGGGGAAGCCATCCTGTCGCCACCGGTGGGTGCTCGCCTCATGGAACGGGTGCGCAACCCCGACCGCGAGCTCCTGAGCGACCGCGAGATGGAGGTGCTGCGCCTCGTGGCGTCGGGGGCGACGAATCGGGACATCGCCGAGGCGCTCTTCGTGAGCGAAGCCACGGTCAAGACGCATCTCCTCCACGTATTCACCAAGCTGGGGGTCAACGACCGGGCGGCGGCAGTCGCCGCTGCCTACGAAAGGGGACTTCTGCAGCCGGGCGAGCCGGCTTAGTCACATGGCATCCCGGCGGCGCAGGGCCCAGGTGAGGAGCAGCCAGCCGGCCACGGCCACCACCGCCACCTTCGCCACGCCGCCTCCCGCTCCAGGGGCGACCGGGCCCAGAGCCTCCGACAAGTCGTTGTCACCCGCCGGCACGAGGTCGGCATAGACCGAGAGGGCGAACCGCCAGATCGACGTGTTGGCGACCCCGGTGACCAGGTAGGCGACGATCTGCTCCCACAGGATGACGTAGCCGAGGCCCACCAGGATCACCCGAGGGACGAGATAGCCGGCGGGCACGAACAGCGGGGCGTAGCCGAGGGCCGCCACGATGTAGGCGGGGAAGGCGGCGATCCCGAATCCGATGTCGGCGCCGACCAGAGCCGAGGCTACGGTCACCGCGGCAGCGGTCAATGCCCCGACCAGCGCCGTCACCGTCACCCCGGCGGCGATCGACGCCACCGCCATCATCGGCCGGGGAATCGGCGTCATGTACAGATAGGGGAGGGTGCCGTCGTCGCGCTCGTCACGGAGCGTGGAACTGGCCAGGATCAGCGCCACGATCGGGAACGTCCGGGCGCCGATGTTGGCGACGAGACCGGCGACGTCCGTGGGCGGCTGATCGTCGGCCAACCCTCCCACGAGGAGGACCCCGGCAGGCGTGACGGCGAGCAGGGTCGTGAGAAACAAGCGCCAGGGCCGGGACAACATCCGGACGTGGTGGCGGAACAGGGCGAAGGCCTTCACCGCTTCCCCACCAGGTACCGGAACACGCTCTCGAGCGACTCGTCGGTCGGCTCCACCCGCCGCAGCCGAATCCCCGCCTGCTGGGCGGACCGAGGCAGCTCCCGCGCCAGGACGGAGGCGTCATCGGCTTCGATCTCGACCACCTCTCCACGCAAGCGGACCCCGCTCACCGCCTCCACCCCCACGAGGAGCGTCGCCAGCCTCCTGGGATCGTCGGCGACCACCCGGAAGAGGCGGGGGCGGTCGGTCATCGCCGCCCGCAGATGGGCCACCGACCCCACCGCGGCGAGCCTGCCGTCGACCATCGCCACGATCCGGCCGGCCATCCGCTCCACCTCGGCGAGGACGTGGGATGAGACGATCACGGTCCGGCCGTTCTCACCCAACCGCTGGAACAAGGCGATGAGGCTGGCCCGTTGCACCGGGTCGGCGCCGTTGAGCGGCTCATCGAGGATCAGTACATCCGGGTCGGATACGAGAGCCGCCGCCACCTTGGCACGTTGCCGCATTCCCTTCGAGAATCCCCCGAGGGGCCGGTCGGCGGAGTCCAGCAGCTCGACGGTGGCGATCGCCCGCTCGGTCGCTCCCGCCGCGTCCCCCACGTCTTTCAGGTCGGCAGCCAACCGCACGAACTGGCGGGCGGTGAGCCGCGTGTACACGGCCTCGTCCTCAGGAACCAGGGCCACCCTCTGGTACACGGACACGTCCTGGCGGGGGTCGACCCCCAGGACCTCCACCGTCCCTGCCGACGGACGCTGGAGACCCGCTATGAGGCGAAGCAGGGTGGTCTTGCCGGCACCGTTCGGCCCCAGCAGGCCCGTGACGCCGGGACGGAAATCGACGGTGACGTCGGAGACGGCCACCTTCTGGCCGAACCACTTCGACACGCCCTGGACGCGGACTGAATCGGTCATGCCAGCTTCCGGTATCGCCGGTACATCCACCACACGCCGAGCACCGCCACCACTCCGATCACGATCACGGAAACCCAGACGTCGAATCCCACCTGGACGGCCGGATAGTCGGCGGTGGTGATGTCGAAGATGCGGTCACGGACGATCCGGGGGTGCTGGTCGAGGGCCAGGAGGGTGACCCAGCGGGCGAAGGGCACCTCCAACAAGCCGATCCGGGAGGCGATCGACCCTCCGGCGGTGAGGATCCCGAGGAAGATCGCCGCCGCCACGCCCGTGCGGTCGACCACTGACGAGACGGCGGTGACCAGGCCGCCGTGGAGTGCCAGATAGGCGAGGGTGACGAGTGGCACTTTCCACAACACGTCCAAGTTGGCGCCTAGATACGGCAGGAAGCCTTCGTCGGAGAGGAACGCCAAGCCGATGTGGAGCGCCGCCTGGGGAAGGAGATAGATGAGCGACGTGACGCCGAGGAAGGCGGTGAGCTTCCCCTGCAGATAGGCGCCGACCGTCAGCGGGCGGGAGAAGTAGACGGACAGCACGCCCTGGGTCCGGTCGGGGATGAGCAGCGTGGGCGCGGCGAGAGCGATGAAGAGGATGCCGACCCAGGAGAAGAAGTCGAACAACTCGCCGTAGCGGGGCAGGAGCGAGGTGTCCTCGATCCCGACCCGAGTGGAGGCGAAGTGGAGTCCTACGAACACGATCGCCGAGGCGGCGGCGATGCTGAGCAGCGCCCACGGGAGGATCTTGCGGCGAGCCTTGCGGCGCAGCCCCAGCACCCGGCGGATGCCCTCGCGGACCACAGCCCGGCGGGCGCCGCCGACACCCAGCCGAGGCCCCTCGTATCGGCGATACCCGCGGTCGTAGATGACGTCGTCGGTCATTTGCGCTCCGCCCGCGCCAGGAACTCCTCCTCGAGGGAGGTGGCACCGCGCACCATTCGCAGCAAGCCGGCATCGGCCCGGGAGACTTCCTCGACGATGGCAGTCTCGGTGGCGCCGTCCTCCCCGGTGACCACGAAGCGATGGCCGGCGACCGACACCTCGTATCCCCGCCGCCGCAGAGCTTCGGCGACGGCATCGGCGTGTTCGAGCACCTCCACCGTCACGGTGCGTAAGTCGCCTCCTGCCTCGAGCGGGCCCGAACGGACGAGAGTCCCGGCGTCGAGCATCACCACCCAGTCGCAGGTCCGCTCGATGTCGGTCAAGACGTGGGAGGAGACGATGACGTTGATACCGAACGTGCCGAGGCGGCCGATCAGGTCGAGCATCTGGTCCCGGCCGTCCGGGTCGAGACCAGAGGCGGGCTCGTCGAGCAGCACGAGGGTGGGGTCGTGGACGATCGCCTGGGCGAGCTTCACTCGCTGGCGCATGCCGGTCGAGAAATCACCCAGGTACCGGAAGCGTTCCTCTTCGAGACCCACGAGAAACAGGGTCTCCGACGACCTCCGCTTGGCCTCCCCTGCCGGAATCCCGGCTAGCTCAGCGGCGTAGGCGACGAAGTCGGCGGCCGTCTGGTCGTTGGGGAGGCATTCGCCCTCCGGCATGTACCCGACCATCCCTCTGACCCGCCCTGCCTCACGTCGTACGTCGGTGTCGAGGACGGTCACCTCGCCGGCCGTCGGGTGGATCAGCCCGAGCAGGATCCGAAAGAAGGTCGTCTTTCCGGCACCGTTGGCGCCGACCAGACCCGTGACGCCGGGCGGGATCTCGACCTGGACGTCACGCAGCGCGACTACGGGTCCGTAGTCGTGGGTGAGGCCACGGGTGGAGACGACGGGTTGCACAGCGCGCCAGTGTGCCACGGCGCGTCGGCAACCATCCGGCGTTCAGTCGCCGCTCAGGACGACGACGTCGCTGAACCCGGGGCCCTCGGGCAGCTCGAGCTGGTCCATCGTGCATTCGCGAGGGTCCTTGTCGGGGCGCCAACGATGGAAGCGAGTGGCGTGGCGGAATCGGTGACCCTCGAGTTGGTCGTAGGACACCTCGACCACTACACCGGGCTGCACCGGCGTCCAGTCGAGGTCCTTCCCGGCCGACCAGCGGCTCTCCGCTCCGGGAACCCGAACACCCTCGCCGAACGAGCCCTCGGCGGCGAGCTCGGAGAAACGTCGGAACAGCTCCTCCCGGTCGGCGTCCCCGAATCCAGAGCAGTGCCCGACGAAGGCGAGCTGGCCGCGTTCGTCGTAGAGCCCGAGGAGAAGGGAGCCGATCTTGCCGCCGTTCTTGTGTTCCCGGAATCCGCCGACGACGACGTCGATGGTGCGCCGGTGCTTGAGCTTGATCATCGCCCGCTTGCCCGACTGGTACGGGCCGTCGAGCTCCTTGGCGACGATCCCGTCGCAGCCGGCCGACTCGAACTCGTCGAACCACCGTTTCGCCGTCTCCTCGTCGGTGGTGGAGGGGGTGAGGTGCCACGGGTGCTCCAGCTCCTCGAACAGCCCCACCAGTCGCTCCCGTCGCTGACGGAACGGGAGCTGGCGCAGGTCCTCGCCCCGCAGAGCCAGGAGGTCGAACGCCACCAGCTGTGCCGGGGTCTCGGCCGCCAGCTTCTTGATCCGTGACTCCGCCGGATGGATACGCTGCTGGAGGACGTCGAACTCTGTGACGTCGTCGATCACCACGACGATCTCGCCGTCGACGACGGTTCCTTCGGGAAGCTGGCGCAACGCCGGCTCGAGCTCCGGGAAGTAGCGGAGGAGGGGGCGTGAGTTGCGGGAGTCGAGGCGGATCTCGGGCTCGGACCACGAGAGCGACCGGAACCCGTCCCACTTCGGCTCGTAGGCGAACTCGCCCTTCGGCCATCGCTCGGACACCCGGGCCTCCATCGTGGGGATCGGGGGCGGGAAAGGATGAGGCATGGGTCAGGCAGTCTACGGACAGTACGATCGGTGAACGGTGCCTACGCCCAAACTCTCATGGCCGAAGAGGGTCTATCGCATCCTCGTCGCGGCCGGAAAGGAGTTCGGCGAGGACAAAGGGACGCGGCTCGCCGCCGCCCTCTCCTACTACACGTTGTTTGCCCTCGTCCCCCTCCTGTTCCTCAGCGTCGCCCTGTTGGGCTTCGTGTCATCCGAGTCGGCCCTGACCCAGAGCAGCTGCGCCACGGTGAGCGTGGCTTCGATTCCCGCCGACTCACCCAATCCACTCGACCGGGCTCTGCTCCAGGTGGAGGAGGTAGTCGGTGGCCAGATCGCCGATCAGTTGGCCAACCTCGCCTGCCAGGCGAACGCGCAGCGAAGCGGCTTCCTTGTCCTCGGTCTCGCCCTCGCCGCCTTGAGCGGGTCGGGGATGTTCCTCCAACTGCAAGGCGTGCTCAACTTCCTTTTCCACGCCCCTGAAGACCGGCTGCGGGGTTTCGGGGCGATGCTCGTTCAGCGCGGCATCGCCCTCGTCTCGGCGGTGCTCTTGGCGGTCGTGGCCGTTGTTCCCATGGCCGCCGTAGCCGCGCTCGAGTTCCTCCGTCGGTGGATGCCGATCCGGGAGCTCGCCCCGGTGCTGAACGTCATCGTCCCTCTCGTCTCGCTCCTCGTGCTCGTCACCGTGGTGGCGGTCACCTTCAAGACGCTGACCCGGGCGGATGTGCCGTGGCGGGCCGCCCGTCACGGGGGGACGTTCACCGCCCTGGTCGGATTGGCCGGCGCCTATCTCGTTGGTCTCTATCTGCGCGACTTCGGCGGGGGAGGAGCGTTGGCGGCGATCGGAGGCGTCGCCATCCTCCTGTTCTTCTTCAACTTGATGTGGACTATCTACGTCTTCGGGGCCGAGGTCACCAAGGTCTACGCCGACTACCTGACCTACGGAGACATCCTGGCGCCCGTCGAAAGGCCGGCGCCGCTGTCCGTGGCCGTCGAGACCGAAGAGGCCGCCGCCGAGCCCGCCCCTCCGGAGTCGCCGTGGCGGACGGGGGTCATCGCCTTCCTCATCGGCCTCTTCACCGGGTGGGCCGCCCGCCGTCGGGCCTAGCATCGCTTCCGATGCCGGTAAACGGCCAGCCAGTCGAGATCCGATCACAGCACGAGTCCGCCCTGGACTTCATTCGGCAGGACCTGGGCCTCACCGGCGCCAAGCTGGTGTGCGGAACCGGGGTCTGCGGGGCGTGCACGATCTCGGTCGACGGAGTGCCCGTCGCCTCCTGTGTGCTGCCGATCGAGGAACTGGAGGGCCGCGACGTGCGGACCGTGGAGGGGCTGGCCGACGGGGAAAGGCTGCACCCGGTCCAGGCGGCGTTCATGGCCTGCGACGCCCTCCAATGCGGCTACTGCACTCCGGGGTTCGTCGTCGAGGCGGTCGCCTTCTACGACCGCTGGCGTCAGGCGAAAGGCAAGCAGCGGCCCCACCGTGATGACATCGCCCGCGCCCTCGCCGGGCACCTCTGCCGTTGCGGCGCCTACGAGAACATCTATCGGGCGGTGAGTGATGCCTGCGTCGGGTTGTTCGACGGTGTCACGGACGTGAACGCCCCTCGACCCGATGCGAAGGAGAAGGTGACCGGCGCCGCCAAATACACGACCGACCTGATGGTGGACGCTGCTGTCGGGCGCATCGTCCGCTCCTCCGTCCCCCACGGCGACATCGCTTCGATCGACATCGCTCCCGCTCTGACGATGGAGGGTGTGTTGGCGGCCGTCACCCTCGCCGAGCCGGGCGAGCGGGTGCGTTACGTCGGCCAGCCCCTGGCCGCGGTGGCGGCGGTGGACGAGGCGACGGCGCGACGGGCAGCGGAAGCGGTCGTCGCCAGGATCACGCCCCGCCCGGCGGCCTTCGGTGCTCCACAGTGCCTCGCCGAAGGCGCCCCGGACGTGCATGGCTGGTGGCTGCCCCCCTCCAACAACGAGGCTCCCGCCATTCCCAACGTGCGGCGCCGCAACCTGGTCGGCCCCACCGTCCCTCCGACACCCAGCGCCTGGCGTGTGCGTCGCCGTCTGAAGCGTGCCGAGGAGGGCCTGAACCTCGTGACCGGGAGCTGGCAAACCTCGGTCGTCTCCCACACGGCCTTCGAGCCCCACGCCGCCGTCGCCGAATGGAAGGACGACGGAAGTCTCGTCGTGCACCTCTCCACCCAGGGGGTATGGCCCAACCGGCGACGACTCGCCGAAGCCCTCGAAATCCCCGAGGAGAAGGTCGAGGTGCGGGCCGAGTACGTGGGCGGTGCCTTCGGAGCCAAACAGAGCCTGGGTGTGGAGGCTTTGGCGGCCGCCTTGTTGTCCCGGGCTGCTCGTCGCCCCGTGAGAGTCGTCTTCGACCGTGCGGAGGAGCTCACGGTGGGAGGCAATCGGCCCGGTGCCGAAGTCGAGCTGTCGCTCGCCTGGTCCGCCGACCTGGGGTTGGAGGCGCTGAAGGTGAAATCGGTGGCCGACTCCGGCGCCTCCGCCGGAAGTCTCGTCGCCTCCTTCCTTCCCCGGTTCGTCTACCCGGGCGCCCCGCGGACGCTGCTCGACTACGACGCGGTCTCCAACATGCCTCCCGGCACGGCGTTCCGCGCTCCGGGAGGGCCCCCCGCCCTCCTGGCGCTGGAGGGTGCCATCGACGAGATGGCCGTCACTCTCGACATCGACCCGATCGAGCTGCGACGCAGGTGGAACGACCGTCCGCTCCGCGAGGCGATGTACGACTGGGCGGAAAGCCACGAACTGTGGCGCAGCCGCCGCCACCCCGGACATGGCCGGATCCGCCGGGGCGTCGGGGTCGCCTTCGGATCTTGGTTCCAGGGCCACGACCCGGCCAGCGAGGTGACCGTTGCGGCCGGGCCGGACGGCGTATCCGTGCGTGCCGCCGCCCAGGACATCGGAAACGGCACCCGGGGGATGCTGGCCACCGCCGTGGCTTCCGCGTTCGGCATCGACCCCGCCGAGGTCCAGGTCGAGGTGGGGACGACGGCAGGAGGACGTCCCGGGCCCATGTCGTCTGGGTCGCGCACCACTACGACTCTGTGGCCGGCGGCGCGGGCCGCCGCCGAAGCCGCTCGCGACCGGCTCGTCGAGCAGCTCGGCGACATCGGCCTGGAGGGCGCGATGCCCGCCGACGGAGGAGTGGTCCATTCCGGGGAGGAACTTCCGTGGCGCGATCTCCTGCCCCGGCTTCAGCCCGTCACCGTGTCTCACAGACGCCCTCCGGATCATCGCCGCCTCACCCCGTTCACACATCGCATCGGCGGTGTGCAGTTCGGCCTCGGTCTGCCCGAATCCGCCCACATCGTCGCTGTGGAGGTCGACACTCGCCTCGGCACCACCCGACTACTGCGGGTCGCCACCTGTCTGGCCGCCGGGCGGATCCACGCCCCGGACCTGGCCCGCAGCCAGGTCCACGGTGCCGTCGTGCAGGGGCTGGGGATGGCGCTCCATGAGCGGCGGCGCTACGACCCGAACGTCGGGATCGTGATCAGCGCCAACCTCGAGGACTACCGGCTGCCCGGCATCGGCGACCTGCCGGAACTCGAAGTGGAGTTCATCGAATGGGGGTTCGAGCACGTCTATGGCGGCGGTGTCGGTCTGGCGGAACTGGCGATGGTGGCGGTGCCGGCCGCCGTCGCCAACGCGGTCTCCCACGCCACCGGGCGGCGAATCCGGCGCCTGCCGATGACACCAGAGGAGGTGATGGCGCCGTGATCCGGCCCACCACACTCGAAGAGGCCGCCCGCGTCGACGGGGAATATCGGGCCGGCGGCACCGACCTCCTCGCCCGCCGTCGATTGGGCCTGCATTCCGGTGTGGTCGTCGACCTGACGCGGATACCCGGGCTGGTAGGAGTCGAGCAATTGGACGAGGGCGTGAGGATCGGGGCGCTGACCCGCATCGCCGACGTCGCCACCGCCCCGATCATTGCCGGCTCCTACCCGGCGCTGGCCTCGACCGCCGCCTCTCTCGCCACCCCCCAGATCCGGGCGGCGGGCACAGTGGGGGGCAACCTCTTGCAGCGGAACCGCTGCCCCTACTACCGCCATCCTCACTTCTCGTGTTTCAAGTCGGGGGGCGATTCGTGTCCCGCCCGCTTCGGCGATCACTCGCACGGTGTGGTCTTCGATCTCGGGCCGTGCGTGAGCCCGCATCCTTCATCGATCGGGGCTGCGTTGCTCACCTACGACGCCGAAGTCGACGTCACAGGTCGAGGGCGCATCCCGGTCGCCGAAGTGTTCGGCGACGGGAGCGACGGTCAGCGTGACCACCAGCTAGGGCCAGGGGAGGTCCTCGTCGCCATCCATCTGCCTGCTCCATGGGAAGGAGAAAGGGCGGCCTACCAGCGGGTGACGTCCCGGGCGCTGGCCGAGTGGCCGATCGTCGAGGCGGTCTGCCGCCTCACATTGGACGACGGGGGGCGCATATCGCGGGCTGGGGTGGCGGTCGGCGGAGTGGCACCGGTGCCGCTGCGAAGCCGGGCCGTGGAAGAGGCACTCGTCGGGGTGGCTGCGAGCGACCGGTCGGCGATCGAAGAAGCTGCCCGCGAGGTGGCTGACGGCGCCGATCCCCTGCCGCAGACCGGCCACAAGGTCCCTCTCCTGATCGCTCTGGTCGCCGACGTGATCGAGTCTGCCGCCAATCATGAACCGACGACCGAGGCCGGCTTGGCGGAAAGGGGCTTACCGACGAAGTCGGGACCCCTGTAGGCTCGCGCGGGTGGCAATCGACATCGCCGGCTTCGTAGCCGACCTCAAAGAGCACGCCATCGACCACGGTTTCCACGTCCACGACGAACGTCACATCATCGAGACGTACTCACTCCGCCAATCGTGGGAGGTGGACCTGCATCCGGAGAGCGGGTGTGGCCGTCCCCTCGACCTGCATCTCGCTCTCGACGTCGATCCCCGGGTGCTGCTCGCCCTCCAGGACAAGTTGGAGGAGATGGCCGACGAGTGGGAGGAACCACCCGACGAGTACCACCTCGACCTGTACTTCAACTGGGCAGTGCCGCCTCTCTCCGAGCCGCCCGACCTGCTGGTGCTCGCCACCGATCTGGCCGGGATCGGGGGGATGGCGCTTTCGGTCGAGGTCTCGGCGATCGACTCCTATGCCGCCGTCACCGACGCCCCCGAACGGAGGCTGACACTCATCGGGCGCACCACCGTGTCGTTGGTGGACATGTTGATGGGCCGGGAGCAGCTCTGTGAGGCGCTCGATCGCTCACGGGAGGTCAGCGAGTACCTGCTGGACCGAGTCGACGATTGGCTCGGCCACGACGTCTGAGGCTCAACTTCCGGGCTGCACCCGGAACCGGAGCACCTCGTTCCTGACCTCGATCGAATAGGTCACTCCGTTGCGGCTGAGCTCGCCGCCCATGTCCGAGATCTTCGGGTCGTCGACGTCGACGCCCAGCGCTCCGAGCACGTCGCGTCGTGCCTCAGGAGACAGTGACGGGTCGGCCCAGGCGACGGCGATCCCCATGGCGTAGAGGATGTCGCGGTCGGAGCCGGTCCCCTCGGGGGCCATGCTCAGCTCCAGCGCGCCATCCTCGTCGTAGATGAGGTGAACCGCCGGCACCGGAGCGCTCGAAAGCGGCAGCGCCTCGCCGGCGATCGTCAGATGGTGGAACCCGTACTGGGCGGCGATGGCGTTCCAGCTGTCGACGAATGCGGCCGCGGCGGCTGCGTTCTCCGGCGAGACCGTGGTGGACGGCGGCGGAGCAGTCGTGGTGGTGGTCGGAGGAGGCGGGACCGACGTAGCCGGGGTGGTGACGGTCTCGGGGGTGGCGGCCGGCTCTTCGCCCACCAGGGAGGAGAGAACCGCCCAGGCGGCCACCCCGAGGATGGCGAGCAGGAGGACCGCTCCTCCGATCACGATTCCCCACTGGCGAAGGTTCTCGGCATCGGAGAGCGGTGCCGGCGTGTCGTCCTCCGCTGGTTCTTCGACACTTGGAGCAGGCCTTTCATGCTTCTCGGCTCGACGGGCCTGGCGAAGCCGCTGGGCCAACCGGCTCGGGTTGGGGCGAGATTCGCTCGGGTCGTCTGCCGGCGACGAACTCGGCGCGGCCGCCGGAGCCTGAGGTTCAGGCGCCGCAGGCGACGGAGGTGAGGCTACGGCCGAAGAAGTGGGCTGCGCGGCGGGCTCGGGGGCGGGCGCCGGGGATTCCGCGACCGGGGCCGGTCGTGGGGCGGGGGCGACCGGCGGGAGAACATCCGCCGAAGGCTCGGTCGGCGGTGCCGGCCGTGGCGCCTCAGGAGCAGGTTCGGAGGGCGCTGCCACCGGGGAACGGGGGGTCGTCGACGCCGGCGACGCCGATGATCGAGGCGAAGACGGCGACGCCGGTTGGTGGCGCGGGGCGGCTGGCGGAAGGGTCGGCGTCGACGGTCGAGGACCCGGCGCTGCTTGGGGTGGCGGCGTGATCGATGGAGGAGTCGGAGACGAGGACTGTGCGGTCGGCGCCTGCTTGGACTGGGGGGCGGCGGCTGGGGGAGCCGACGACGCCGTGGTGGGCGGTCCGTTGAAGCCGGCGGCGAAGTACTCGTCGGGTTCCTCGTCGACCAGCAAGCCCTGCTGGTCCTGCGGCTCACCGAGCGGAGCGAGAAACGTGTCCGACTGGACCGGTGTCGGCGGCTGGTGGGCAAGGGTGCCGGGGTGCGGCCGATGGGTCTCTCGAGGCCTCGGGGGTCGCACCGCGGGTGCTTCGACCGGTACTGCTGCAGCCTCGGGCGCACTCCGCTCCTGCTGAGTGGGCAGCTCGGTGGGACCGGCGAGGAAGTCGTCGAACGCCGACGTCTCCTCGGGAACGAAACGCAGGAAGTCGCCCTCGGCGTGCAGTTCGTAGCCTTCTTCCACCGCCCGGAACTCCACCTCGGAGCGCGGCCATGTGCCGACGGCGTCGCCGATGACGTAGAGGCGGACCGATCCGTTGTTGAACTCGACGGTCGCCGGCACGTTTCCGTCCGGGAGGCTGACGACGCCGATGAAGGAGCGGCGTACCGTTGTGCTGCTGGGAGGGCTCACGGTGATCTTTGATCGTCACCGAGGCGGCGAGTCTTGAACGATTGGCTACCCTCCTTCCAATGGGCTCCGACACTCTCGACCGCCTGCGCCGCGTGCCCTTGTTCGCCGACCTCGATGCCGAGGGACTCGAACGCCTGGCGTCGATCGCCAACGAGTTCGAGGCATCGGCGGGGCATGTGCTGATGGAGAGGGGCCAGGCCGGCACTGGCGTGTTCATCATCGAGGACGGATCGGTCCGTGTGGAGATGCCGGACGACGACGACGTGATCCTCGGTCCCGGGGAGTTCGTCGGTGAGCTGTCGGTCCTCGCCGACACCCCTCGCACGGCCCGGGTGGTCGTCGACAGCGACATGACCGGGCTCGCCATTCGCCGCCAGGACCTCGACGACCTCCTCATCGAGGAACCCACCATCGCCGTTGCCATGCTGCGGGCTCTCGCCCGTCGGTTCGTCGGTCACGACTGACCCAGGCGCGGTACGCTCCGTTCGTGCCCTATCCGGCCGGTTG
This sequence comes from Acidimicrobiia bacterium, assembly GCA_036380875.1. GTDB lineage: Bacteria > Actinomycetota > Acidimicrobiia > Spongiisociales > ZC4RG35 > ZC4RG17. The sequence goes on from DASVDX010000028.1 coordinate 15,641, forward strand.
GCGCTGCAGTCTCCGGGAGGAACGATGAAACCTTCCCAGGTGTTGTCGATGGTGCTGGCAGGAGGGGAGGGGAAGCGTCTGATGCCCCTCACCCGTGACCGGGCGAAACCGGCGGTTCCGTTCGGCGGCCACTACCGGCTCATCGATTTCGCGCTCTCCAACCTCGTCAACGCCGGTTTTCGACGGATCGTCGTCCTCACCCAGTACAAGAGCCACAGCCTCAACGTGCATCTCTCCAGGACCTGGCGGATGTCGACGCTGCTCGGCAACTACGTCACTTCGGTTCCGGCCCAGATGCGGATGGGACAGCGGTGGTTCCTCGGCTCGGCAGATGCCATCTTCCAGAACCTGAACATCATCAACGACGAGCAGCCGGACTACATCTTCGTGTTCGGCGCCGACCACATCTACCGGATGGACCCCGCCCAGATGCTGGAGGCGCATCTGGAGAGCGGCGCCGGTGCCACGGTGGCAGGAATCCGGGTTCCTCGCGAGGAGGCCACCGCCTTCGGCGTCATCGAACTCGAAGGGTCCGGCACCCGGATCGCCCGATTCTGGGAGAAGCCTGCCGACCCGCCCCCCACTCCCGACGATCCCAACCAGGCCCTGGCGTCGATGGGCAACTATGTCTTCACCACGGAAGTGCTCATCGACCAGTTGCGGGCCGACGCCGAAGACGAAACCTCCCGCCACGACGTCGGAGGCGACATCATCCCCAAGCTCGTCGACAAGGGACTGGTCCATTGCTACGACTTCACCACCAACGTGGTGCCCGGAGTCGGCGAAAGGGAGAGGGGCTACTGGCGGGACGTGGGGACCCTCGACTCGTACTTCGACGCCCACATGGATCTCGTGTCGGCCGACCCGGTGTTCAGCCTCTACAACGACGACTGGCCGATCTACACGTCGATGGGCACAGCCGCTCCCGCCAAGATCGTGGCGGTGGCCGAGCACGGCGCCGGGCAGCTCGCCGACTCGATCCTGTCGAACGGCGTGATCATCTCCGGGGCGTACGTCACCCGCACGGTCGCCTCGCCCGGAGTTCGCATCGAAGCCGGGGCCGTCGTCGACCGGGCGATCCTCCTCGACGACGTCCACATCGGGGCCGGGGCGGAGGTGCGGAACGCCATCATCGACAAGAACGTCGTCATCCCCCCCGGCTACAAGGTCGGAGTCGACCCCGAATCGGACGCCGAACGATTCACTGTCTCGGAAGGCGGCGTCGTCGCGATAGCCAAGGGCGAAGTCGTCGGCTGAGGCGTCAACTCGCCGGGCCGAGGAGCAGCGCGCTCCAGGAAGGCACGGTCAGCTCGCCTCCCACCTTCCCGCTCGCGTCGAGGTTCGACGTGTCGAGGAGGATGCCCCGCTCCCCTCCGGGAACCCGGACTCGGTGTTCGTCGCCGGTGGGGTTGCACAGCAGGAGCAGCCGTCCCATTTCGATGACGGCGACCGGGTGATCGTGTACCAGATGGGTCTCGCCGGACTTCAATTCCGGCCACTGCCGACGAAGTGAGGTCAGCCGGGCGATCAACGCCGACCTCGGCTGTTCCGACCACCGGTACCAGTTGGGCTGGTCGAGCGGGTACGAGTTGTTGTTCCCTCCTTTGGTGCGTCCCAGCTCGTCGCCCCCGAGGAGCATCGGCACCCCGTGCGCCAACAGCACCGTGGCGGTGAGGGCGGCGGCGCGGCGTCTCCGGACCGCGGTGACCGACGGGTCGTCGGTCGGGCCTTCCACCCCCGAGTTCCAGGAGCGGTTGTCGTCGTGACCATCGCGGTTCTCTTCTCCGTTGGCCTCGTTGTGCTTGTGGTCGTAGGAGACGAGGTCTTCCATCGTGAAGCCGTCGTGGGCGGTGACGAAGTTCACGGAGGCGAACGGCGACCGGTCGCCGAACACGTCGGCCGAGCCTCCGACACGCGCTATCAGAGCGCCGCCGCTCCCATGCCCCCGCCAGAAGTCGCGCACGTCGTCCCGGAACCGGGCGTTCCATTCCCTCCATTCGCCTCCGAAGCCGCCCAGTCGGTAGCCGTGGGGCCCGAGGTCCCAGGGTTCGGCGATCAGCTTCCGGTCGGCGAGGACCGGGTCGTCCGTCAGCCAGTGGAGCTGGGATGGGTCGAAGTGGCCGTCGGCGCTCCTGGCCAGAGTCGCCGCCAGGTCGAAGCGGAACCCGTCGACCCCGAGGTCCTCGGCCCACCACCTCAACGCGGCGACGATCGCCTCCCGGACGCGGGGGTTGGAGGTGTCGACCGTGTTACCGGTCCCGGTCCAGTCGACGTACTTTCCGTCGGCCCACCTGTACCAGCCGGTGTTGTCCAACCCCTTGTGACAGAGGATCGGCCCGCTCAGGTCGCCCTCGACGGTGTGGTTGAAGACCACGTCGAGGACGACTTCGAGACCGGCGGAATGGAATCGGTCGACCATCTCGGAGAACTCGGCCACCTGTTGGCCGTCGTCGGCGGTGGCGTAGGCGCCGTGGGGCGCGAACCAGAGGAGAGTCGAATAGCCCCAGTAGTTGCGCAGGCCCCGGCGTTGTAGGAAGGCCTCGGTGACGTGCTGGGCAACCGGCATCAATTCGACGGTGGTGACCCCCAGCCCGAGAAGGTGTTCGACCACTGGCTCCGAGCACGCTCCCAGGTAAGTCCCGCGAAGGGCGGGGTCCACTTCGGGGTGGGCGATGCTCAGGCCGCGGACGTGTGTCTCGTAGATCACGGTGTCCTGCCATGGGACTTTCGGTCCGGGCCGGGGAGGCGGCGGCGCCTCGACCACCACTGAGCGGGGCACCCAGGGGGCGGTGTCCTCACGGGGCCCGTCGTGGTGGAGGGCGGGATGATCGACGTAGTCGCCGGTCACGGCCCGGGCGAATGGATCCTGCAGCAACAGGCCCGGGTGGTGCCACAAGCCGCGACCCGGATCCCACGGACCGTAGGTGCGAAAGCCGTAATGGTGGCCGGTGGAGAGGCCTTCCACCTCGCCCTCGTGCCAACCGTCTCGAGCCGATAGGGCGTGGCGCACTTCGGTGCCGTCCGGTTCGAACAAGCACAACTCGACCAGCTCCGCGGCGGGAGCGAAGACCTCGGCGCGCATGCCGGTGGGGGTGTGGTGGAGTCCCGGCAACCGCTCAAGCGTAGGCTCAGAGGTATGGGAGCCATAGTCGTGTCGGGAGTCCGTCTCGGCCGGCGGGGACGGCCGATCCTGAGCGACGTGGACCTCGTCGTCGAGTCCGGCGAACGGGTATGCCTGCTCGGTCCCTCGGGATCGGGGAAGACAGCCTTGCTCCGGGTGATCGCCGGTCTCGAGACCCCGGACAGCGGCGTGGTCACGATCGATGGGTCGCCGCCCGAGCCGGGTAGGCCCGACGTCACGATGGTGCCCCAGGACCACCCCGTCTACGGCAATCGGGATGTCCGGGGCAACCTCGGCTTCCCGTTCCTGGGGGAGCGGGACATCGACGCCGAAGTCGAGTCCCTGGCCGACCGCTTCGCGCTCGACGATCTGCTGTCCCGCTCGGTGGACAGCCTTTCGGCGGGGGAACGGAAGGCCGTCGCCACCGCCCGGGCTCTCGCCCGGCGCGATGTTTCGGTCGTCCTTCTCGATGAGCCCGGTCAGGGGGTCGATCTGTCTCTTCGGCGGCGATTCCTGGAGGTGATCATGTCGCGCCCGGGCCGCACCGTGGTGTTCGCCACCCGTCTGCCCGACGAGGCTCTGCGGTGGGCGGACCGGGTGGTGGTGCTGGTGGCGGGGTCGGTGCACCAGGTCGCTCCGCCGCGCGAGGTCCACTTTCGGCCGGCATCGCTCGAGGCCGCGACGGCTATGGGTGAGCTCAACCGGTTCCCTGGCACGGTCGAGAGCCGGGACGGCCGGATCCGGGTCGCCGGCTCAGTGCTGACGGTGCATCCCGTTCCCGGCGGCATCGAACCGGGGCAACACGTGGTGGTAGGGGTGCGCCCGCTCGACCTGACCCCGGCCGGGCGGGAGGTCCCCTTTCACGAGAGGCTGCGGGCCACAGTCGGCCGGGTCTCGCACGTAGGAGCAAAACAGCGGGTGGAATTCGGTCTCGGCATCGAGCCGTCGGCGGTATTCGTCGCCGAATTCGAGTCGGCTACCGACTTCGTCGTCGGCTATCGGATCGACTGGCACGTCCCCCCAGAAGCGGTCCGCCTCTACGACCCGGTCAGCGGCCGCGCCCTGTGACCCTCAGGGACGGCACGTCCATGGCGACCATGGGCTCTGGCCGCGGTTCTCGTAGTAGCTGCTCAGCCAGGCGGCGGTGCCGATGTTGGCTTCGGCGTCGAAGGGGCTCGCACCTGCGAACCCGGCGCTCTGCGATACCGTCGCCCAGGTTCCGGGCAGGAACTGGAAGAGGCCCGATGCCCCCGAGTAGGGGTTGTACGCCTCGGGATCACCTCCGCTCTCGCACCGGATGACGGCGAGCGCGGCGTCGACCCGGTCGGCGGGGAAATAGGCCGCCACCAGGCTTCGCCAGCGCTCGACCGCCGCAGGGAACGAGCCACCACTCACCGGATCGGGCACGGGTGTGGTCGTGGTGGGTGTCGCCGGAGGCGCAGTCGTGGTCGTGGTCGTGGTCGATGGTGGCGGCGTAGTCGACGGTGTGTCGTCGCCGGAGGCCATCGTGTTCGGCTCCTCGCGCTCGGCCTGCCGCCGTTTCTCCTCCTCCCGGGCGCGGGCCAGTGCGACCTCGTCGAGGGCGGCCCGGTACTCCGCGTCAGCCTGCCGCGCCTCGGCAGCGCGACGGGCGAGCTCGGCATCGGCTTCAGAGAGCAGGGCCTCCAGATGGGCGGTCTCCTCGTCCACCTGGCGCTGGATCGCGGCGACCTCGTCTTGTTCCTGACGGAAGCGAGCACGGAGTTCCTCGAGGTCCCGGCGTTTGACGGTCAGTGCCGCCATGTCGGCCTGGTCGGATTCGATCACCGTCTCCAAGCTGACCGCAGCGACGAGCGCCGACTCGGCGGATTCGGTCCCGACCACGGTGGCGGCAGAGGTCGAGACGGCGCGGATGTAAGCGTCCACTGCCTGGAGGCTGAGGTTTTCGTTGATCGTCGCCAGATCGGCGTCGGCCTGCTCGACGGCTATGCGCAGCTCATCGAGGCGTATCGAGACTCTCGTCAGCTCGGCGTTGAGTTCCGCCAGGCGCGTGAGGGAGGCGGCCAGCTCGTCCTCGATGCCCGCCCGGACGGCGGCGGCCTCGGCGAAGAACGACTTCGCCTGGTCGGCGCGGCGGCGGGCGGCTTCGGCCTGGTCTTCGGCGCGCTCCATGTCGGCGGCGCGCGCCTGGAACGGTCCGCTCAACACGAGACCGAGAGAGAGAGACAAGACGAGGGCGGCACCCAGCGCCCGGAAGAGCCGCATCGGAGCGGTCAGCCTACAGACGCGCGTAAGTCGATGAGAAACGGGAGTCGACGCCACAAAAGGGATTCGGGCGTCGGTTTCTACTCAGGAGAACGTGTCGCATTGCCCCGGGTCACCGGTCTCGACACCCCGCTGCAGCCACTCGGTGCGCTGCTCGGCGGAGCCGTGAGTCCAGGTCTCCGGGTTGACCATCCCAGTCGCCTGCGCCTGGATCCGATCGTCGCCGACCGCGGCCGCCGCTTCCAGGGCCTCGTTGATCTCGCCCGGGTCGATCTCGATCACACCTTCCTCGACCGTCTGAGTCTCGTCGACCCGAACCGTCGACAGCCAGGCGCCGGCGAAGCAGTCGGCTTGTAGCTCCATGGCGATCGACAGGTCGTTGGCCTGGCCCGGGTTCTCCTGCTGGAGGGTACGGACCTGGTCGGCGATCCCCAGGATGGTCTGGATGTGGTGGCCGAACTCGTGGGATACGACGTAGGCGGGCGCCAGGTCGCCCTGAGCGCCGAACTGGTTCCGGAGCTGGGCGAAGAAGGAGAAGTCGAGATAGATGGTCTCGTCCAGCGGGCAGTAGTGAGGGCCGACGCGTTCGTCGGCGCCGCCGCAACTCGACTCGGTGAAGCCCTCGAAGAAAACGAACCTCGGGGGCCGATACTCGAGTCCCGACTGGTCGAAAACGGACTGCCACATGAGGTCGTTGTCGACGTACACCGCCTCCATGTACTCCCGGAGCTCCCTCTGGGGATCTTCCTCCGGGGGGATCGTGGGGATCGACTCGATCGGCCGGGTGTCGACCGGGATCGACACGGGGGTGAGCTCTCCCACGAGTCCGCCGAGCCCTCCCATGCCTCCTCCCATGCAGAAGTTGAGCAGGAGGAAGATGAGCAAGCCGCCCAGACCCAAGCCTCCACCTCCGATCGCCACCCGGCGTCCTGTCTGAGCCCGGCGATCTTGGATGTTGGGGCTCTGTGCTGACTTGCGATATCTGACCATGCGTACCCTCCGGGGACGATCGTAACCAGACGCGGGAGGGAACCTTTGGCCGGCGTTTGGTGTTGACTGGTACGAGACACGACGGGAGAAGCGACATGTGGTTTGGACGAGAGAAGCTGGCGATGGTCGACGCCGAGCAGGCGTTGCCGGGCCGCGATGTGCCGATGCAGGTTCCCGAGAGGCACTACGTGAACGGGAACCCGCTGAAGCCGCCCTTCCCGGAAGGAATGGAGACGGCCGTGTTCGGCAATGGGTGCTTCTGGGGCGCCGAGCGGCGCTTCTGGCAGGTACCGGGCGTGTACACGACCGCAGTCGGGTACGCCGGCGGCTACACGCCGAACCCGACCTACGAAGAGGTGTGCACCGGGCTGACCGGCCATGCCGAGGTCGTCCTCGTCGTGTTCGACCCGAAGGTCGTCACCTACCGCGATCTGCTGGCGATGTTCTGGGAGATCCACGATCCCACCCAGGGCATGAGGCAGGGCAACGACGTCGGCACCCAGTACCGGTCGACGATCTACACGACGTCTCCGGAGCAGGAGGCGGCGGCGAAGGAATCCCGCGACATCTACCAGGAAGTCCTGACGCAGGCCGGCCTGGGGGAGATCACGACCGAGATCGCGCCGCTCGACAGCTTCTACTACGCCGAGCCGTACCACCAGCAGTACCTGGCGAAGAACCCCAACGGCTACGACTGCCACGCCACTACCGGGATCCCGTACCCCCGGGGCTGAAGGATCAGGAGGAGCCGACCACCCGTTCGACCACGTCGGCCGGCTCCTCCACGCCGGTGAGGTCCATCTCCACGTCCGGGGTGATGCCCGTTCCCCCGAAGTCGTGGCCGGCGGGTGTCAGCCAACGGGCGATCGTCAGTTTCAGCGCGCCGCCATTGGAGAGGGGGAAGCGCTGTTGGACCGTGTTCTTCCCGAAGGTGGGCTCGCCGACGATCGCCGCCCGATCGGCGTCGGCGAGGGCGCCGGCGACGACCTCGGAGGCGGAGGCGCTGCCACGGTTGACGACCACGAACAATTCGAGATTCGGGTCGGTGGCGATGCCGTCCCCGTGCACCGGGTAGGGGGTGACCGACTCCGGTGACTCGGTGGTGACCACGAGCCCGTCGGCGAGGAACTCGGACGTGACGTTGATCGCTGTCTCGAGCAGGCCGCCGGGATTGTTCCTCAGGTCGAGGACGATCGTGGAGGGGTTCTCGCCGAGGAGGTCTTCGAGCTCTCGTCGGAGCTGCTCGTCGGCGTTGTCGGTGAAGACGTTGAGCCGGATGTAGGCGACGTCGCCCACGAGTTCGGCCTCGACCACCGGAACCTGGACCGCTGCCCGGGTGAGAGTGATCGTGAACTCCTCACCGTCCCGGAGGAGCGTGAGCTCGACCTGGGTGCCGGCCGGCCCCCGCACCCGCGATGTCACCTCGTCCACGCTCAATCCATCGATGGGCTCGCCGTCCACCGCCAAGAACTCGTCTCCCTCCTGGAGACCGGCCTCACGAGCCGGGCCACCTTCGATCGTCGAGACGATGCGCAGGTGGCACGTATCGGAGATGATCTGACAGACGTTGGTCTCCTCCGAGCCGTCCTCCATGGTGGCGACGAGAGCGCCGATGCCTTCGATCTGGCCCGACTGCTCCTCCTCGACGAGTTCCAGCGTCTCGGCGTCGAAGTAGCCGCTGTTGGGGTCGAGCGCCAGGAAGGTCATGCCGGCGACGGCGACTTCCTCGGCTTCCTCGGCATCGAACCCCGAGCTTTCGATCATCTCGCACAATTCGATGAACGGCTCCGACGGGAGAGGGCAGACATCGAGGCCCTCCCCGTCGGGCACTTCGGCCGTCGAGAGTGCTTCGAGGGCGCCCTCCACCAGATCCTCGTCCTCGACCGGATCCACGTAGTGACGCTGGATCAGTTCGTAGGCCTCGCACAGGAGCGCACCTTCGACCTCGCCACAGGGGACCACCTCGAAATCCCCGGTCGGCTCCGGAAGGGAGTCGGTCGTCGTGGAAGCTCCGGTGATGCTGGTCGTGGCTTCGACGGTGGTCGAGGTCGTCTCGGAACTGGTCGAAGTCGGTGTGTCCCCAGGGCCGGCATCGGTCCGGCACCCAGCCAGCACCAGCACGACGACGATGATCGGCCAGAGCGAGCCGAACCTATGGAGAGCTGTCTTCATCCGTTCATCCAAGGACGAGGTCCACGACTTCTTCCGGCGAGGCATCCGGGGGGATCTCGACGATGACGTCCGGCACGACGCCTACACCGGCCACCGTGGATCCTTCGGGGGTCACCCAACGGGCAACCGTCACACGAAGCTCCCCGTCGTTTACGAGGGGGAATCCTATCTGTACGGTGTCTTTACCGAAGGTCGCCTGCCCGGCGATCGTCGCTCGGCCCCGCTCCTGGAGAACCGCAGCCAGGATCTCCGACGCCGAAGCCGAGCCGCCGTTGACGACGACGATCAGATCGGGCCCGGCCGTGGCCAGCCCTCCCTCTTGGACCGGGTAATCGAGCACCTCGCCCGGGGCTTCGGTGCGCATCACGAGGCCGTCGGAGAGGAACTCGCTGGCGACGAGCGTGGCCACGTCCACGTATCCGCCGGGGTTGTCGCGTAGGTCGAGCACCAAGGCGTCTGCACCCTCGAACTCGGCGAGTGTGGCGTGGAGGAACTGGGGGATATCGGCGTTGAAGTCGGGGAGGCGGATGTAGCCGACATCGTCTGACACCCGCTCGGCCACCAGTGTCGGCACCGGCGGAGGCCGCCTTTCGACGACGATCTCCTCTTGGCTCCCGTCGGGACGCTCCACGCTGAGCGCCACCTCCGACCCTTCCGGCCCGTCGAGCATCGACGCCGCCTGAACGAGTGTGATCCCCTCGGTGGTGGAGCCGTCGATCGCCAAGATCACATCTCCTTGGCGCAGGCCCGCCTCGTACGCCGGGCCTTCCGTCACGGCGAGCACCACCCGCAGCCGACAGGGTTGCTGGGCTACCGTGCACGGCGAGCCAGCTGGATGGGCGATCTCGAGAAGCAGCCCCACGGCGGCGACGATTCCGTCTTCGGTGAGGGCCCCCGACAGCTCGGGCGGGATGTAGTACGTGAACGGGTCGAGGCTGTAGCTGATCATCGACTCGACGCCCGATTCCACTACGTCCTCGATGTCGCCCGCTCCCGCCTGCACGCGGTCGGACACCGAGTCGCAGATTCTCTCGAATGCCTCGTGAGGAATGGCACAGACAAAGGTCTCCGGCCCCTCCTCAGGTGTCGTCGGCTCGTAGGAGTCGACTCCCAGCTGGGCTCCGGCCGCCAGCCCAGCGGGATCGAATGGGGCATCGACGTGATGAGCGGCGATCAACTCGTAGACGTCGCAGAGCAGGGCGAAGGTGATCGGCGCGACGTCGCAGTCGTCGACCGTGTACTCGACTGATGGGGCGACGGTGGTCGTTGTCGTGGGCGCCGTGGACGTCGTGGTCGTCGGTGGAGCGGTGGTGGGCAGCGTCACCGTCGAAGGAGTCGTCGAAGTCGTTCCGCACGCGACGACCACCACGGCGAGGAAAAGGGCGAGGCGGCGCACGAGCACAGCATACGGCCCGGTTACCGTTCCTCCCGATGCAGGTGGTCATACGCCAGCCGGGAGCGGTGGAGGGCCGGACCCTGGCAGTGGGGGAGGACGGCCGCTGGCGGGAGCCGACAGGCGAGGCGTCGGATCTTCTCGGCGTCGGCTGGTGGGCGCTCCCCGGACTGGTCGACGCCCACGCCCATCTCGCCGCAGACGAACTCGACCTGGTACCGGGGGTGCCCGACCAGATCCGAAAACGGGCTTACGCCTGTCTGGAGGGTGGCGTTTTCCTGGTCATCGACAAGGGATGGTGCGATGGCACGGTCGTCGCCACCCTGACCGACGCGCCGCCGTCGGAATCACCCGACTTCGAGGCATCAGGTCGGATCGTCGCGGTGGAGGGTGGCTACTACCCGGGCTTCGCCATCGAAACGGACGCCGAAGACCTGGTCGAGGTCATCCGCCGGGCTGTCGACGAAGGGAAGGGGTGGGTGAAGCTGGTGGGCGACTGGCCGCGCAAGGGACGGGGAGCGTTGCCGAACTTCGACCCGGACCAGTTGAAGACGGCCGTCGACGTCGCACACGCCGCCGGGGCCAGAGTGGCGATCCACAGCATGGCACCCGACGTCGCCTCGTGGGCGGTGGCGGCGGGAGTCGATTCGATCGAGCACGGCCTGTTCCTCACTGTCGATGATCTGGAGGCGATGGCGGCCCGGGAGGCAGGATGGGTGCCGACGATCCTCCGATGCGAAGCCCTCATCGAGGCTCTCGGTCGCGAATCCAGTGGAGGTCGCCTCCTCGCCGCCGGGCTGGACAATGTCAGAAACCTCCTGGCCGAGGTCCCCGACGGAGTGAGTGTGCTGGCGGGAACCGACCTCGTGGCCCCGTCGGCCGCGGTGGGTCGGGAGGTGACGGCGCTGATCCGTCACGGCCTGGACCCGAAGCGGGCGGTCGACGCCGCCTCCGCCACCGCGCTCGCGTTCTGTGAACGGGAGGCGGCTTTTGCCGTCGGCGCTCCCGCCGACGCCGTCTTCTTCGACCGCGACCCGTATGAGGACCCATCTGTGATGGAACGACCGATCGCGGTCCTGCGTCACGGTGTGAGGCTGCGGTGAAGACCCTCGTCCTGGCCTCCGGCTCGCCGCGCCGAGCAGAGCTCCTGAGTCTTCTGGGGGTGCCGTTCCAGGTGGACGTGGCAGACGTCGACGAGTCACGGCGGCCTGGGGAGGAGCCGGCCACCTACGTGGAGCGGCTCGCCCGGGCCAAGGCCAGTGCCGTCGCACGTGAGGAGGTCGTGGCGTTGGGCGCCGACACGATCGTGGTCCACCACGGTGTCGTACTCGGCAAGCCCGCACACCCGGCCGAGGCACGCTCGATGCTGAAGCGCCTGTCCGGCGACGCCCACCAGGCAATGACGGCGGTGGCGGTGGCGATCGTGGAGAGAGGCCGTGTCGTCCTCGATTCCGTCGTCGAGACGGCGCTCGTCCGGTTCCTGCCGCTGACCGACCGGGAGATCGACGACTACCTGGCGACTGGCGAGCCCCTCGACAAGGCGGGAGCCTACGCCCTCCAGGGTCGGGGGGCTGTGCTCGTCGAGTCGATCGAGGGACATCCCACCACGGTGGTCGGCTTGCCTCTGCCCGCCACCCGCCGGCTGCTGGTGCGGGCGGGTGTCGAGTCGCTCGACTGAGTCAGCTCTCCTCGGGCGGGGAAGGGGCCGGCGACCGGAACAGCAGCAACCTGGCCTCCCGCTGGCCACCGTTGAAGTACCCGTACTCCTCGCCTTCGGCGATGTGGATCACGTCGCCCCGGCCGATGTGCACTCGGGTTCCCTCGACGGTGAACTCGACCTCGCCGGTTATGCCGACGTAGACCCGGTCCTTCTTCAGGGATCGGCGGGGCGGTCGCTGCACTCCGATCGGCAAGATGATCTCGGCGAGGGAGCCGGCCTGCATGGCGTCGGGGGAGAGCTCTCGCACCCACAGGTCGGAGAACTGGTAGGCGGGCGCATCGTCATAGCGCATCACCTGCATGACTCTCCGAGGCTACTCCGCCGTTAGGGTTCCCGGCTGAGATGGTCGACTTTCACTCCGGAATCAACTACGTCACCCACAGCGACATCGAGTTGACCGAAGCCACGGCGGACCGCTGCGTTGGGCGGGTGGTGGTCGCGCGGCATCACCACCAGCCGTATGGCGTGGTGCACGGCGGCCTGTACTGCACACTCGTCGAGACACTCGCCTCCACCGGTGCCGCATTGTGGGCGATGGAGCGGGGGATGATGGGATGCGTCGGGGTCAACAACTCGACCGATTTCCTACGTCCGGTCCGAGACGGTGTGCTCATCGGGGAGGCGACCCCGATCCACCGTGGCCGCACCCAACAGCTGTGGGACGTTTCTGTGATCCGTGAGGAAGACGGAAAGCTCGTAGCCCGCGGTCGAGTCCGCTTGCAGAACATCGCCGACGCCAGCGTCCTCGGCGGCTGAGCCGGAAAACGGGCCTACCCTTTTCCACGTGAACCCGCTGTCGATCGGATCCCTGCGCGTCGACCCGCCCGTGGTGCTCGCCCCCATGGCGGGGGTTACGAACGCGCCGTTCCGCACGCTGTGCCGTCGGTACGGCGCCGGGTTGTATGTGTCGGAGATGATCGGGGCGCGGGCGCTCCTGGAGGGGGACGAGAAGACCCTCGCCAACGCCAGGTTCGCTCCCGAGGAGGATCTCCGCTCGATCCAGTTGTACGGCACTGAGCCCAACTCCGTGAAAGCGGCGGCGCGCCTTTTGGTCGAGGAGCACGGCGTGCACCACATCGATCTGAACTTCGGCTGTCCCGTGCCCAAGGTGACGCGCCACGGCGGTGGTGCGGCCCTTCCCTGGAAGATCGGTTTGTTCGCCGCCATCGTGTCGGCGGCGGTCGAGGGTGCGGGAGACGTTCCCGTCACCGTCAAGTTCCGGATGGGGATCGACGACGCCCACCTCACCTACCTCGACGCCGGACGTGCGGCGGAGCAAGCCGGAGCAGCGGCCGTCTCCCTCCACGCCCGTACGGCCGAGCAGCGGTACTCAGGCACGGCACGGTGGGAGGCGATCGCCGATCTCAAGGTTCACGTCGGTATCCCGGTGCTCGGCAACGGCGACATCTGGACGGCGGAGGACGCGGTGCGGATGATCGAGACGACCGGGTGCGATGGCGTCGTGGTGGGCCGGGGATGCCTGGGTCGGCCATGGCTGTTCGCCGAGTTGGCTGCAGCGCTATCCGGCCGGCCGGTTCCTCCCCCACCGAACCTGGGCGAGATCGCCGACACGATGCGCCTCCACGCCCACCTCCTCGTCGAGCACTACGGCCAACGTGTCGGCATCAACCTCTTCCGCCGGCATCCGACGTGGTACCTGAAGGGCTTCCCGGTCGGACGGGAGCTCCGCGCCCGCCTGTCGCAGGTGGCCGACCTGGAAGAGCTCGACGAGCTCCTCGCCCAGCTCGACCCGACCATCCCGTTTCCGCCCGAAGCTGCTCGGATGGTGCGCGGCCACGCCGGTGGCCCTCGCAAGGTGCGCCTGCCGGCCGGCTACCTCGACACCCGGGAGGCGGAGAGTCTCGATCCCGAGGCCGAGTTGGTCGTTTCGGGAGGCTGAGCCCGATCAGGGTGAGAGCGGCGAGGTCTGGCTCGCCACCGTGTAGTAACGGAACAGCATCAGCCCCGACGTGATCACATACGTGGCGGCGAAGATCATGATCGGCACGTCGCCGTGGTACCAGCCGTAATAGCCCCACAGCACGCCTTCGGTCCCGGCGATCCACCAAGTGGCGGGGGCGATGCCCGTGGGGCGAGCTGTCCTATAGGCAGTAACGATCGCCGGCGTCACCTGCAGGAACTGGGAGAACCCGAGGACAGTGCCCAGAGCCAGCCAGCCGCCCACGAGCGTGATGGCCACGAGGAACGCCGTCCACAACGCACCGCGCAGGATGGAGGCGCCGAGGGACCGGCCGGCGCGCGCCAATCCCCACATGACCACGCTGTAGAAGACGACCATCAGGATCGTCGAGATCGAGGCCGGCCACAGCCCGGCCTGGAGGAGGTAGGCGCACCAGGCGGCGTTGGTGACGAGCCCGATCGCCGGCCATGTGGAGGACACGCCGGCGGCGTCGCGGGTCCTCACCAGCTTGAGGATCTGAGGGATGAGCGACAGCCCTGCGAGGATGGTCGCCACCACCACGGCGATGGTCGCCAGGATCCCTGCCATCAGACGCCCAGCTTTGCGTTCTCCAGGGCGACGATCGCCGCATGGTCGCCGGACAGCTCCACGTCGGCAGCATCGCGTCGCCCGGAGAGATAGAGGAGCAGCTCACCCGGTTGCCCGGAGAGGACGGCCCGTGGCTCGGGGCCGTGGCGATACAAGACGCCACCGTTCCAGACCACGTCGACGCCGCTGTCGACTCGGGACAAGAAGCGAGCCGCGGTTGCCTTGATCAGGCGGGCGAGGGCCTCATCCAGTTCGTCGTGGCCGGTCCGGGGACCCATGCCGTTGGCGCGACGGACGTCCTCGTGGTGGATGAAGTACTCGGAGAGCTGGGCGCCGGCGGGCAGCAGCGAGTAGATGCGAGGGGACCCGTTGCGGATGATGCCGACGAGGCGCTCGAGGCCTTGCCGACGGCGTCGTTGCATCGCTCGTTCCAGGGCTTTGCGGAACACCCCGCCGAGAACGATCCCCGGCGCCGCCCACAGATCGTGCTCTCGCACCACGAGATGAGCAGCGAGATCCAAGACGTTCCAGCCCTCGCACAGCGTCGGCGCCTCCGGGCCGAGTTCCAACATCAGATCGCAAAGCCCCATCCGCTCCGACTGAGCGAGGTCCGCCATCGACATGTAGCAAGCCTAGAGCTGGTGTGGAACCCGTCGGACGGTCACGAAACGACGGTTCCCCCGATCACGACCGACCGGACGTCAGCGGCGGTGGCGGCGAAGACGAGCCCCTCGACCGGAACACCGGCAGTGCGAGGGGAGTCGGTTGACACGGTGACGATGTCGGCTGGTGCCCCTGGTTCGAGGCGGGCGCCGCCCGTGCCAGCGGTGATCAGATCGGCCACTGCATGGGTGCCCGTCTTTCCTGAGGCGAGGCGCTGATGGAGTTCGAGGAGGCGCATCTCCTCGAAGGGGTCGATCACCGCCTGAGAGTCACTTCCCAGCGTCAGGCGGATCCCGGCTTCGGCCATGGCTCCGGTCGGGCCGATGCCGTCGGCCAGCCAGCGTTCCGTCGTCGGACAGACGCACACTGTCGTGGCGGTCCCCGACAGCTGGGTGATGTCGGCTTTGTTGGCGTGGGTGGCGTGGACGTAGGTCACTTCGGGCCCGGAGATCCCGGCGTCGAGCAGCACCTGGATGGGAGTTCGGCCGTAGTGATTGAGGCACTCCTTGTTCTCCGCCGGCTGCTCGGACACGTGGACGTGGAGCGGGCGGCCCGCGGCCCAATCCGAAACGACTCCCATCTGGCGAGGGTTGACTGCCCGCACGGAATGGATCGCGGCCCCGAATGTCACCCCGTCCGGCGGTTTCCAGGCCGACACCCTCTCCGCCCACGCGTCTGCGGTGCCGTCGGAGAAGCGGACTTGCACGCCCTGGGGAGGGCGCCCGAACCCGGCGGAGAGGTAACACGTGTCGAGCAGGGTCAGGCGGATTCCCGCCTCGGCGGCGGCGTCGGCCAGCGCATCCGTCATCACGTTCGGGTCGTCGTAAGGACGCCCGTCGGGTCGATGGTGGAGATAGTGGAATTCGGTGACCGACGTGTATCCGGCCGCCACCATCTCATGGAACGTCGCCGCGGCGATCTCCCGGTGAGAGTCGGGGTCCAGCTCGGACGCCACCCTGTACATCTCCTCGCGCCACGTCCAGAAGTCGCCCTTGCCTACGTGGCCTCGTAGCAGGCGATGGAAGACGTGGGAGTGATCGTTGTGGAACCCCGGAAACGCCACTCCCGGAAGGGCCACCATCTCCGAGCCGGGGGGAACGCCGACCTCGACGGAATCGATCATTCCGTCACGGACTGTGACCACCACGTCGCGTTCGAACGCGTCGCCTGTCCACACCTCGCTCAGGTGGTACCGATTGACCACTCTCAGACTTCCGACTTCCGACTTCCGACTTCCGACTCCATCGGCCGGTCCAGCCCGCGTTCCTGCGCCACCCGGATCGCCCGCTCGTATCCGGCGTCGGCGTGGCGCATCACCCCGGTTCCCGGGTCGTTGGTGAGCACGAGTTCCAGCCGCAGGTCGGCCTGAGCGGTACCGTCAGCCACCACCTGGGCGCCGGCGTGGATCGAGTTGCCGATCCCCACCCCGCCGCCGTGGTGCACGGCCACCCAGGCGGCCCCCGAGGCCGTGTTGAGCAGGGCGTTGAGGATCGGCCAGTCCGCCACGGCGTCCGAGCCGTCGGCCATCCCCTCAGTTTCCCGGTACGGGGAAGCTACCGACCCGGCGTCGAGGTGATCCCGCCCGATCACGATCGGAGCGGACACTCGTCCAGCTCGGACCAGCTCGTTGAAAGCCAGGCCCGCCAGGTGGCGCTCCTGGTAGCCGAGCCAGCAGATGCGGGCCGGCAGCCCCTGGAACTGGACCTTCTCCCCGGCCATCGCCAGCCACCGGTGCAGGGCTTCGTTCTCGGGAAAGAGCTCGAGGACCGCCCGGTCGGTGGCGGCTATGTCGGCGGGGTCGCCCGACAGGGCCACCCAGCGGAACGGCCCCATCCCCTCGCAGAACAGATCACGGATGTAGGCAGGGACGAAGCCGGGATAGGCGAAGGCGTCGGCGAATCCCGCCGTCTGCGCCTCGCCGCGCAGGTTGTTGCCGTAGTCGAACACCTCGGCTCCCCGACGTAGGAAGCCGACCATCGCCTCACAGTGGACCGCCATCGACTCGCGGGCCGCCTTCATGTAGGCGTCCGGGTCGCCTTCTCGCAGTTCGACGGCCGCCTCCATGTCGTAGCCGGCCGGGATGTAGCCGTAGAGCGGGTCGTGGGCCGACGTCTGGTCCGTGACCACGTCTATCTCCACCTCCCGGCGAAGCAACTCGGGGAACACCTCGGCGGCGTTGCCCTCCACACCGATGGAGAGGGGACGTCGCTTCCGCTTCGCTTCCCGCGCCCACTCGATCGCTTCGTCGAGGTCGGCGGTCGCCTGGTCGAGGTAGCCGGTCTCGAGGCGGCGTTCGATCCGACGTCGGTCGACCTCCACGCACAACGCAACGCCGCCGTTCATCGTCACCGCCAGCGGCTGCGCGCCGCCCATCCCGCCTAGACCGGCCGTCAGGGTGATCGTCCCGGCGAGCGTCCCCCCGAACCGCTTCTCGGCTACCGCGGCGAAGGTCTGGTAGGTGCCCTGGAGGATGCCCTGGGTGCCGATGTAGATCCACGACCCGGCGGTCATCTGACCGTACATGATCAGACCTGCCTCCTCGAGCTCCCAGAAGTGCTCGAGGGTCGCCCAGCGGGGTACCAGCAACGAGTTGGCGATCAAGACCCGAGGCGTCATCTCGTGGGTGCGGAACACCCCGACCGGCTTTCCCGACTGGACCAGGAGCGTGTGGTCGTTGGGGAGCCGCTCCAGAGTCCGCACGATGGCCGTCACCGCCACCACCGAGCGGGCCGCCTTGCCCCGGCCGCCGTAGACCACCAGCCGCTCCGGGTGCTCCGCGACCTCCGGATCGAGGTTGTTGAGCAGGCACCGCAGCGCTGCTTCCTGCAGCCATCCCCGGCAGTTGAGCGTGTTGCCCCGCGGTGCCCGGAGGGGAAACGTGAGGTCGATCATCACCTCCGAGACTACGTTCCCGACGGCGGAAGAGCCTGTGTGCGGTCAGGTCAAGAGCAACGTCTCGAGGCGGCGGCGGGTGATGGCCAGGCCGATCAGACCCATCACCAGCAGGAATGCGGCGTGACCGAACATCGACGGGTCGGGGGACGACAGCATGAATCCCCGCGTCAGTTCCACGCCGTGATAGAGCGGCGAGAAACGTGTGATCTGCTGGAGGACGGGCGGGTAGACGTCCAGGGGGTAGAAGGTGGCGGAGAACAGGAACAACGGCACCGTCACCAGTTGCACGAGGTCGAAGTCCTGCCAGCTCTTCATCCACGTCGTGGCCGCGAAACCGCAGGCGGCGAAAGCGAAGCCGATCAGCACACAAGCAGGCAGCGCCAGGATCCACATCCACCCCCGGGTCAGCCCCATCAGCAGGGCGATCACGAGGAAGGCAGCCGCGTACAGGAACCCGCGGAACAGGCACCAGATGATCTCGCCGACGGCGATGTCCATCGGCTGCATCGGCGTGGTGAGCATTCCGTCGTAGACCTTGCCGAACTTGAGCTTGAAGAAGATGTTCATGGTCGACTCGAGGACGGCGCCGTTCATGGCCGACGAGGCGAGCAAGGCGGGGGCGACGAAGGCGGTGTAGGCGACAGTCTCTCCGCCGGGCAGCGTCACCTCGCCGACTAGAGCGCCGAGGCCGACGCCGATCGAGAACAAGTAGAAGACCGGCTCGAAGAAGCCGCTGAAGATGACCTTCCAGATCCGTCGGTACACCAGGTAATTGCGCTCGAGCAGCCGGTGCGCCCGAGATCCCCGGCGGACCGGAGGCCGTGAGGTGGTGGTCGCGGGGGCGGTCATTTCTGCAACCTCCCCCTCATCGAGCGGATGGCCAACAGCCACGCCACCGCCGTCATCACCGCCAGATAGGCGACGTTGACCCAGGTCGGGACCGTCGTGACCACCGGCGCTCCTACCCCGGGGATCGCAACCTTCCTGGTTAGTTCTACGGCGTGGAAGAGGGGCGTGGCGACCGCCACCGGCTCCAGCCAGTCCGGCAGTTGGGAGACGGGGAAGAAGGTCCCCGAGAACAGGAAAAGCGGCAGGATCACGAACCGGTAGGCATTGGTGAGGTGAGTGTCGTCCTCCAACCGGGCGCTGAACGCGGTGGCGGCGGCCTGGAAGGCGAGCCCGCCGAACGTGGCCGGCAGGACCGACAGGAGGGCCGGTCCCAGCTCGAGTGCCCCGAAGATGGCCGAGAGGACGGCGAACACTCCCGAGGCGATGGCGAGGTGGATGCCGCCCCACACCAGCAGGCCGTTGACCAGGTCGGCGACGGAGAGCGGCGTGACGATGATGGCGTCGAAAGTCTTGCGCCACTTGATCCCGGCCATGATGGGCCATGCGCCTTCGCCGAACCCGGTCTGCATAGCCGTGGCGGCGATGAGCCCGGTCGCCACGAACGTCAAGAAGGGGATGGGCAGCTGTGCCTCGCCCGCCCCCCGGTCGACCATCGAGCCGAGGATGAGGCCCATGCCGGCGAGGAACAGGACCGGGTTGAGGAAGGTGGAGATGATCCGCCCGCGCCAGGTCCGGCGGTAGTTGATGTAGTCCGCCTCCACCATGCGCAGGGCGTTGGTGATCGTCGCCATCAGTCGACGAGCCTCCGCCCCGTCAGGTGCAAGAACACGTCCTCCAAAGTGGAGCGCCGGGTCAGCCGCTGCTCGAATTCGACGCCCCGGTCGTGGATCTCGTCGATGAGAACGTCGGCCTCGTCCGTGTAGAGCAAGACCCGATCCGCCAGCGCTTCCATCCGATTGGCCAAACCGTCCAGGCGATCGAGGTTCTCCTCGACCGCTCCTGGAGCGAAACGCAGCTCGACGACCTCGCGAGTCGAGTAGCGGCGGATCAGCTCGAGGGGCGACCCCTCGGCGACGATCTTTCCTTTGTCCATCACCACCAGCCGGTCGCAGAGCTGCTCTGCCTCGTCCATGTAGTGGGTCGTGATGATGAGCGTCGACCCCTCCTGCTTGAGCCGGTACAGGCGGTCCCACAGGACGTGGCGTGCCTGCGGGTCGAGGCCGGTGGTGGGCTCGTCGAGGATCACTAGGTCGGGCTCGTTTATGAGGGCGCGGGCGATCACGAGGCGCCGCTTCATGCCACCGGAGAGGCTTTCGACGCGGGATTTGCGCTTCTCCACGAGCTGGGCGAAGTCGAGGAGTTCCTCGATTCGGCGGCGGATGACCGGCTTGGGGATGTCGTGGAAGCGTCCGTAGATGTACAGGTTCTCCTCGACGGTGAGCTCCTCGTCGAGATTGTTCTCCTGAGGGACGACTCCGAGTCGCGACCGGATCTCCGGCCCGTCCTCTCTGGGGTCGAGGCCGAACACCTTCATCTTCCCGTCGGTGATCGGGCTGACGGTGGTGATCATCTTCATCGTCGAGGTCTTGCCGGCACCGTTGGGTCCGAGGAACCCGAATGCTTCGCCTGGGCGGATCTCGAAGTCGATGGCATCGACGGCGACGAAGTCACCGAATCTCTTCGTGAGTCCGCGAGCTTCCACGAGCGGGGACGGCATCCGCCTGACGGTAACGGACCGCGCCGACGAGACGTAAGGCGTTTCTCCCATCGGCGCCACCCTACGAGTTCAAGTGGACTTCAAGTCAAGAGGGAACCCAGACCCGCTTCGTGAACTCGGGGCCGATCAGCACCGCCCGGGTGACCCGAGTCTCCACGAACATGAGGTCGGGGTTGTCGGGCGAGCCCCAGAACGTCGTCATGTCGTAGGGGAGGACGCGATTCCAAAGACGCCGTCGCGCCTCGTCGGTATCGTGGATGCGGGCCACGCCGCGGGCGAACAGCTCGCCGGGCCCGGATCCCGTCGTCACGGGCCAGTGGAAAGCCACCTCGCCGTTGGCGACCAGATTGTGGGCTTTCTGGGATCGACGACGGGTGGCGAACCACAGCCGGCCTTCCTCGCTCAGGCCTGGAGCCACCACGGCCACGTGGGGCCGTCCGTCACGTCCCACGGTGGCGACGTGGGTGACCCACGAGATCGACTCGGCGGCGTCGGCGAACTCTTCCCAGGTGAGCGGCAGCGACTTCACGCGTAGCGCTCGCGACGGACGATCGCCTCCGGAGGCTTGCGGCCGCCCATGCGCGCCGGGGCAGCGTCGGGCGCCGGGTAGCCCAAGGAGATGCCGTAGCGGGCCCGGCGATCCTCCGGGATGCCCAGCACCTCGCGCACGTCGTCGTCGCGGTGGAACGTGATCGGGCAAGAGGCGACGCCGATCGCATTGGCGGCCAGCATGATGTTCTGGGCGACTCGTCCCGAGTCGAATTCGTAGCCGCCGGGCTCCTGCACGATGACGATCGTGGCCGCCGAGCGGCGCACCGGATCTGTGAAGTCGCCGCATTCGGCGAGACGCAGGAGTCGGTCCCGGTCGGTGACTACCACGAACGACCAGTCCTGGCGGTTCTTGGAGCTGCCCGTCCACCTGGCCGCTTCGAGGATCGCCGCGAGGTCCTCTTCCGATAGGGGCTCGTCGCGGTACGAGCGGATGGCTCGCAGACGGAGGATGAAGTCGTAGAAGTCGCGGCTCATGGGGATCAAGTATGGCGGCGGAGCCGACCCACTGGTTGCCGTCGGAGGCCGGGTTAGAGTGTCGCCGAGCCGACGGTCGCCGTCGGGGGTAAGAGAAATCGATAGGGGGAAGGGAACATGAAACTGCGCCGTCTGCTGATATCCGCGTCCGCCGCTCTCCTGATGGTGCTGCAGATGTCGATGGTGTCGGCGGCGGCTTCGGATGTTCCCACGGTCGCCGGCGGAGTCGACGATGTCTTCGTTCCCATCGGCGAGATCCAGGGGGAGTTGGATCTCGCGGCGTCGGACCCTCTCGGTCTGCTCGTCGGCATCGATGCCATCCGCCAGCACACTCTGGGTGTCGACAACCTGGACGTTTGGGTCTGCGGTGCGAACACGACCGCCCAGTCGGCCGTCACACAACTCGAGGCAGACATCGCTCCGTACTTCGAATTCCATTCCCGAGGCCGATACGAGCCGCGTTTCCGCCCCAGGGGCAACGCCGGTGGTGACCCCAACGGGTGCGCCCAACACGCCCGGGACAACGCCAGCCCGAACGCCGAAGGGGCACTCTTCATAATGCCCGGGGCCGGTGGCTTCGCCTCCCCCGGTTTCGTGTGCGGCTTCGTGCCTTGCCCGCAAGCGCGATACGGGCAGGGGAACGCGAGGCACGGGTTCTTGGGACACTCGTCGGTGTTCATCTCGACGGCTGCTCACGAGATGGGCCACATGCTGCATTGGCCCCACTCCTACACCGGGGCGAGTTCGGGCCCGTTCGCCGAGTATGACAACGCACTGGACGTCATGTCCGGCAACTATGGGGTTTGGGGCGATGGGAGCTTGGGGAGTTTCCCCGATCCCTACGGGACGGCCGCCATCAACCTCTACGCCGCCGGATGGATCGATCCCGACGAAGTTCTCGTGGTCGACCGCGGTGACGTCAGTGTCCAACTGGTCACCGGCAACTCCGACGGCATCCGCATGGTGGTGATCCCCGCCGGGAACCGCTTCTACGTCCTCGGTCCCAGGATTCGTTCCACCTACGACCCGTTCCCCAATGCCTGGAGAGGTGTCGAGGTGTACGAGGTCGAGGTGTGCTCAGGGTCGGCGCAGCAGTGCATCAACGACGACGCCAAGATGCCGGGCTTCCGCCGCATCAAGCCCCATCCCGCGGTGCCCTTCGACTATTCGAATGGCAACGAATACCAGGAACCGCTTCCCCATGTGATACCGCCTGGAAAGTCTCGTTCGATCGCCGGCATCACCGTGAGAGTGGGGCAGATCGACGGGAACCGGATCGCGGTGACGATCGACGCTCCGACCTTCTCCGACACGCGGAACCACGTGTTCGTCGACGACATCGAGTGGCTGGCCAACTCGGGTATCACCAAAGGCTGCAACCCTCCGGCCAACTCCCGCTTCTGCCCGGACGCCCCCGTGACCCGCGGGCAGATGGCGGCGTTCCTCCACCGGGCTCTGCCCGACCTCCGCGCCAGTGGGGCCACCGACTTCAGTGACGACAACGGCCACGTATTCGAAGCCGACATCCGGTGGCTCTCCGCCACAGGGATCACCAAGGGCTGCAACCCTCCGGCCAACACCCGCTTCTGCCCGGACCAGTTGGTGACCCGCGGGCAGATGGCGGCGTTCCTCCGCCGGGCGTTGCCCCATCTGCGCACCAGCGGATCGGTCGAGTTCACCGACGACAACGGCCACGTCTTCGAAGAGGACATCGAATGGTTGGCCGCCGCCGGGATCACCCGAGGGTGCAACCCGCCGGCCAACGATCGGTTCTGCCCCAATGCCCCGGTCACCCGAGGGGCGATGGCGGCGTTCCTCAACCGCGCCCTCGGTGGGTGAAGCGGAACCCCGTCGTACCGACGGTCCGTCGAACTCCGACGAGCTTCGCGGCTCGGCATAAGTGACCTCTGCGCAGAGTTTGAAGGGCGTTGGCCTGTAGCTGGAGGAGGGCTGCACCGGGCCTCCCTTGACCGTCATCGCTACAGCTAGGCGTCAGAAGGCCCGATAATCCATCTATGTCTCATAGGTCGATAGACCTAGACGTGGAAAAGTGGTGACTGATAGGCTCGCATCAGGCGGCACGACTGGAAAGGGCATGGGTTACACCCGAAGCGATCTCACTTCCTTTCTCGAGCGCATCGCAGCAGAGCCCGGAGTCCGCAACGTCTATGTGCGCCAAACGGAGCCCAACGGCTTGTTCGCGTTCATCGAAGTTGACGGCGGACTCTCGAGGGAAGCCTATGTGTCACGGAGGCGTCTCTACGACCTAATCGAGGACGAGATCGCCGACAATGACGTCACGTCGCAGGTCGACTTCGATTACACGATTGTTCCTGTCGGTGACGACATCAGTCCACCACATGTGCCCGCTGACATGATTCCTTTGCGGCCAGGCGAACCCATCGGCGTGTGACAGTTGTCGTCGAGTCTCCTCCATCGGGGAACACACCCGAGTTGCACTGGACCAAGGGCATCGGGTGCGAAAGGCTGGGCGAACGCATTGCCCAGGACGTAGAACGTCCCGAATGGGCGATCGTGCTCTACTTCTACGCCGCCCTGCACTACACGAAGGCTCGCTTAATTGCGGAACACGGGGTCTGGTCCAGTCGACATGCGCAGCACCGGGATAGTTCGACGGTCTACATGGGCCATAACGACCTCGTTCGCGAGTACCTGGGACGCCAGGTGTTCAAGCCCTACAAGCAACTGTATGACCTGGGTCGAGAGGTTCGATATCGTTTCACCTACGACGCGGGCAAAGTCACCGAGACCGTTCAGGAGGCCTACGAGGACCTTGGCGCGATACGCGCTGCCGTGCGTCAACAAGGGTGGCAGTAGCCAGGACGGCGCGTATCTCTCGTCGGGATGAACGGGTCGCTGAACGCGGCTCCTGTGCAGCTCACAGGTCCAATCACTGGAACTGACAATCAGGACGGTCAGGCCGAACTGACATACTGACGGCGTGAACGAGTTCCACGCCCTGGTCGAGACCTCTGGGAAGGTGGCGTCGACTCGTTCTCGAAGGGCCAAGATCGGCTACCTCGCCGACTACATCCGTTCGGTCGGCCCGGACTCGGTCCTGTGGGCGGTCGCCTTCCTCTCCGGCGTCGTTCCCCAGGGCGCTCTCGGGGTGGGATGGGCCACGATCGGACAGCCCCCCGAGCCGGCGCCGTCCCCGTCGCTTCGGATCGGCGATGTCGTCGAGGTCTTCGATGCTCTGGTCGAGACGTCGGGGCCCGGGTCGACTGCCCGTCGCAAGGAACTCATCGACGGCCTCCTCGAGCGTGCCACTGCCGACGAGCAGCGCTTCCTCTTCGGACTGATCGGAGGCGAGATCCGCCAAGGTGCCCTGGAGGGGATCATGGTGGATGCCGTGGCGGCCGCTGCCGACGTCCCGGTCGACCTCGTCCGCCGGGCGACGATGCTCACCGGTCGGGTGTGGGAGGCGGCCGGACTCGCCATCACCGGAGGTGCGGAGGGGCTGGAATCAGTCGGGTTGACGTTGTTCCGGCCGGTCAAGCCGATGCTCGCCCAGACCGCCGACGACCTGTCCGAGGCGGTGGGGCGTGTCGGCGACGCCGCCGTGGAGTGGAAGCTCGACGGCATTCGTATCCAGGTGCACCGCCAGGGTGATCGGGTGGAGGTCTATACCCGGAATCTGAACCGGGTCACCGAGCGCCTGCCCGAGGTCGTCGACCTCGTACGGGGCTTCGCAGCCGACGACCTCGTCCTCGATGGCGAGGCGCTGTACCTCGACGAAGACGGCACGCCGGCGCGGTTCCAGGAGACCGCTGGACGCTTCGGGACCGAGGCCATGGAAGAGCGGGGGATCGAGGCGTTCTTCTTCGACGTCCTCCATGTGGGCGACCGTGACGTCATCGACCTTCCGCTGCGCGAACGCCGGCACCTGCTGGAGGAGATAGCGGGCGACCACGTGATACCCCACGTCACCGTGGCCGATGCCGAAGAAGCCCGGAAGGTGCTCGACGAGGCGCTGCGCCACCGTCACGAAGGCGTGATGGTGAAGGCGCTCGACTCCCGCTACGAAGCGGGGCGGAGGGGCGCAGCGTGGCTGAAGGTGAAACCCGTTCACACGCTCGACCTCGTCGTCCTCGCCGCCGAGTGGGGCCACGGACGGCGCCAGGGATGGCTCTCCAACCTGCATCTCGGTGCCCGGGGCAAAGGCGGGTTCGTGATGGTCGGCAAGACCTTCAAAGGCATGACCGACGAGTTGCTGGCCTGGCAGACCGAGGAGCTGCAGCGGCGTCAGGTCGAAGCGAACAGGCACGCGGTGTTCGTCCGCCCCGAGCTCGTCGTGGAGGTCGCCTTGGACGGGGTGCAGGTCTCGTCTCGTTATCCAGGCGGGGTGGCGCTGCGCTTCGCTCGCATCCGTGGCTACCGCCCGGACAAGGACCCCGCCGACGCCGACACCATCGACACCGTGCGGGCCATCGCCGGCCTGCCTCCCCTCTCGGAGTGATGCGATACTGAGCGCCGCTCAGTCCCAGAGGAGTGAACTCTCGATGCCCACCCCACACATCTCCGCCCAGAATGGCGACTTCGCCCCGTCCGTCCTCCTCCCGGGCGACCCGCTTCGCGCCAAGCACATCGCCGAGACGTTTCTCGAGGACGTCCGTCAGGTGACCGCCGTTCGCAACATGCTCGGGTTCACCGGAACGTACAAGGGCATCCCGGTGTCGGCGATGGGCACTGGCATGGGCATCCCGTCTGCTTCCATCTACGCCACCGAGCTCGTCAGCGAATACGGGGTGGAGCGTCTCGTACGGGTCGGCTCCTGCGGCGCACTTCAGCCCGACCTGGCCCTTCGAGACGTGATCCTCGCCATCGGTGCCTGCACTGACTCCGGCGTCAACCGAGTCCGCTATGGCGGTTTCGACTTCGCCGCCACTGCCGACTTCGCACTCCTGTCCGCTGCCTACCGGGCGGCCGAAGAGGCGGGGGTCCCGGTGCGGGTCGGCAACGTCCACTCTGCCGACCTCTTCTACAACCCGGAGGAGGGAGCGTTCGAGCGCATGCGCGACATGGGGGTGCTCGCCGTCGAGATGGAGGCGGCCGGGCTGTACGGTGTCGCCGCCGAGCGAGGTGCCCGGGCGCTCACCATTCTCACCGTCTCCGACCACATCCTCCAGGGAACGGAGGTGTCCTCCGAGGAGAGGGAGACGACCTTCGACGACATGGTGCGAGTGGCGCTCGAGGCGCTGGTCATCGACGCCGGCTGAGCCGGGCATGGCCGAAGACGACCGTCGCCGTTGGGACGAACGTCACCGAAACGGCGACGGCGAGCCGACGCCGCCTGGGGCGTTCGCCCACGTCGCCCATCTCTTCCCGACCCGAGGGGTGGCGATGGAGGTGGCGTGCGGTCGCGGCGAGGCGAGCGTGTGGCTCGCCCTGCGGGGCTTCGAAGTCTGGGCTTTCGATGTCTCCCCGGTGGCGATCGAGGCCGCCCGCCGATTGGCAGACCGGTACCGCGTCGCCGACAGATGCCGTTTCGAGGTGCACGACCTCGACGAGGGACTCCCTCGTGAGCCGAGGGATGTGGACCTCCTGCTGTGCCACATGTTCCGCGACCCGGCTCTGTACGGCGCGATGGCGCAGCGGCTCCGACCCGGCGGCATCCTCGCCGTGGCCATCCTCAGCGAAGCCGGCGGGTCGACCGGCCGTTTCCGGGGGAAAGCTGGCGAGCTTCGAGAGGCGTTCGAGGAGCTGGAGATCCTCGACGAGGGCGAAGCCGACGGGAGAGCCTGGATCGTGGCGCGCGCGGCGCCGGGTGCCTAGAACCCTCGCTGCCAGGGGATGGCGGCGACCACCAGAATCAGCGACAGCAGCGTCATCAACCCGATCGTTCGCCAGCCCTCACCGCCTTCGACCTTCCGGCCGCGTCCCAGCCCGATGTGGAAGACCGCGCTGGCGGCGAGCATCCCGATGGGGTGGAAGACGGCGATGAAGCCACCCTGGTTCCAGCCTTGGTTGACGATGTAGAGGATGATCCCCAACGCCACCTGGATGTCGAAGAGGATCGCCACCCACTGCAGCCACCTATCGCTGGGTCCCGCCTCCCCCGATGAGCGCATGAAGGCGATCACCACTGTGGCGATCAGGCCGATGAGTACGAGCCAGCGGATACCGGAGTGAGCTTCGACGAGGATGTCCATGTGCTGAGGCTACCGTCGCCCTCAGTCATCTGGAACATGCCGCGGGGGCAGCCCTACCCGCTCTGACAGCGCTTCCTCCCGGTCGCGCACGATCCGCTGGGCGATGCTGCGGGCCGTCTGGGTCAGCCACATGGCGGTGTGAGACCCCTCGGTGTAGTCGGCTTCTCCGAAGGCGTCGATCCGGTCTTGCTCCAGGAGACGGTTGGCCTGGGCGAACTCCACCTCCGAACCCGGGCGGTAGACGGCGTAGGTGCGTCCGCCGTTGGCATCGACTACCGAGAACACCGGGACGTCGGAAGGGCCGTCCGCCACATAGATCATGTTCTGGAACGGAACCCGCCGGTCCTCACGGGCGATCTTGGCGTTGACGTCGATCGCCGAATTCTTGTTCGTGCCCTTGTTGATCTCGAAGATCGCCCGGGTCTTGGTCGTGTTGTCGATAGCGTAGATCAGTTGCTTGATCTCGCCGTCGGGTGAGAACAGCCGATCCTGGCTGTCGAGGTAGCCGGGCGGCGCCACCAGCTCGGTGAACTCCGACGCCCACACGTCCGTGACGAAGGGGGCGACGGCCGACCCGAGGATCATCTGTCGGAGGCCGGTCGAGACGATGTAGTGCTCGACATGGATCTGATGCTCGGCGAACTGCGGATCTGACTCGATGTTCTTGCGGAGCCGCTCCATGAACTCCGGCATCCCCGCGTAGAACTCGATTTCGGCCCCTAGCTCCCGTAGCAGGGCGTTGTTGAGGCCCGGCATCTTCCCCGCCTGCACATAGCTGAGCAGGTGGTTGAGGTAGAGGGTGTCCCGAGCGATCAGGGTGTTGCCATGGCTGCGGTAGAAGCTCTCCAGCCCGTCGACCTCCTCCCAGAACGTGGCCTCGTCGATGCCGAAGTAGCGAAAGAGCGGTTTCTGCATGTTGCCGGGGATCAGGGTCTTGTCGAAGTCCCAGATCACGGCGATGACGTTCTGCGGGAAGAGCGGACGGGTCATTTCGCGAATTCGAGGCTAGACCGAGTTTTCCACAGGATGCAATGGTCGTATCGGCCCCGGATGCCGCCACCTGTACGCCGGAAATCGGAGCCGAGCAGGACGGAACTTCGGTTAGCGTTCCCGCCCCGTGTCGGTCCACCCCGATATCCGTCGAGGGATACGTGACGTCATCCCGGTGCTGGTGCCCGTGGTGCCGTTCGCACTCGTCCTGGGGCTGGCGATCGCCGAGGCGCCGTTCTCGAACCTGGTCGGGTGGCTCGGTTCGAGCCTCATCTTCGGCGGCTCCGCGCAGTTGACGGTCGTGACCCTTTCGGCTGAAGGAGCCGGCTTGGCGGCGATCATCGCTGCCGGACTCGTGGTCCAGACCCGGCATTTCATGTACTCGGCGGCGTTCGCTCCTGTTTTCTCCGACCAGCCGAAGTGGTTCCGCTGGCTCGGCCCGTACCTTCTCATCGATCAGGCATTCGCTCTCACCAGCCTCCGGATCGACGACTCACCGGCTTCCTTCCGGCGGTACTACCTCACAGTCGGCCTGTCGTTCTGGGTGGTGTGGCAGGCGACCGTGGCCCTCGGCCTGATCGTGGGACCCGTGGTGCCAGAGGAGTGGTCGCTCGACTTCGCCGTCCCCTTGCTGTTCGTCGGATTGCTCATCGCTGCCATCGACTCGCGTCCCTCACTCGTGGCGGCCGTCGTGGCGGGAGCGATCACTTGGGTCACACTCGGCATCCCCAACCGCCTGGGCATCATCGTCGGAGCACTCGCCGGAGTCGCCGGCGGCGTCATAGCGAGCCGTCGATGACCCTCACCGTTCTCGCCCTCGTCGCCACGGTCGTCGTCGGCATCGGCACGTACTTCATGCGCTCCTCTTTCATCCACGTCTTCGCCGATCGGGAGTTCTCGCCGGTCGTCCGCCAGGCCCTCCGCTACGTGGCCCCGTCGGTGATGGCGGCGCTGGTCGTCTCACTCGGCGTGGGAGGCTCGGCCGAGGTCGGCATACCCGAGGTGTCCGCACTGGTCGTCGGTGGAGTGGTCGGATGGCGCGCACGATCGCTGCCGTCGGTGCTCGTCGCCGGAATGGTCACGCTGTGGGTGCTCCGCGCCCTCATATGACGCCTAATACTTGCACTCGCGGAAAGTTCTCCGTATAGTTGCCGCTATGGAAACTATTCGGGGAGGAGCGATGGATGACCTCAGGCGGACACTCGACCAGGTAGAGCGCGATCGGCTCGAGACGTATCTAGGCGATGGACACATCCCCTGGTGGTATTCGCTCGGGTTCGCCGTCGCAGGCGGCTGCGCCTTGATGTCGATGGGGATCGAGACCAGGTGGCTGGCGATCGTGGTGGCGTTGACGGCTGCGGTGACCATCGGCGCCATGGCGGGGGTGGCGGTCCGCAAAGCGGGAGCGATCCCTCGTTTGCGGACGATGCCACCGCCCCTGCGTCGGGTCCTGATCGGATACTGGGTCGTGGCGGGGGTTGGAATCGCCGCGATCCTGGTGTGGGCGTTCACCACCGAAACGGCGAGGCCATTCGTGTGGGCCGGCGGGTTGTATTTCGTCGTGGTGGTCTTGGCGGGATCCGTGAGCGACGGGATGTTCCGACGGCGTGCCCGCCGACTCGCGGATCAGGCCGGGATCCAGGATGGATGATCTCGACCCCTTGATCCACGCCCCCAAGCGGCTTCGGATCATGACGGTCCTCTCGACTGCCGAGGTCGAGTTCTCCCGCCTCCAGGAGCGGCTGGACCTGTCGGCTCCCGACTTGTCGAAGCAGATGCGCCAGTTGATCGATGCCGGTTATGTCGAGGCGAGGAAGACCGGCAAAGGCCCAGGGAGCACCACCTGGTACAAGCTGACCCGCCAGGGCCGACGCGCTTTCGACGACTACCTCGACCGGCTCCGACGACTGCTGGACGAGGCGTCGGTTTCCTAGCGCCCCAACATGAAGAACTCCGGGTTGGGCTGGAGGTCGGCCAGGTGGGCGATGCGGTTGGAGAGCGCGAACAGTGCGGTGATCGAGCCGATGTCCCAGATGTCGGAGTCGTCGAAGCCCGCTTCACGCAACTCTTCCAGGTCCTCCTCGTCGATCTCCTCGGGTTGGCGGGCGAGCTTCACAGCAAACGACAGCATCGTCCGCTGACGGTCGGTGACCGGCGCCGTCCGCCAGTTGGCGGCGATGCGGTCGGCCAGTTCCGAGTCCTTCGCCCGCACCCGGAGGATGGCGCCGTGAACGACGACGCAGTAGAGGCAGTCGTTGGCGGCGCTGGTCGCCACCACGATCATCTCCCGCTCCGCTTTGCTCAGCCCCGACTCCCGCTCCATGAGCGCGTCGTGGTAGTCCATGAACGCTCGCAGCTCGTCCGGCCGGTGAGCCATGGCGAGGAAGACGTTCGGCACGAAGCCGCTTCTCTCGGCTATCCGCTCGACGCGCGCCTTGAGGTCGGCGGGGAACTCGTCCAGGGAGAGGACAGGAAAGCGGCTGATCGGGGTGTCAGGCATCCGCCTCTTCGTCCTTCCAATCCGGGTCCTCGTCCCATTCGACGTTGCGGGTTTCGACCTTCTCCAGCGCCCGTTCCGCCTCTTCACGCGTGGGATAGGGGCCGAGACGGTTGGTCATGCGGCATCCGAACTTCGGCTCGACCCGGCGGTGCCGGATGCAGTAGTACCACTCCTCTTCCATGAGCTCACGGTACCCGTGCCACAATCGCATCCCATGCGACGGTGGCTCATGAAGTCCGAGCCCGGCGACTATTCGATCGACGACCTGGCGAAGGACGGGCGAACTCATTGGGACGGGGTGCGCAACTACCAGGCGCGCAACTTCATGCGCGACGAGATGCAGGTGGGCGACCCGGTGCTCTTCTACCACTCGGCGGTGAAGCCGCCCGGTGTGGTGGGCCTGGCCGAAGTGGTCAGCGAGCCGTATCCCGACCACACCGCCTGGGATCCGGACTCCAAGTACTACGACCCGGAGTCCACGCCCGACGACCCCCGCTGGTTCATGGTCGACATCGGGTTCGTGAAGAAGTTCCCGCGCATGGTCAGCCTCGACGAGATCAAGAGCCACCCGGAGCTCAGCGAGATGGTGCTGGTGCGTCGGTCGAGGCTGTCTGTCCAACCGGTGACCGAACGCGAATTCGAGATCATCGTCTCATTGGCCGAGGGCACGGATGGCTGACCGCTTCGACTACGCCGTGATCGGGGCGGGGATCGTCGGCTTGGCCACCGCCACCGCGATCCATCAGCGTCACCCTCAGGCGTCGATCGCGGTTCTCGAAGCTGAGGACCGCGTCGGGCTGCACCAGAGCGGCCACAACTCCGGGGTGCTCCACTCCGGGCTCTACTACAAGCCCGGCTCGTTGAAGGCGCGCCTGTGTGTCGAAGGGCGCCGGCGGATGGTCGAGTTCTGCGAAGACAACGGCATCGCCCACGACGTCACGGGGAAGCTCGTCGTCGCCCTCGACCAGAAGGAAGTCACCCGGCTGGAGCGTCTCCACGAACGCGCCCACGCCAACGGGCTCCAAGGGGTCTGCTGGCTGGAGAGAGGGGAGTGGTACGACATCGAGCCCCACATCGCCGGCCGGGCTGCCCTCCACGTCCCGGAGGCCGGGGTGGCGGACTTCCCGGCGGTGGTCCGGCGCCTGGCAGAGAAACTCCCCGGCGATGTCCGCACCTCCTGGCGGGTCGCCTCGATCCGCCGCCAGGGCGGGGCATGGGAGGTCGCCGGCGACCACGGGGCGATCCTGGCCGGGCGGTTGGTGGCTTGTGCCGGCCTCCAGGCCGACCGGGTAGCCGAGATGGCCGGGGCCACGCCTCCCGTGCGGATCGTTCCCTTCCGGGGCGAGTACTTCGCGCTCACCGGACCTTCCGAGAAACTCGTGCGCCACCTCGTCTACCCGGTGCCCGACCCTCGGTTCCCTTTCCTCGGAGTGCACTTCACCCGCCGCATCGACGGGACCGTGGAGGTCGGGCCCAATGCCGTGCCCGCACTGGGTCGCCATCACTATCGGGGTACCGCCCCCGACTGGCGTGAGTTCATCGAGACGCTCCGTTCTCCCGGTTTCCTGCGGCTGGCCTTGCGTTACGCCCCGACCGGGATCGCCGAGATCATCAGGTCCCGGTCGGCCCGGCTCTACGGCCGGGCGGCGGCTCGCCTGCTGCCCGCCCTCGACACGTCGGATCTGACGGTGGCAGGGGCGGGCGTCCGTGCCCAGGCGGTATCGCCGGACGGCCGACTCGTCGACGACTTCTCGTTGCTGCGCCAGGAGAACGCACTCCACGTGCTCAACGCTCCCTCGCCGGCAGCAACGGCATCTCTCGCCATCGGCGAGCGCATCGCCGCTCTCCTCGACGAAGGGTGAAGCTTCGACGGCTTTGGGATCGGGGCAGCCGTCTCGTACCCTCGCAGCGTGGAATCGACCGCTCCTCCGATGAGGCTCGGGCGGGTCGAGTTCACCGCTCTCCTGGCCATGTCCATGGCGCTCGCCGCCCTGGGGATCGACATGATCCTCCCGGCATTCGGCGACATGCGCGCGAGCTTCGGGTTGGCGGAGGACTCGACCGCCGTTGCCGGCACAGTCACCGCCTACTTCTTCGGTTTGGCGATCGCCCAGGTCTTCTACGGGCCACTCGCCGACCGCTTCGGGCGCAAGCCGACCCTCTATGCCGGCTACGGGATCTATCTGTTGGGAGCGGTGGCTTCGGCGTTGGCGCCGAGTTTGGCCTCGCTCCTCGTCGCCCGGTTCATCTGGGGCTTGGGGGCCGCCGGTCCCCGAGTGGTGACGCTCTCAGTCGTGCGCGACCGCTTCGACGGCAACGAGATGTCGCGGGCGATGTCGTTCATCATGGCCGTCTTCGTGCTCGTGCCGATCCTGGCGCCCACCCTCGGCGCGATCGTCGCTTCGATCGGCTCCTGGCGGTGGGTGTTCGGTGTCTGTGCCCTGCTCGTGGTGGTGATGGCGCTCTGGGCGACTCGCCTCGAAGAGTCGTTGAACCCTGACGACCGGCTCGAGTTGAGGTTCGGCCGAGTTCTGGCAGCTGGTCGCATGATCGTCACCAACCGACTGACGATGGGTTACACGATGGCGCTCACCGCGCTGTTCGGCGTGTTCACCTCGTACCTGGCGAGCTCGGAGATCATCTTCGGAGAGGTCTTCGGCGTCGTCGACGAGTTCCCGATCATGTTCGGCGTGCTGGCGGCGGTCATGGGTGCGGCGATGCTGGCCAACGCGTTCGTGGTTC
This sequence comes from Acidimicrobiia bacterium, assembly GCA_036380875.1. Taxonomy (GTDB): domain Bacteria; phylum Actinomycetota; class Acidimicrobiia; order Spongiisociales; family ZC4RG35; genus ZC4RG17. The sequence continues at coordinate 49,345 of DASVDX010000028.1, forward strand.
GCCGGTTCGGCACGCGGAGGATGGCCCACGGAGTCCTGTTCGTGTACGTGGCGGTGGCTGTCCTCTTCGTGTTCGTTGGCCTGTCGTCCGAAGGCCGTCCGTCGCTGGGCGTGTTCATGCCCACCATGGCGGCGATGTTGTCGTGCCATGCGCTCCTCATCCCGAACTTCAACACCATCGCCATGGAGCCGATGAGGCCGATCGCCGGCACGGCATCGGCTGTGATCGGCACCGTGTCGACCGCCGGCGGTGCCCTCATAGGGGCGGTCCTCGACCAGTCGTTCAACGGCACGATCCTGCCGATGGCCGGCGGCTTTGCCATCCTCGGCTTCGTCGCATTCGTTCTCGTCTTGTGGGCGGAGCGAGGGCGCCTCTTCGATCGACGGCGACCCACCTGAGCCGTTAGACGTCGGTTTTCGTTTTCACCTACCGATGGACACGTGCATAGCCTTCTGTCGTCGACGAGCACTTGTGCTCGTCAACGGGCTCCGGTGAACACCGGAGCCTTCTTGTTTCCACGGCCTCGATCGACAAACGATCGCGCCTGCGCCAGGCGGGCGATGGCCGAAACCCGAGCGACCCCGACTGGGGTCACGCGGAGGTACCACCATGAAAAAGAAGACGAGATGGGCGCTGGCTGTCGCCGGTGCCCTGATGTTCATCACTGCGCCGGCATTCGGCGCCGCCGCGGAACCCGACGGACGCGGCCCATTCGCCGATGTCGATGGCTCCGTCCACGAACCGGACGTGGCTGCTCTGCATGCCGCGGACATCACGACAGGTTGTGGCGAGTGGCGGTTCTGTCCCGACGACGAGGTCACGCGCGCCGAGATGGCGGCGTTCCTGAATCGGGCACTGGGGCTCCCGCCCGCTGCCATGTCCAAGTTCAGCGACACCGTCGGAAGCCGGTTCGCTGATGACATCGCCGCCATCGCCGCGGCCGACATCACCATCGGTTGCGGTGCCGGCCAGTACTGCCCCGATGAGCCCGTCACCCGAGGGCAGATGGCCAGCCTCCTGGTCCGTGCGCTCGAACTGCCGCCAGCGGAAGGCGATCCCTTCCACGACGACGACGGCAACGTCCACGAGGCGGACATCGCCGCAATCACCGTTGCCGGGATCACCCACGGTTGTGGCAGCGGGGGATTCTGCCCCGATGAGCCAGTCACTCGGGCACAGATGGCCAGCTTCCTGGCGCGGGCGCTCGACCTCGAGCCCCCCGCCGAGCTCCCCGTGATCCCGGCGGACGTGGTCGAGGAGTTGAAGGCGGTCGAAGTACCGACCGGGCCGGGCGCCGAAGGCTGGCGCCCGCTGGTCGAGAAGTACTTCGATCCAGGCGACGTCGATCGCGCCATCCGCGTGATGGCGTGTGAGTCGGGCGGCGACCCCAATGCTCGCAACCGCAGCTCAGGTGCGGGCGGCTTGTTCCAGCACTTGCCCGGTGCCTGGGACGAACGCGCCGCCGGGGCCGGTTTTCCAGGGGCGTCGATCTTCGATCCCGAAGCGAACATCGCCGCCGCGGCCTACTTGTTGTATGGGCCTGGCGGGGGCTGGCGACACTGGGTCTGCAAGTGATCGGTCGGTGAGTGATTGCTGCCGGGCCCTTCCCGACATCCCCCAACGGGAAGGGCCGGCAACATCTCTCCTCTATGGAGTGGCGACGGCCTGGACCCGGATCGCGCGGCCGTCGGGTGCGCTCTGTATCCCCTGGGCCAGGATCGACCCGTCGGGGGTCGCGGCCAGATCGATCCAATCCCCGAGTTGTGACGTCGGCACCGCCTTCCATGCGGTCAGGTCCTTGGACACGAGGAGGATGCCCTGGGACTGCACCTCTCCTTCGACCATTCGGCGGTCTTGGTTGCGGCGGAAGATCGGATCGAAGATCTTGGCGATCGGGTTTCTTGCATTTCCGCCGGCGCCTTCCGCCACGACGCTGATCGCGACGCCGGAATCAGTCACGACGGCACCCCCTGGCCAGAGGCTGATCATGTTGCCTTCGGACTCGACCAGTTCCTGCAGGAGCCCGTCGATAGGGACTTGCTGCCATGGCCCGTCGAGGTCTGGGGCGCGGTACACACGCAGAGATGTCCCGTTGATGTCCTGGCTCGCCATGACGATTTCGCCTCCGGTCTTCCCGATCGCCAGCACATATCCGGCGTCGATGCCTTCGGCGATGGGCCGCCATTCCCGGGCGTCTTCTGAAGCGAGAATGCGAGTCGGCCCCATGTCGGTGATCGTGACGACCGCCGTACCGTCCACCGAGGCGACGCGGTCGATGTAGCCGCCGGGAAACGGATAGTCGACGGGCTCGAAGTTCTCTCCGTCTGACGACCAGAAGGTGAAGTGCTCGACTAGTTCTCCGAACTCGATCGACCCTCCGGGAAGGCCGAGTTCCTCCCAAGTGAAGAAAGCGGTGGCCCTCTCCTCGATGACCGCTTCGCACTTCGATGGGTCGGCGGTGAAGCACGCTTCATGGGCATCGACGAGGGCGTCATCGGGGAAGATCGCCACTCCGGACTCGATCATCATCGGTTGCACCCGGCCTTCGAGCGCATCGGGTGGCAGCAGTGTCAGAGGATCGAGAAACTGGCGGCTGGTCGCAATGGCGAGCACGCCTTCGTCGGTGGCTATCACCTTGGGGACGAGGCTGGCTCCGGCGGCCACGCCAACGTCCAACTCGAGGGTCTTGTCGAACGAGGACCCGCCGTCGCTCGAGACACGTAGCTCTATGTCCTGGGTGTCGGCTTTGGCGCCAGGGCCGGTGCCGACGAGATACAGGAGGCCCTGGGAGACTGCCATGTCAGAAGGCCGCCAGTCGCCGAGCAGGGTGGCGGTCCAGTCGAGACCGTCCTCGGATACGTAGAGCGCCTTCGGGACGTTGCCGTTGGGGAAGTTCTCCCACTTGGCGCCCGGGGCGGTGGAGAGGACATACAGGGCTCCGTCACCCAACTCTCTGTCCTCCGCCCAGGCCAGGGCAGCGGGCTGGACCTGCCAGTCCAAGTCGCCGATGGACAGAGACAAGTTGGCTTCTGCGGCCACCATCTGATTGACGTCGACATCGGGGCCGTCGCCCGACAACAGGCCGGACGCCATCACTCCGACGGCGCCCAAGAGCACGACGACGACGGGTGCCGCCGTCATCACGGCCCGTCGGCGTCGACGGATCGTCTCACCTCGCTCCATCACTCCTCCGAGGTCACTGACTGGGGTCTTCGCCAGCTCCGACCTCATGTGCGCTTGGAGTCGTTCCTGCAGATCCATCAGGAGTCTCCGTGGTCGAAGTGGGCGAGCAGTTCTGCCAGACGCGCCAAACCCCGATGCAGGCGGGACTTGACCGTTCCGGGTTTGATCTGGAGCGCTTCCGCCGTCTCCTCCGTCGACCAGTCGAGCAACACACGACACACCACCACCGTCCGGAGGCGAAGGTCGAGGGAGGCCAGGGCGGCGGCGATCTGCGGGTCGGCCGGCATGGCGGCATGCTCGACGTGCTCGCCGGGCGGGAGAGTGTGGCGTCGCGCCAGCTTGCGTTTCCAGGACAGCGCCCAGTTCAGGCCGACCCGGTACACCCATCCGGCGGGGTTGTCGTAGTGGCTCACCGTTGCCCAATGGGCGTAGCAACGCGCCATCGCCTCGTCGGCGGCCTCGATCCCCAGATCACGGTCACCGAGCGTCGACGACAGCGCAGCCGCCAGCCTCTGGTACGTCTGGCTGTAGAAGGCGGCGAAGCCCGGGCGGGCGTCGACGTCGGCGCGCGCGACGTCGGCCGTCCGCGTCACGGTCGCGTTCCAGGCTGTGGCATGCACACGGGAGAAACGCCCAACCCGGTCGAGAGGTTCACTGTTTCCGCCGGCCATCGTCCTGGAGCTATCGGAGGGCGTCTTCCAGATCGGCGATGGCGGCATGGTCCGGGTCCAGTCGGCGGGCAGTTTGGAGGGAGGCGCGAGCGAGGTCGGCCTCGCCGGCGGCCAGATAGAGAGCCGCCAAGCGTAGGTGAGGAGTCGGGTCGGCGGGAGACAAATGGGCGGCCGCCAGCCACGACCTCTCGGCCTCGCCCACTTTGCCCGCTGCCGCCTGGACGTCGCCGAGGAGGATCCGCAGTTCGGGATGGTTCGGGTCCGCCTCCACGGCTTCCTCCAGCAGCGCGAGGGCGGCCGACGTGTCCGCGCCGGCGACGGCGAGCCGGGCACGAGCAATCCGCACCGCCGGATCCGGCGGCGACAGAGCGGCGGCGGCCTCGACCCGATCTCGAGCTCCGTCCTGGTCACCTCGCTGCAGGGCGACGTCGGCGGCCAACAACGCGTACCGGAAGGAGTCGGGTCGGAGAGCGAACGCAGAGTCGGCGGCGACCAGGTCGTCGTTGGTCACCGCACTGGCCGCCCGGTGGTCGGCGACGACGTCGATGACGCCCGCTGTGGCGGCGAGGAGTGCCAGGGCGGCGGTCGCGGCGGCGCCGATCTTCGTGCGGCCGTGGAGCGGCGGCTGCGAACGTGCCGAAGCGACGACCACACCCGCGATGGCCCAGCCGGCGGCTCCCACCTCCAGGGTGGGAAACAGGAACAGTTCCTGGGTCAGCAACGCAAAGACCCCCGCCCCCATACCGGCCAACACGGGGGTGCCGCCCCGGACTACTCCGCTGCATCTGATGGCCAGCCACACCGCCGCCGCCACCCAGGCGAGGGTGCCGGGGACACCCATCGCCACCCCGAGGTCCAAGGGGCCCGAGTGGGCACGGTCGGTGATCGTCGTCCGCCCATACTCCTGGACGTAGGCGACGTCGACGTGGGAAGGGAAGACCACCCGGTAGCCCTCGAGCCCGGTTCCAGTCAGGGGATCCGATACGAGAGCCCGTGAGGCCACACGCCACTCGGCGAGACGTCCGCTGATGGGTTCTCCGAGCCTCCCGCCCAGAGGCGAAAGGGCGATCGACGCCACGACGACGAGGACCACCCCGGTTGCCACCAACGGATGTCGGCGAAGGGCGTCGAACCCTCTGAGGACTGCCAGCAACGCGGTGACGCCGAGGCCGAAGGCGGCGGCTCTGGCGCCCGACCCGGCCAGGAGCCCGATCCCGCAAACGGCTGCTGTTGCTCCGGCGATCCGCCACCGGAGAGGCTGGCGCCTGTCGGCAGCTGTCCCGACGCCCATGGGCAGGAGGAGACACAGGGCGGCACCGAGGTAGGCGGGCGAACCGAAAGTGGCGCCGAGGCGGGTCGTCGTAGTGGTGAGGTCCACCGGGACTGTCCCGAGCGACTCGGCGATCCCGTACAGGGTCATCCCACCCAGCGCCACGATCGCCGCTCGACTCAGCAGAACACGGCCCTTCTCATCGGTGATCGCTTGGCCGCCGACGAATGCCGCCGCCAGAGTCAGCAATGCCACGAACCCGAAGCGCCGGTCCGGCGTCCCCAGCCACGCCGCCAGAGGGTCATCAGCGATCAGTGATGTCACCGCCGCCCAGGCGAGAAACGATGCCCATCCGTGAAGGGAGCGTCGGTGGAGGTCTACGCCTTCGAACAGGGCGGCAGCCGCAGCGCCGAAGGCGCACACGGTGATCACGAGCCATTTCGCGGGCAGGAAGACCTGCCATCCTCCCGGGTCGAAGGCCAGGGCGCCACCGGCGAGCAGCACTGCGACGAGAACTGAGATGGCGCGGGCAGGGTCACGCACGGCACCATGTTGGTAGCCGGTGCCGCTTCTGTCGGCGTTGCTCAGCTGTGGGCGCGGATGAATTCGAGGACCCGCCGCCAGGCGTCAGCCGACTCCTCCCCGAATTCGGACTGCTTGCGATCGAAGAAGGAGTGAGGCGCACCCGGATAGGTCACCACCTCGTGGTCCACTCCGGCATCGGCGAGCGCCGCCTCCAGGGCGGCGACCGTCTCCGCGGGGATGGAGGGGTCGTCGCCCCCCATCAGGGCGAGTATGGGCGCTTGGACGAGATGGCACCGCTCGAGAAACGGCCCGTCACCCGTCGGGCGGTCGATGTCCGGGCGACCGTAGAAGCCGACGGCACCGGCCAGTCCATGGCCGTGGGTGGTGGCCGCCCACGAGCAGGTGCCACCGAAGCAGAAGCCGACCGTGAAGATCTTCACGTCGGGGGTCCGGCTCCTCAGGTGAGCCGCCGCTGCAGCGATATCGGCGTTGATGCCCTCCGACGTGGTCAGCGGCACATGGGCGGAGTGGTCGAAGTCCTCTCCTCGTGGCTCGGTCCCGGCAGTGCGCCCGAAGTAGTCGATGGCGACCGAGTCGTGACCCGCTTCGGCGAAGCGCACGGCCAGTTCCTCGTAGAAGCGGAAGAGACCTCTCACATCGGGGAGGACGATCACCGCAGTTCCGCTCGGGCCGTTCTCGGCCCAGGCTTCGAAGGCGGCGAACTCAGTGCCATCGGCCGAGGTCAGGGTGAGCCTGCGTCCGCTGACGGTTCCTGACGCGGGTACGGGAGGGAGGGCATCGGCGTCCACACACATGACTCCATCTTGCCAAAACGAAGCGAAAGACCCTGCCCGAGAGGGGTGTGCCTTGCATACTGCAGGCATGAAGCCGGAGCGGATCCTGGCCATCGTGGTGGCAGCGATCGTCGTGATCGCATCGGTCGCTGCGGTCGTGGCGTCCCAGCGGGACGAACCCACCTACGACCCGGCGACGCCGGAAGGTGTGGTGCAGAGTTATCTCAGGGCGGTGATCGACGGCGACGAGGACGAGGCCCTCGCCCATCTGGATCCGGCTGCCGGCTGCGACTGGGACGATGCCGACACCTTTGGAATCGACGTGTCGCGGGCGGTACTGCTCGCAAGCGATGTCGAAGGCGACGAAGCTCGCGTCGAAGTGGAGTTGGTGTTCGAGGCGGGAGGCGGGCCCTTCGACCCCTACGAGTACAGCCAGGAGGAGACGTTCCGTCTCGTCCAGGGCGAAGCCGGATGGCTGATCACCGACGAGCCCTGGCCGTTCTTCTTCTGTGGGGACGACCGATGATCTTCTTCGGCTTTGCCGTCCTTTTCGGCGCCGTCGTGCTCGGTGTCGTCGTGGCCCTGAGTCGGAGGGGAGACGACCGGTCCGGCGGAGGCGACGCCCACGGCGTCCGACGCTTCTTCCAATACCTGCTCCTGTACGCCTTGTTGCTGATCGTCGCCAACGGCCTCGCCGGCTTGCTCGGCTGGGCCCTCGGCGGCCCTGACTCCTTGGCACTTCGGTTCGAGACCAGCTTGGCGCGCAACCTGAGCTTCGTCCTCATCGGCCTGCCGCTGTATGCCGCGCTCGGGTGGTGGTCTCTGGGAAAGCTCCGCTCCGATCCTCGAGAGAGGCAGTCCTTCGGCTGGCTGTTCTATTCGACGGCAGCGACGACCACGGCCCTCGTCGTCGCGATGACGCACCTGCACGACGTCGTCGCCGGCCTGGCTGAGGGCGAGCGCTGGTATGGCTCCCCGCTCGTGTCCTTTGTGGTTTGGGGCGGGCTGTGGGTCGTGCACTGGCTCGTGATCCGGCGACTGGCCCACCGAATCGTCGAACTGCCGCTCCTGGTCGGGTCGGCGATCGGCCTCCTCACCGCTGCCGTCGGCCTCGCCCAGTTCCTGTCAGGCGCCATCGAGATGGTGGCGGTGCGAAACCTCCTGCTCGGCGACGGACCCGGGCTCGGCGAGGACGGCGCGACGCTGCTCGTCGGGGCGGCTGCCTGGATCCCGAACTGGTGGGCGGCGCGGACAGTCACTCGCTCGCCCCTGTGGCTCGGTTACGTGTTCGTTCTGGGCGTCGGCGGCGGACTGGCGACGGTACTGACGGCGGCCGGCGCAGTGCTGCAGAGCCTGTTGGTGTGGTGGGTCGGCGACCCCCGTACAACCGATGCCGCGAGGCACTTCAGCGACGTTCCGGAACAGCTCTCAGCCGCGATCGTCGGTGGGATCGTGTGGTGGTACCACCGAGCACTGGTTGCCGGCCCTGCGACAGAGCGAACCGAGCCGAAACGGATCTACGAGTACCTGATGGCTGGAATCGGCCTATTGGCAGCGGCCGGCGGGTTGACAGCGCTCCTCGTCGCGTTCTTCGAGGCAGTGACCGGTTCGCCGACGATCGTGGAGGGGACGTCCGCCATCAACACCCTTCTCCGGGCGGCGACGTTCCTCCTCATCGGGGCTCCCGTCTGGTGGTTCTTCTGGAGGCGCATCGCCAGAGAGAAACCAGAGGCCGAGATAGCCAGCCCGACGCGTCGGATCTACCTGTTCACCATCCTCGGCCTCAGCAGCGTGGCGGCGGTCGTCGCCCTCATCACGGCGGTGTTCATCCTGTTCGAGGACCTGCTGGCGGGCACGGTCGGTGCGGACACCCTCCGCAGCCTGCGAATCGCAGTGGCGAGCCTGATCACGACGGGGGTCCTCGCCGCCTACCACTGGGCTGTCTACCGAGGGGATCGACGTCTCGCCCCGACAGCACCCGAGCGACCTCGTTTCGTCCTCCTCATCGGCCCAGCCGATGACGAGATCACAAAGGCGGTTCGAGACCTGACCAAAGCCCGCGTGCAGCTCTGGAGGCGGGCCGACACCGTGCCACCTTGGTCGGTGGACGCAGTCGTCGCAGCCTTGGCCGGCGTATCCGCCGACGAAGTGGTGGTGGTGGCGGGACCCGATGGACCTCAGGTGATCGAGGTCGAGCGCGACTGAGGCTCAGCTCAGCGCCGTGAACGCGGCGAGTAGGGCGCGTTCGGTTGCTTCCCGCACGACATCTCTGTGGGGGTCGTAGCCCTCCATGTCGGTGTCCCCCTGGGCCAGCGGGTTCCCGTCGATGGCGAGGATCGCCCCGGCGGCGGCATCGTGGAGTGAGGCCAAGACGAACAAAGCCGCGCACTCCATCTCGACCGCGACCACGCCGGCCCGCTGCCACATCTCCAGGTCCGAGCCGAGGACGGCGTGGGGATAGAACACCGACGAGGTGAGGACGATGCCCTCGTGGACGTTGCCCGCTGCTTCGACGAGGGAAGAGCTGAGGAGCCGGTCGGCCACGGCCGGGAACCCGGGCGGCACGACCCCGTCTGTGTATCCGTCGGCTCGTACCGCGGCCGTGGCCACGACCAGGTCGCCGTCCGTGACGGAGGGCTGCATCCCTCCGGCCGTCCCGGCCCGCACAACACGTTTCACGCCACCTCGGAACAACTCCTCGAAGCAGGCTGCCGCGCCGGGTGATCCCACGCCATGGGAAATCACGCCCACCGTCGAGCCCTGGTGAGTGCCGACATAGGAGACGTACTCCCGGTTGCGGCCGAGGAGGCGCGGGGAGCCGAGCAGCCGCGAGGCACGTTCGGCACGGTCGGGATCGCCGACGACCACCATCGCCTCCGGCAGATCGGAGGAGTCCACGGCGATGATGGGAAGGAACGTTCCTGACATCTAGATCACCCTTTCCGATCCGCCGTCGATGGGAATCTGCGCTCCGGTCGTGGCTGCAAAGCGTTCGGAGAGGAGATCGCCGACCACCCCTGCCACCGTCGCCGAGGTGACTTCCACCGACAGAAGGTTGCGGCGCTTGTACTCGTCCACCGTCAGGCCGTATTTGCTGGCCCGCTCGGCGAGCAGTTCCGGAGTCCACAGGCCGGTGTCGAAAACCGCATCGGGATGGACGATGTTCACCCGGATCCCGTCCTCCGCCCACTCCAGCGCGGTAACCCGGGCGAGCTGTGTGAGAGCCGCCTTCGACGCCGAGTAGGCAGCGGCTCCTTTGCCGGGGGCGAGGACGTTCCGCGAAGCGATCACCACCACCGACGGGTGGGCCGGGGAGACGGTGAGCAACGGATGCAAGCGAGCGAGCAGGTGGGCAGCTGAATCCACGTTGACCGCGTGAACGCGCCGCCACTCGTCCGGATCCAGCTCAGCGACAGGGCGGGTGCTGCCGAAGATCCCCGCGGCGAGCACCGCCATGTCGACACCTCCGAATCGCTCCACCCCGGTGGAGAGAGCCTCGGCCACGGCGTCCGAGTCGGTGACGTCGGCGCTCACTCCCAGCCAGGCGGGGTCTTGGAATGTCCCGGTGACGTCGGCAGAGATGTCGATGCCGATCACGGCGGCACCGCGGGATAGGAGCTCAGCGGCGCAGGCTCGCCCGATCCCCGAGGCGGCGCCGGTGACGACCGCCACTCGGCCCGCCATCGGGGGTGGGCTCCCGGCCCGGCGTAGCTTCGCCTGCTCGAGGTCCCAGTACTCGACGTCGAACAGCTCCCCTTCGCCCAACGCCACATACCCGCCGAAATGGTCCTCGGCCCTTTCGAGCACCGGGATCGTGTGGTGGTAGATGTCGGCGGCTATGTCGGCGTCGGCGGGACGGCGACCGACGGTGAGCATCCCCAGCCGAGGATCGAGCACTACTCGAGGGGCGGGATCGAGCATCGTGAGCGCGAAGTCGGAGCGGCTCTTGTTGCGCTCGAAGTAGGCCTGGTACTCGGACACGAATGAATCCACGTCGGTGCCGACCAATGGGGTGCGCTTGGTGCGAATGATGTGGTCGGGCGTCAGCGGTCCGCGGTTGGCGAGGGATTCCAGATCGGGTCGGGCGACGAACCGGGCCACCGCAGGATCGCGGTGACGGCTGACGATCATCGGCGCACCGGCAGCGTCGGAGATCTGGCGCCGCAGCTGGGCCAACTCCACGGGATCGACGTCCTCCAGCTCCGCGTCGGCGGAGGCCGCCAGCGGGGCGTGGCGGTCGAGATACTCCTCGGCCCGGGTTATCAGATCGACGTGGCGGGCGTAGGCCTCCCTGGTCGTGTCCCCGAAGGTGAAGAGCCCGTGGTTCATCAACACCATGCCGGACGTGTCGGAGCGACCCTGCTCGGGCCACATCTGGGCCACGACCCGGGCGAGGTCGAAGCCTGGCATGACGTACGGCACGATCACCACGTCGTCGCCCAGTGCTTCCCTTACCCGGGCTTCGCCATCGGCCAGGTTCGTGAGCGTCACGATGACATCGGCGTGGCTGTGGAGTACGGCCCGATGGGGGAGAATCGCGTGGAGCAGCGATTCCACCGACGGCTGCGGAGCCGACGGATCGAGTCGAGCGGCCGACAACGATGCCATCATGTCGGGGTCTGAGAGGGCCTCCAGCTCCAGCAAGCGCCGCAGCCGGGCGAGTGGCAGAGGGGCGAACCCGGCGGCTTCGATCGTGCCGAGGTCCCAGCCGCTCCCCTTCACGTACAAGGCCTCGACTTCATCGCCTGTCACGTCGACCCACGGGGCCTTCACCGATGTGTTCCCGCCCCCGTGGAGAACGAGGAAGGGGTCACTGCCGATCAGCCGCGACCCGTAGACGCACTCGTCCAGCGGGTCGTCGAAAGTCAGCGAAGGATCCCATCTGTCCTGCATGCAACTCCTCTCGTCAATACGGGGTGTCGCCGGCGTCGACGTTGATGGCCTGGCCGCGGATGATCGTGGCGTCGTCGGAGAGCAGAAAGGCGATGACCGCCGCCACCTCCTCTGGCCGCACTCGGCGCCCGAGTTGTGCAGGCCCCATGCCCGAGAGCAGCTCGTCCGCGTCGACACCGAGGCGCGGCGACAGCCACTCGGCCACGCCGGTCAGCATCGGGGTGTCGACGCCGCCCGGGCACACGGCATTGACATTGATCCCCTCTTTTGCCCATTCCATGGCGAGTGAACGGGTCATCGAGATGACCGCCGCCTTCGAGGCGTTGTAGGCGGCCATGTTGGCGTAACCGACCTTGCCGCAGTTGGAGGCGACGTTGACGATGGCGCCTCCCCCCGACTTCCGGAGGTGCTCCCCGACCGCCCGGCAAGTGATGAACGTGCCGGTGACGTTCACCTCCAATTCCCGCTCCCATTGCTCCGGACTGAGATCCCAGGCGGTGTCGAGGTGGACGATGCCGGCGTTGCTCACCGCTCCGTCGAGCCTTCCGAAGTGGGCGACGGTGTGTTCGACCGCTGATGTCACCGACTCTGCGTCGGTGACATCGCATTGCAGGCCGATGGCGTTGCTGCCGATCTCGGAGGCAGCGCGCTGGGCCGCCTCACCATTCAGATCGGCCAGAGCCACCGAGGCGCCCCTGTCGACGAGGACGTGCCCCGTTGCCGCTCCGATCCCGCCTCCGCCACCGGTGACGAGGTACACCCGGTCGTCGAGCATCACCATGTCGGATGCGTGGAGACGCCGCCGTCCACCACCAGGTCGATGCCGGTGATCCACCGGGCGAGGTCGGATGCGAGAAAGACGCAGGCGTCGCCGACGTCTTCGGGCGTGCCGAGCCGTTGGAGCGGAGCGGCGGCCTTCCAACGTGCCACACCTTCCGGCCATGCTGCATCGAGGCCGGGGCGGTCGATCAGGCCCGGGGAGACGGTGTTGACGCGGATCCCACGTCGGCCCCACTCGAGGGCGGCGGCGCGGGCATGCATGATCAGTGCTGCCTTCGACACGGCATAGTGGCCGTGGGCGGGGGCGGGCTTTCGGCCTTCGATCGAGGCGATGTGCGTGATCCACCCGCCTCCCGTCATGTGTGCGGCGGCGGCCTGGCTGAGTCGATGGGCGGCAGTGACGTTCGTTTCGAGCATTGTCCGCCATGACTCTTCGTCGAGATCTGCCAGTTCGGCTAGGGGTTGGATGCCGGCGTTGTTGACCAACCCCGTGATCTTCCCCGCCTTCTCCACGACCTGTGTCACGAGGTGGGCATCGGGATCGGTGATGTCGCCGGCGACGACGAACGAGCCGGGCAATTCCTCCGCCAGTGCCTCGGCCTCGTCGGGCCGGGTCCGGTGGTGGATGGCGACCGTGGCCCCGGCGGCGTGGAAGCGGCGGGCGATACCCTGTCCTATCCCACCGGTGGCGCCCGTGACGAGCACCACCTGCCCGGTGAGGTCGATCGTGATGCTCATGCCTCGGCCGCCAGTCGGGCAGCCCTCGTCGCCACCTCCCGACGGGCCGCTTCGAGGTCGACCGTCGTCGGCTGCCCGTCGGTGACGACCTGGCGGCCTTCCACCCACACCGATCGGACCAGTGCGGGCGTCCCGGAGTAGACGACGTGGGTGATGAGATCGGCCGGCTCGAGAACGGGCCCGAGCGGAGAGATGTCGATGTTGATCATGTCGGCGCGCGCTCCCGGGGTGAGACGGCCCAGGTCCGGCCTCCCCAACACGTCGCCCGCCTCCCGGGTCGCCATGGTGAGCACGTCGGCGGGCGTCATCGCCCCGGCATCACCGCTGCGCAGCCTGGCGTAGCGCAGGGCGGCTCGCATCTCCTCGAACAGGTCGAGGCGATCGTGCGACGACGGGCCGTCGGTGGCGACACCCACGGGGATCCCGGCGGCGCGCATGTCAGTGACCGGAGCTATCCCCGAAGCGTGTTTGCCGTTCGACATCGGGCAATGGGCCACACCCACCTCGTGGCGGGCGAACACGGCGATGTCTTCGTCTGTGAGCCACACGCAATGGGCTGCGACCACCCGGCATTCGAGCATCCCCAACCACTCGAGGTAGGCGGGCACGGTCATGCCGTACTTCTCGGCTATCCCGTCGCCCTCCCTCGGTCCCTCGGCTACATGGATCTGGATGTGGAGGGATCTCCGACGTCCCAGTTCTGTGACCGCCCGCAGGGCTTCCTCGGGGAGGGAGTAGGCGGCGTGAGGGCCGAGCCCGATCGAGATGAGGTCGTGGTTCGCGTACCGGTCGGCGAGCGTCTCCATGTCCTCGATCTGCTTCTCCCATGGCCCGAACCGGGAGAGGTCGGCGCCGATGAGGACCGGTGCGGTGACTATCCCTCTCAACCCGGCGGCGGCCGCAGCCTCTGCCGCTTGCTGGGCGAAGAAGTAGTGCTCATGGGAGGTCGTGATGCCATTGCGGAGCAATTCGGCCGCACCCAGGGTCATGCCCCACCACACGTCTTCGGGAGTCAGGCGCCCCTCCCGCGGCCACATAACCTCGGTGAGCCATCGGTCGACGGGCAGCCCTTCGCCCGCGCCTCGCAAAAGGACCATCGGGCTGTGGGCATGGGTGTTCACGAAACCCGGCATCAGCAGGCCCGAAATGCGCTCAACAGGGCCGTCGTACGCCGGAGCTTCGACTTCGGCGCCCGCCCAGACGACCCGACCCTCATCGATGTCGACGACTCCCGGGGAGACCACCTCGGGGTCGCCGGCCATGGTGATCAGATGCTCGACTACGAAGCGGATCAGGGCCGGGCCTCCGTTGCAAGAGCCATGGAGCGGGATGCTACTCTCCACGGCCAGTTGTCAGACAACTGAAACCGGGCCCGGCGAGTTGCGCTCCACGCCGCGACCCACGACACCACGGAGGCGACATGAGAGGCAAGAGATGGTGGGCGTTGCTGGCAGCACTCTTGTTGCTGCTGGCGGCGTGTGGCGGGGGCAGCACCGAGGAAACGAGTGCTCCCGAGACGACGCAAGCCCCTTCGGACACCACGGGGGACACCTCCACCGACACCACTGAGGCGCCGGCTGACACGACGGGCGACACCCAGGCCGAAGACGGCGAAGGCCCGCACTTCATCTACATCACTCCCAACCCGATCGGCGAGAACGAGTTCCTCCAGATGGGCGAAACGGGCACGCAGGCGGCGGCCGAGAGTCTGGGCGGCACCGCCGAGACCTTCGAGTCGACCGACCCCTCCACCAGCCGGGCCAACATCGAGGCGGCGGTGGAGGCGGCGCCGGACATCATCGTCCTCACGACCTTCCAGTTGACGGACATGGCTGTCGAGTTCGCTTCCGCCAACCCCGACCAGGCCTTCATCCTGATCGACGACTGCCCTCAGGAGGGCCAGCCCGAGAACCTCTACTGCGTGGGGTTCCGCGAACACGAGGGCGCCTACCTGCTCGGCATCATGGCGGGCAGCCTCACCGAGACGAACAAGATCGGATCGGTGGTGGCCCTCGACATCCCCTTCTTCCATCGCTGGTCCGACAGCTTCTATCTGGGTGCCCAGTCGGTGAATCCCGACCTCGAGGGCGACACCCAGGTCTTCATCGGCGGTGACAACCCATTCGCCGATCCGGCGCGGGCGAAGGAGCAGGCCCTGTCGCTCGCCGCCCAGGATCTCGACCAGATCTTCTCCGTGGGGGCGGCGTCAGACACTGGTGTTTTCGAGGCCGCTCAGGAGCAGGGCTTCATGACCTACGGCACGGATGTCAACAAGTGCCCGGTGGCGCCCGATGTCGTCGTCGACAACAACCTCAAGTTGGTCGACAACGCCGTGCGGACTGCCATCGACCTCGTCATGTCCGGCGAGGCCACGCCGTTCACGTCGGTGGGTCTGGCCGAGGGCGGCGTCGGCGTCATGGCGCTCGACGAGGAGCGGCTCCCCGACTCGCAGTGCCTGATCGCCGACCATCCGGACATCGTCGAACAGGTCCGGGAAGCGGCCGAGGGGATCATCTCGGGTGAGATCGAGGTCCCCGACCCGCTGATGGCCGCCGGCTGACATCGAAGTGACCACCGAGCTGGAACTCCGGGGAATCACCAAGCGGTTCCCCGGAGTCCTGGCCTGTGACGGGATCGACCTCACCGCCGAGCGAGGCGAGATCCACTGCATCGTCGGCGAAAACGGGGCCGGCAAGACGACGCTGATGTCGATCCTCTACGGTCTCTTTCCTCCGGACGAAGGCGAGATCCTCGTCCGAGGTCGACCCGTTCGCTTCAACTCCCCGCTGGACGCCATCCGCCTGGGCTTGGGCATGGTCCACCAGGCGTTCAAGCTGTTCCCGAGCCTGACCGTCGCCGAGAACGTGATCTTTCGGGAAGAGCCGGCGAAGCTGGGATGGATCGACAGGTCGCAGGCGACCGCCCGGGTGAAGGAGTTGGCCGACGGTTACGGCCTCGCGGTCGATCCGACCGCGGTGGTGGAGGACCTCCCCGTGGGTGTGCTGCAGCGGGTCGAGATCCTGAAGGCTCTCTACCGGGACGCCTCCATCCTCATCCTCGACGAGCCCACTGCCGTCCTGACCCCGCAGGAGCGGGATCGTCTGTTCGAGGTGATGCGCCGTCTGCGCGACTCTGGGCGCACGATCCTCTTCATCACCCACAAACTGGCGGAGGTGATGGCGGTGGCCGACCGCATCAC
The DNA here is from genome assembly GCA_036380875.1 of Acidimicrobiia bacterium. Taxonomy (GTDB): domain Bacteria; phylum Actinomycetota; class Acidimicrobiia; order Spongiisociales; family ZC4RG35; genus ZC4RG17. Next base: position 65,398 of record DASVDX010000028.1, read on the forward strand.
GGTCCTCCGCAACGGACGGGCGGTAGCGGAACTCGACCCGTCCACCACCACTCCCGAGGAGATCTCCCGGCACATGACCGGCCGGGACGTCGAGCCGGTGAGGGCAGGGCCATCGAAAGGGGTCGGCGAGGTGGTTCTCTCTGTCCGCTCCTTGACCGTCGAAGGCGCACACGGACTGCCCGCAGTCTCCGAAGTGTCATTCGACGTGCGGTCAGGCGAGATCGTGGGCATCGCCGCGGTCGCCGGCAACGGCCAGACCGAACTGGTAGAAGCGATCGCCGGTATCCGGGATGTGGAAGCCGGCAGCATCACCGTGGCCGGTGTCGACATCACGCACCTCGATGTAGCCGGCAGGCGGCGAGCGGGGATGTCTTACATCCCCGAGGACCGTCACCGGGTGGGCACGGCGGCCGCCGCCACAGTGGCCGAGAACCTCCTCATGGGCTATCAGCGCAGCGACGCGATGCGGCGGGGCGCATGGCTGCGCCGTGACGCGGTCGTCGAACACGCCCGGCGTCTGCAGGAGGAGTTCGCAATTCGGGTCAGCGACATCGACGTCGCGGCGGGAACCTTGTCGGGCGGCAACCTGCAGAAGGTCGCGCTCGCTCGGGAGATGACCCACGACTCCCCGTTGATCATCGCCGAGCAGCCCACCAGGGGTGTCGACATCGGCGCCATCGAATTCATCCACTCCCGCCTGGTCGCCGCTCGGGATCGAGGCGCCGCCATCCTCTTGGTGTCGGCCGAGTTGAGTGAGATCCAGTCGCTGGCGACGCGGATCCTCGTCATGTTCGAGGGACGGGTCGTCGCCGAGCTCGATCCTGACCGGGTGGACGAAGCTGAGATCGGCCTACACATGACCGGTGGGAAGGTGGCCAGTGCCTGAGCGCCTCGGGTCACGGTTCCTCGCCGTGGTCGGCCACCCGGTGACGGTGGCACTGGTGGTCGCATTCGGGCTCGGCGCGGTGGTCATCGCCCTCACGGGAGGGGATCCGGCCGCCGCCTTCGGGGAGATGCTCACGGGGGGGTTCACCGGCAGTGGACTTCGCAACACCCTCGGACGGATGATTCCGATCGTGGGCATGGCCCTCGCCTTCTCACTTGCCTTCCGCTCCGGCGTGCTCAACCTGGGTGGCGAGGGTCAGATGCTGATGGGGGCGCTCTTCGGGACCATGACGGCGATAGTCCTTCCGGGCCCCGGTCCGGTGGTCATCGTCGTGGCCGTGCTGGTCGGCGCGGCGGTGGGAGCGTTGTGGGCCCTGCTGCCGGCGCTCGGCCAGACGATGTTCCAGGTGCCGCTTCTCATCACCAGCCTCCTCCTCAACTACGTCGCGCGGGCGACGACCAGCTACCTGGTCCGATATCCGTTCGGTGAGCCCGGGGCGGCATTCGCGACCACGGTCGCCGTTCCGGAAACGAACCGGATCCCCGACTTCCAGCTGCTCGGTGGCGGAATCTCGATCTCGCTCTTCTTCGTCGTCGCCCTGGTCCTCCTCTTGGCCGTCGTCTACCGCCGCAGCGTGTTCGGGTACGAGACGGCGATGCTCGGCTACTCGGGCCCCTTCGCCCGCTACGGGGGCGTCGACGTGAAGCGGAAGACTCTCGCGGTGATGGGGTTGGCCGGGGCGATCGGGGGCCTCGTTGGCAGCCACCTCGTCCTGGGCGAGACCTACCGCTACATCGATGCCGACATGATCGCCCAGACGGGCTTCGCCTGGACGGGTCTGATGGTGTCCCTCCTGGCATCGAACCGCCCCTGGGCGATCCTCGTCGCCGGCTTCTTCTTCTCCGGTTTGCAGATCGGCGGATTCGCCATGGAGCGGTCCACCGACGTGTCCTTCCAGTTGGCCGACGTGATCCAGGCGCTCGTCATCGTCGCCGTCGTGAGCCGCCTGGGCCTCACTTGGCGGCGTCGTCGGAAGCTCGGGGAGGAAATCGGGCCGCCGCAGCCCGAGATGGAAGCCGCTCACGTGGGAGAGGTGTGATGCTCGCCCAGCTCGTCGACGTGTCGTTGTGGGAGTCGGTAGTCAGGGCCTTGATTCCCGTGCTCCTCGCTGCGATCGGAGGACTGATCTGCGAGCGGGCGGGGGTGTTCCAGATCTCGCTCGAGGGGATGATGCTGGCCGGGGCCTTCGCCGCCGTCGCCGCCGCCCACGTCACTGGCAGTGCGATCGCCGCCGCAGTCACCGCCGCGATCGCCGGCGTGCTCCTCTCTCTCGTCCTCGCCTTCGGAGCGGTGTCACGAGGAGGGAACGCCATCGTCTTGGGCGTGGCGATCAACATCCTCGCGGTCGGTCTCACCAGTTTCCTCCTGCCGCAGCTCTTCGGCGTTCGCGGCTCCTTCCAACCGGAGGGCGGAGTGCGCATCCCCGGTTTGGTCATTCCGGGGCTCGCCGACATCCCCTTCCTCGGGCCGGTGATCTTCGACCTCTCCATCCTCGGCTACATGGCCCTTCTGCTCGTCCCGGCCACCTGGCTGTTCCTCTTCCGGACGCAATTCGGGCTCCGGCTTCGTGGCGTGGGCGAGCGTCCCCTGGCCGCCGAAACGTTGGGCGTGTCACCCACCGCCTACCGCTATGCCGCCGTCATCACCTCGGGTGTCCTCGCCGGACTCGCCGGCGCCCAACTGGCGCTCGGCAACGTCGGCGTCTTCACGGAGGGCATCAGCTCGGGCCGGGGATGGATAGCGGTCGTGGCGGTGATGTTGGGGCGGGCGCACCCCTTCGGCGTGCTGGCCGCCTGCCTGCTGTTCGGCTTCACCGAGGCGTTCGGGTTCCGTCTCCAGGGCCAGGGCTACCCGGTTCAGATCACGGACGCCCTTCCGTTCGTCGTGACGCTGGTGGCGCTGGTCCTGGCTCGCCGACGATTCCGCCGCCTGCTGGACCTCACCGCTTCGACTGTCTAGGCCGCAGGTCCGGGGGACTCGGGATCCGTTGTTCAGATCTTCTCGCCCCGGTCGAAGCGCACGACCCGCTTCTCGGTCACCAGTGCCGTGATCAGGTCGACCGGCGTCACGTCGAAAGCCGGGTTGATCGCCAGGGTGCCGGGAGGTGCGATCGGTGTCCCGTTGAAGCCCACCACTTCGGTGGGGCCCCGATCTTCGATCTCGATCACGTCACCGCTCGGGGTGTCCAAATCGATCGACGACTCAGGGGCGACGACGATGAACGGGACTCCCGCCCGGGCGGCACCCAGGGCCAGGCTGTAGGAGCCGATCTTGTTGGCGGTATCGCCGTTGGCCGCCACCCTGTCGGCGCCGATCAGCACGACGTCGGCGTGCCCTCGGGAGAGCAGAAACGGCCCGGCGGAGTCGACGAGCAGCCGGAAGGGCGCCCCCATCTTCTGCAGCTCCCACGTGGTCAACCTTCCGCCCTGGAGCAGCGGCCGGGTCTCGAGCGGCAGCGCCTCGGCCAGCCTGCCCCGCTCATGGAGTGTCTGGATGACAGCCAGCGCCGTCCCCCGTTCCACGGTGGCGAGCCCACCGGTGTTGCAGATCGTCATGGCCCGTATCGGGCGGTCGCCCACGAGATGTAAGACGAGGTCGGCGCCCAACTGGCCCATCGCCAGCGAGGCTTCCAGTTCCTCGCGGCGTATCTTCTCCGCCTCTTCCAGGATTCGGTCTGGCCCTTCGGCGGCGAAGGATGCGGCCCGATCGACCATTCGCGCCAGGTTGACGGCCGTCGGCCGGGCGGTTCGCAGCTTCGAAACCGCGGCCTCGAACTCAGGTGATTCCGTGCCGTAGCGACGCGCCGCCAGGACCACTCCATACGCCCCGGCCACCCCGATGGCAGGAGCTCCGCGCACCGCCAGCCGCTTGATGGCGTCGACCAACTCTTCCGGTGTCGTGATCGCGAGGACCTTCTCGGTGTGGGGGAGGAGCGTTTGGTCGAGGAGTCGGACGGTTCCGTCCGACCATTCGATCGTGGGGTTGGGCATCGATGCCTCGTTACTTGTCAGACAACAGACCAAGGGTAGGTGGGAACGACGGGCGAACCAAGGTCAGCGATGCCGGACAAGACCCCACTGAAAGCGACCTTCGATGAAGTAGGTGTCGGCGAGGGCCACGGGTGTTCCGCTTCGATCGAAATGCAACTGAGACAGCAGCAGATAGGTGGGGTCCTGGGGGCGGTCGTCGCCCCATCCGAGGTCAGGGTCGTAGACAGCGTGTATCTCGGTCACTGCCGACACCGCCCGTACGCCATGTTTCTCCATCAGAGCAAACAGCGACCCGGTCACGTCGGTGGGGGAGAAGCTCGGCCCCAGGAGTCGGCGCGGGATCGTGTCGTGGGAGAAAGCCACAGTCTCGCCGTCGGCCGTCAACGCCCGTTCCGTGGCCAGCACCTCCTCGCCTTCGTCGAGTTGGAGCATCTTGCGCTCCCGGTCGTCGGGGGGTCTCACCGCGATGGACCGGTACACGACGCCGGCGCGGCGCCCGTGGGCGCCGATAGTCGCCGACAGCGACTCCAGGTGACGGAGATCGGCACGCACTCCCTCGGCCTGTCCCGTCACGAACGTTCCCACGCCGCGCCGCGTCACGGTCATGCCCCGGCTCTCGAGGTCCTGGAGGGCGGTGCGGATCGTCGCCCGGGACACTCCGTACTGTTCGGATAGGGCGTGCTCACTGGGCAGGCGGTCGCCGTTCGACCATTCACCCCTGGCGATACGCCGACGGAGATCCGCGGCCACGGATTCGGAGAGTGTCCTCCCTGTGTTCTCTCCGGCCATGGCGGCACCATACCGCCTCGATTGACAACCTGTCGCGTTCGTCCGTAGCTTGTCTGACATGCCCGACCCTCATCTGACCGGCGATGACGTGATCGAGATCCTGGGCTTGGAGCCTTTGCCGGATGAGGGAGGCATGTTCCGGCGAGCGTGGGGGAGCGACTACGGGAGCGCCATCTACTTCCTGCTACGCCCAAACGACTTCTCGGCGTTCCACCGGCTCACCGGGCCCGAGTTGTGGCACTACTACGTCGGCGACCCGGCGCGGCTGATCCTGATCTCCGAGGCAGGCGAATTGGCCCGGCTCACGCTCGGAATGGACCTGCGGTCTGGTGAGAGGCCTCTGCACGTAGTGGAGCCCGGCACCTGGATGGCCGCCGAGACCACCGGGCAGTGGACCCTTCTGGGCACGACGATGGCGCCATCGTTCGATGTCGCTGAGTTCGAACTCGGCCGGCGGGAGGACTTGCTTCGCCTGTGCCCTGCCGCCGCTGACGAGGTCGTGCGTCTCACCCGGCCCGATCCGAGTCGAGGTGGGTAGGCCGACGGACGTCGAAGACGACCCGGGACGCTCCGGTGATCCAATACCGACCGGTCTGCCGCTTCTCCGCACGAGTCGAGTATCGGTAGTCCACCATCCGGCCCCGTATGCGGGCCGGGCGCTGCCCCTCGAGCGGATCCTGTGCGAGCAGGCGCAAGAAGGCGCCATCTGCCTCGAAGAGCTTCTCGACCAGCGCGTCCAGCCACCGGCCGGCGTATCGCGCCGACAGTGGCACGAACCACATCATCCAGTCGAGCCTCAGGTGATACGGTGCCCACTGCCGCGGGCGTCGATACGGGTCACCCGGTTTGCCCTTGAACTCGTACGGGCGCCAGTCGCGCTCGCCGGGGTCCTCCGTGAGACTGCCCTCGATGATCAACTCCCGACGGTGCCGGGTGACGCTCCCGAAGGCGCCGTAGGTGTTGACCAGGTGGAGGCGGTTGAAGGCGTAGTTCATCAGTTGACCTCGGCCGACGAGGTTGCGGACGGGATGGCGGCTGAGCCACACCACGACCACCGCCAGGGCGATCGTCGAAACGTCGAACCATCGTGCGGAGGCGTTCGAACTCGTCACCTGCCAGCCGAGCGTCTCGAACCACGAGTCGGGCAGAGCCGAGAAGGCGAGGAGCAGAGTCAGGAGGTTGAGCCAGGCGTAGTTGCCGGACACGATCAGATAGCTCTGGGTGACGATCACTCCCAACGCCCCCACGCCCGCCGCCGGCTGGGGGAGGAAGAGCAGGAAGGGCACGGCCAGCTGGGCCACATGGTTGGCCGCCACTTCGATCCGATGGAGGAGCGGCGGCAGGTGGTGGAACCACCGTGATGTCGGTCCCGGCATGGGCTGGGTCTCGTGGTGGTAGTGGAGGCACGTCAGGTCCCGCCAGCAGGGGTCGCCGCGCATCTTGATCATCCCCGCCCCGAACTCGACTCTGAACAGGAGCCAGCGAAAGGCGAGGATCGTCAGCCACGGTGGGGCGATGTCGGCATTCCCGAGGAAGGCGGCGTAGAAGCCGGCTTCCAACAGGAGGGACTCCCAGCCGAAGCCGTAGAACGTCTGGCCGACATTGACCACCGACAGATACAGCACCCACAACGACAGCCACCAGATGGGAGTGACCCACAGCGGAACGAAGTCGAGTCCTCCGGCGACGACGCCCATCGCCAGGGTCATCCCCGACCACGCCACCGTCGCCACCAGACGGTCCGAGTAGTGCCAGTGGAAGATGCTCGGCGCGGACCGGAAGTCGTGGAGTTGGAGGAACCGAGGGACGGGAAGCAGCCCGTTCTCGCCGAGCAACGGTCGAAACTGGTTGCGGACGTTGAGGAACGCCAGGAAGTACACGATGGCCACACCCCGCTGGAGGAGGAGGCGGGCCACGTCGTGATCGGTGGCGAGCAACACGTCGGCGATGCGCTTGAAGATATGCGGACGGGCACGGTCGGCGATGGCGAGGAGTCCGCTCGAGCAGGTCTCAGAGCAAGTCTGGCTGCCTACCTGTAGATTCCTCTGATCTGACAAGGAGCCCAGATATGGCGTCGAGCGACGCCTCTTCGGGCCGGTGGCGCGGGATCAGTCTCGTCCTCGGGCTCGTGGCCATCGGTCTCGGCCTCTGGCTCATCATCCGCCCGATTGCCTCGCTGTCGACGCTGGGGTTGGCGATCGCGGCGGGATTGCTGGCGACCGGAGGTTCACGCCTCACCGCATCCGACACCTCGTTCTCCGCGCGGCTGCTCGCAGTGCTGTGGGTCGCCGTGGCGTTCGTGCTCGTCGTCTGGCCCGACCTCACGATGCGGTGGCTGGTGCTCCTCGTTGGGGCCCACCTGGCCATCGACGGGATCGGCGACATCTGGGCGGGAGTGCGGTCCGAAGCCGACCAGCGCTTCGCCGCGATCGTCCGAGGCGTTGCGACGGTGATATTCGGTGTTCTGGCGCTGACCTGGCCGGACGTCACGCTCCTCGTCATCGCCATCGCCTTCGCTGCTCGGCTGATCATCTTCGGAGTCTCACACGCTCTCACCGCGATCCGGGGACGAGTCGCAGACGAAAGAGGCGATCGCCCGGGGAGACTGCGCCGCTGGCTCGAGGTGGTCGGCGCGGTGGCCACTCTGGCCGTCGCCGGCTTGCTGGCGATCATCAGCTCCTGGCTGAACGACGGACGTCCGATGGTCGACGGGTTCTACGCCGCGCCCGCCGAAGCGCCAGAAGCCCCTGGACAACTGATTCGGATCGAACCGTTCGAACGGGGCATCCCTGACGACGCCGTGGCTTGGCGAATCCTCTACACGACGACGCGCGACGAGGGTCAGCCAGCCCTTGCCAGCGCCATCGTGGTGGCGCCCAGCGACGAGGCGGACGGGCCGCGGGAGGTGATCGCGTGGGCCCACGGCACGACCGGAGTGCACGAGACATGCGCCCCGTCGGTGCTCGAGGGCACGTTCTCCACGGGAGCCTTCTTCTCCGTGGAGGAAGTGGTCGACGAAGGCTGGGTGCTGGTGGCCACTGACTACGTAGGCCTCGGCACAGAAGGCCCTCATCCGTACCTGATAGGCCAGGGTGAGGCACGCTCCGTCTTGGACTCGGTGCGGGCCGCCCGCCAGATGGAGGAGATCGATATGGCGGACCGCACAGTCGTCTGGGGCCACTCCCAAGGAGGGCACGCGGCGCTGTGGACCGCCGCCATCGCTTCCACCTATGCCCCGGAGGTGGATGTGATCGGGGTGGCGGCGCTGGCACCAGCCAGCGACGTGGTCGGCCTGATCGACAGCCTGCCATCCGTGACCGGAGGCAGCATCTTCGCCGCCTACGCCGTCTCGGCGTACTCCGCGGTCTACGACGACGTCAGATTCGCCGACTACGTCGTGCCCAGCGGACGAGTCAACGTGGAACGTATCGCCAGGCGTTGCCTCGCCGAACCTTCCGTCTTGACGTCGGTGCTCTCCGCCGTGGCGCTCAACTTCTCGGTGTTCCAGGGCGATCTCACGAGCGGGGCGCTCAGCGAGCGACTCACCGAGAACATCCCCCCACAGGAGATCGAGGTGCCGCTCTTCCTCGCCCAGGGTGAAGCGGACTCCCTCATCGCGCTCGATACGCAAGATGCTTTCGTAGCCGGTCTGTGCGAGAGCGGAAGCCGAGTCGACTACCGGATCTACACCGAACTCGACCACGTCCCGCTCGTGGAAGCCGATTCGCCGCTCATTCCCGAGTTGTTCGACTGGACGAGCGCCCGTCTGACCGACCAGGAGCCAGTGTCGATCTGTTGATGCCGCGCCCGCGAGGCTTTCGAGTCCTGGTCGGCGGAGCTCGGTCCGACGCGACCACGTCTCGCCCGAGTCGCAAGGGGCCGTTCTGCCCTAGCCCCGGAACGGCGTTGGCGAAACGATGGGGTGGACCAAGGAGGGACCGTGTCCCCGACCATCCCCACGGATCGCCGGACGATCACCCGGCGGATCGCCGGCGGCCTCGCCGCCGCCATCGCCATCGTCTACTTCCTCATCGGCTTCGAAGTCGTGACCGTCTGGGAGGGAGGCGTTGGACAGCGCCAGTTCGGTCTCCTCGCCGGCTCGGCGTTCCTCGCTGGTGCCGTGGTCATCTCCTTCACGGACAAGCGAGTGTTGTGGGTGCTGGGAGCCCTTGCCCAGGTCCCGATCATCCTGGCCTACTTCGACTTCGCCTCCGAGCGTGAACCTGCCTTCGAGCCATGGGGGATCACGATCAGGGTCCTCCAGGTGGTCCTCATCTTTGCTCTCGGCTACCTGGCATCGACGCGGCCTCGGGTCGAGCGGCCGGAGGATCTGCCAGCGCTCGTGAGGAACTGATCCGGCTTCCGCAAAGACTCGTTCTCGCGAGGGCTCAGCGCCACGCCTCGCTCTAGCCTCCACCGGGGAAGGACTCGGGAAGGACGGTCAGATGCAGTCAGGCGAGGCAGGAGGATCATCCGATCCGCGGATGGAGGCCCCGGTCAACGGCGAAGAGGAAGAACTGGCCCCGGCCTGGCCCCAACCTGGCTACTGGATCCGCGTTGCCGTCGCCGTCATCGGCATCGTCGTCGCCTTGCGGATCGTGCTTCTCCTGCAGGGTGTTCTCCTCGTGGTTTTCGCGTCGCTGGTGATCGCCCTCGGGCTCCAGCCGACGATCGAGTTCTTCGAGAGGCGCGGCCTGGGACGAGGGTGGGCTCTGGCCACGATCATCATCGTCGTCACCGCCGCCCTGGTTGCCGGCGCCCTCGTCATCGTTCCCACCGCCATCGACCAGGTCGACGCCATCGCCTCGTCTCTCCCGGAGATCCGGCAGGAACTGCGGGACATGGGAGGCCTCGGGGCGGTGATAGCCGACCGACTCGAGTTCTCCCAGATGATCACCCAGGACCAAGAGACGGTGACCCGCACAGTCGGCACGGCGGCGGCGACCATCTTCAATCTGTTCACCGTCGGCGTCCTGGTCCCCTACTTCGCCCACGCCCTGCCCCGAATGAAGAACTGGGTCCTGCGCCTGGTCCGGAGGGAGGAACGGGCCGATCTCCTCCGTCTCGTCAACGAGTCGACCGACAGGATCTCGGGCTACATCCTCGGGAACCTGACCGTCTCACTCGTGGCCGGCGTCGTCAGCTATGCCGCCTTCCGGCTCATGGGGCTCGACTACGCGCTGGTGCTCGCCCTCTGGGTGGCGTTCACCGACCTGATACCCGTCGTCGGGGCCTTCATCGGCGCGGTGCCCGCAATCGCCGTCGCCGCACAGGAAGGTGTCGGCCTGGTCGTGGCCGTCGCCGCCTTTCTCACCGCTTACCAACTGTTCGAGAACTTCGTGGTGCAGCCCCGGGTCATGACCAAGGCCATCGACCTCAGCCCGGCGGCTGTGATCATCGCCGTCATGGTCGGCGGAACGTTGGCGGGTGTGACCGGGGCGCTGCTCGCCCTCCCCGTGGCGGCGATGGTCAAGATCGCGGTCGAGCAGTACCTGATCAGCACGCGTCTCGACAGGGTGCGCGAGGACGCCGCCTACTCGTCGCTTCCCCGCCGTCGGCGCGGTCGAAGCCGTCCTCTGCCTTAGCGATCAGGGGCGACGCTGGTATAGCCCGGCTACGTAGGCAGCCTGGCCCACGTGTTGGAGAGCATCCCCGATGACGCTCACCAGTCGCACACCGACGCTGACCGGAGGGTCGTAGCGAGTGTCGATGATCCGGTCGAGGTCGGCCTGGTCGAAGCTCGAGAGATGAGCGGTGCATGCCTCCTGGACGGCTTCGTGGTAGCCGGCCAGCAACTCGACGGAGGCACGGACCTGGCCGACTCGCTCGCTCGAGTGGCCATAGCCAGTCTCCTCGATGGGAAACGGCAAGCCGAATCTGTCCGCCCAGCCGTCGGCGATCCATACCTCTTCCCGGCCCGCGATCTCACACACCTGTTTGTCCATCACCCGGCTCAGATGCCAGATCAGCCATGCCACCGAGTTGGCGTCGGGGTCCGGTCGGTACAGGAGTAGGTCATCGTCGGCGTCGGAGAGAACACGGTGCACTCGCTCCCGGATCCGTCCGAAGGCGTCGAGGAGCACGTCTCTGGTTTCCATGCGCCGACACTAGAGCTGCCGTCGGCGCTCTTCGACCCATTCGAGGAAAGAATCGGAGGGGGCGGCATTGATCACCCGTTCCTTGCGGACACCCGCCCGCTGCAGAACGCCGACGGCCACCGCCATGTTGTCGAACTCGGGAGGACGGTGGGCGTCGCTGTCGGCGGCGAGCCAGACCCCGGCCCGGGAGGCTTCGGCAGCGAACTCCGCCGGCAAGTCCATTCGGTCGCGATGCCCGTTGACCTCCAATGCGGTCCCGGTCTCCACCGCCGCTTCGAAGACGGCGTGCAGGTCGACATCGAATCCCGGCCTGATCCCGATTCGACGGCCGGTGGGGTGAGCCAAGACGGAGACGGCGGGGTGCCGCACCGCCTTCACCAACCGGGCAGTCTGGAGTTCCTTGGGCAGGTCGAAATGGGAGTGGGCGCCGGCGACGACGAAGTCGAGCCAGGCGAGCGTCTCGTCGTCCAAGTCGAGGCCCCCTTCGGCGTCGATGTTGATCTCGGCTCCGTGGAATATGTGGATGTCGGTGAGGAGCCGACGCGCCTCCTCGACCAGCTCGCGCTGCTGACGCAGCTTCCCGGCATCTAGGCCGCCGAATCGCAACCCGATCGTGTGGTCGGTCACCACCATGTATCGGTATCCCCGGGCGAGGGCGTGTTCGCCGGCCTCTACCAGCGACATGTGCCCGTCGGGAGACGACTCGGTGTGGACATGGAGGTCGCCGCGGATGTCGGCGAGCCGAATCGAACCGTGCCCCGCCTCTGACCGCACCCGCGCCGGGGGAGGGATCCAGGGCATCCCCGCCGACCGGTACACGTCCTCCTCTGTCGGATGCGGCGCGTCGTCACTGATCCCGAGTCTCCGTACATGTGGCTCGGGCCCCGTCCAACGCACCAGGGCGGTCCCCGCCGCCTGACGATCCGTGAGGCGCACTGCCGCAGGAATGCGGTCGTGGGTCACGAGGTCGATCGCCCATCCCGGCTCCGAAGCCGAAGACGCCACCGCCGCACTCTCCTCGAGCAGGTAGGCGACGCGGGCAGGATCGTCGGTGACCACGACGAGGTCGATGCGATCCACCCACTCGTCGAGGCGGCGGACGGCTCCGGCGATCTGCACCTCGTCGTCTGGCAGGTGGCGCGCCAGGTGGCGTCGCAACATCGAGGCCGTGACAGCCGCCTGATGCGCCGGCACCGCTCCCGGCGACGGAGGCAGCGAGAGGATCGCTGCCCACCGGTCGAGCGTCGCCGGCCCGATGCCGTCGATGGTCGACAGGGCCTCGGTGTCGATGGCCGCCATGAGGTCGGCGGCCGTGTCCACTCCCAGCGCCTTGAGGTCCTCCAGCCGTCCCGGGGTCATGCGGGGGAGGCGGGCGAACATCCGCACATCGGACGGGTACCGCCCGTCCAGTCGCTGCAATTCGGACAGGGTTCCCGTCGAACGAAACTCGTCGATCAGGCCGACGATCCCGGCGCCGATGCCTTCCGCCTGCCGCATCTCTTCCGCGGGCGCGTCCAGATCCGATGGCAGGTCGTCGAGGGACCACACCGCCGCCCGGAACGCCCGTGCCCGGAATGAGCGGCGCCGATCCGACGCCTGGACCACGTCGGCGAGACGCCACAGACGGCGGGCGAACTCCCGCCGCGTGCGCTGCTCAGGCGGCACTGGATCGGACAAGCTCACGTGCTGATCGTGCCAGCTTCCGAGCGCCTAGCTCGTCCCGGCCGGGGGTTCAGGAACCGGACTGGCGACCTACGGAGGGTTGGGCGCTCGAAAGTAGATTGCCGGTCGCGGTGCTGGCCTTCTTCATCGAATGCGCGTGTCCGCCCGACCGACGGAGTGCGATCGTCGGCGCGGGAGACGAACTGAAGACTGTCGACGACTTCCTGAACAGCTACCCGCTGACGCACATCGTCTGTCAGGCGTGCGACACCTACTATCGCCTGATCGGGTACATCGACGAGTCGGGGATCGAACGCTCGGTCGAACATGTTGCCGACCCCGCCCCACCGGCGGTCCGGCGGGGCCGACGGCTGCGTTACCGCGCCCGCTACTGATCCGCCCAGCTCATCGTGCCCTGTTCGCCGTCGAGGAGCCCATACACGACGACGATCGGGGGAGCGCCGTCCACCATCCGGGGATGGAACCCGATGCGATATGTGGATCCCTCCCGGAGGTGCCGGTAGGAGCGCACAGATGATCGGCGGAACCCGGCGCCCATCACCAGATCGGCCAGAGTGGTGACGGGGCCGGACCGGTTCTCCTCCTCCAGGAGGAGGTGGGCCATGGTGTCGAGCGAGGCGATGCCCATCGCATGGGCGGCGGCATTGGCGTAGAGGAGCGTTTCTCGGTCGTGGTCGAACACCGCCACCGCCAAGGGGGCGTCGTTCATGATCCCTTTCACTACCTCGTCCAGACGGGCGACCTCGGCTTCCCGCAGGTCGAGCATCCATCGGCCCAGCGAGAGGACGAACACGAAGGCGGCGAGGAGCGCCGCCCGGAACAGCGTCGGGGTGGTCAGTTCGCCGGTGATGACCAACACGGCGAGGTAGCCGAAGAGGGCGGCGTAACCGAGGATGCGGAACTGGCGCTGCGGCAGGTCCAGCACCTGCCAACCGAGGATGAGCAGAACCCAGAAGAAGAACGGCGACTCGACCCCTCCGTCCACGACCACCACGGCGTAGGACACCACCACTGACACCAGCGACCGGGCGAACTGGATCCGCGTGATGTCCTGGCGTCCCAGCCCTCCCAGCCCGAGGCGCGCCACAGCCAGTACTCCCGACAGGAGCGACACGGCCAGCGGGGCCTGGGTTTCGCCGGCCAGCGCCATAGCCACGCCGTGGCTCAAGAGGATGAAAGCCAGAGGGTCCCAACGCTGGATGGCGGCGAGCGTGCGAAAGTGACGTCGATGATCGAGCATGGCTGGGCCGCTTACTCGTTCCCGCTCACATCGCGTCGAACGGGGTCGTATCGCCCGGCATCGGCTCGCCGCAGATCTGGCAGGCGGGTATCCCTGCCGCCACCTTGGAGCCGCACGACGAACAAGTGCGGGGTGGGGAAGTCCGGCGGCCGTCCGCGAGTCCGTCGCCGGCGTCCAGTTCCATCAGGCGGGCGGCGAGATCCTCATCGGAGAAACCCTGCTCGCGCATCAGGGACCACATCGCCTCGACGAGGAGGACCAGGCGATCGATCCTCTCGTCGACGTCGATCAACCGCATGCGGGATTCCATGGCGTCGGCGGTACCCGCCGCCCGGGCGAAGGCGGCAGCCTGGGTCGCCGACTTCTGACCCATCACGTATCCCCAGATGAAGTCGAGCACCGGGTCACGCTACTCGCCGGATGGTCGCCGGGTCGCCCCGACTGATAACGTTTTCCGGGGCCTCTCTCTTGGCGGATTTCTATTCCCTCTTGACAGAGACCCCAAAGCGGGCCGATAATCGCTCGGTCGATCGACCGAACACACGAGAGGCGGAACTGGTGGGAGTCGAACCGAAGACGAGAGCAGCGATCCTGTCGGCGGCCAAACAGTGCCTGCTCGAAATCGGCTACGCCCGCCTCTCCACCCGCCGGATCGCCGTGGCGGCCGGCGTCCCTCTCAGCCAGATCCACTATCACTTCGGTTCGAAACAGAACCTCGTTCTCGAGGTCCTGGCGGAGGAGAACCGGCGCCTGCTCGACCGCCAGACCGACATGTACAACCAGGACATGCCGCTCTGGAAGCGGTGGGAGCAGGCGTGTGACTTCCTCGACGACGACCTCGAATCGGGCTACGTCCGAGTGCTCCAGGAGATGATGGCTGCCGGGTGGTCCGATGAAGAGATCGCCGCTTCCGTGCGGGCGAATCTCATGGGGTGGTTCGAGCTCCTGACGACGGTCGCCTCGTCGGCTTTCGACCGTTTCCCGGGATTGGACGAGGCTTTCAGTGCCGAAGAGTTGGCGATCCTGACCAGCGTTGCCTTCCTCGGCGCCGAGGCGATCATCCTCCTCGGCGTGGAAGAGGCGGTGGCTCCCACCCGCGCCGCGCTGCGCAAGGTCGGAGCCTTGATCCGCCGATTCGAGGAAGGCGATGCGAGCTAGGTACCCCGACCGCGCCGGATTCGTCGAGCGCGACGGGATTCGCCTTGGGTACGAGGTGTTCGGGGAGGGGGATCCGACGGTGCTGCTCCTCCCGACCTGGACGATCGTCCACTCCCGGTTCTGGAAGATGCAGGTCCCTCATCTCGCCCGGTACTACCGCGTGGTCACGTACGACGGGCCCGGGAACGGCCGGTCGGATCGGGTCACCGACCCGGCGCGGTACACCGCTGAGTCCTACGCCGCCGACGCGGTGGCCGTGATGGACGAAGTCGGTGTGGAGACGGCGGCCGTCGTCGGACTGTCTTTGGGTGCGGCGTTCGCAGTGCGTCTCGCCGCCCTCCACCCCGAACGGGTTCTGGGGATTGCGCTCATCGGTCCCGCCCTCCCATTCGGCACGCGGGCCGAGGGGCGGGAGCGAATCGAGGAACGTTTCGAGCGGCCCTATCCGGCTGACCCCCAGGGCTGGGACAAGTACAACGCCGCCTACTGGCGAGACCACTACGGCGATTTCGTCAGCTTCTTCTTCGACCAGTGCTTCTCGGAGCCGCACTCCACCAAACAAATCGAAGATGCCATCGGTTGGGCACTCGAGACCGACCCAGAAGTGCTCATCGCCAGTCACCGGGCTTCTGTGCTCGGTGTCCCTCCTGACGAGCTATTCGACGGTGTCGACTGCCCCGTGCTCGTTGTCCACGGAACCGACGACCGGATCCGGCCATACCGGGCCGGTGTCGAGACCGCTTCCCGGTCGGGCGGCACACTCGTGACGATGGAGGGGTCGGGTCACATCCCCAACGCTCGGGACCCCGTCTTCGTCGACTTGGCTCTCCAGCGCTTCATCGACGGCCTCGTGCCCGCCTCGGAATCTACAGACGTGCCACCTGCGGCGTTGTGGACACGAGGACTCGATCGGCGCCACAAAGTGTTGATCCTCTCCTCGCCGATCGGCCTGGGGCACGTGCGACGAGATCTGGCCATCGCCGACGAGCTCCGTCGGCTCGGGCCGGGCGTCGAGATCGAATGGCTCGCCCAGCATCCGGTGACGGCGGCTCTCGAGAAGGCCGGCGAGGTGGTCCATCCGGCCAGTGAGCGGCTCGTTTCCGAGTCGGCTCACATCGCTTCGGAGGCCCGGTCCCACGACCTCCACTGCTTCCAGGCGCTCCGCCGCATGGACGAGATCCTCCTCGCCAACTTCATGACCTTCCAGGAGGTGGTGGATGAAGGCCTGCACGACCTGGTCGTGGCCGACGAGGCCTGGGATGTCGACCACTACTGGCACGAGAACCCGGAACTGAAGCGGACCGCCCTGGCCTGGCTCACGGACTTCGTCGGGTACCTGCCCATGCCGGAAGGTGGGGAGCAAGAGGCGTTCCTCACCGCCGACTACAACGCCGAGATGATCGAGCACATCGCCCGGTTTCCTCGCATTCGGGACCGGGCGATCTTCGTCGGCAATCCCGACGACGTCGTCCCCGACGTCTTCGGTCCCGGCCTTCCCAAGATCCGTGACTGGACGGAAGAGCACTTCCGCTTCTCCGGGTACGTCACTGGCTTCATCCCTCCCGACGAGGAAGAGCGGCGGCAGATACGGCGGGAACTGGGTTGGCGGGAAGGGGAAAAGGTGTGCATCGTGGCCGTGGGCGGCTCCGGGGTGGGCGAGGCCCTCCTGCGTCGGGCGGTCGATGCCTTCCCCCTGGCCCGTGAAGCCGTGCCGGAGCTGAGGATGATCGCCGTGGCCGGGCCCCGTATCGACCCGTCGTTCCTCCCCACCCATCCCGGCCTCGAAATGGTTGGGTACGTCGACCGCCTCTATCGCCTCCTGGCAGCGAGCGATCTCGCTGTCGTCCAGGGTGGCCTGACCACGACCATGGAGTTGGCCGCTTCGAAACGACCATTCATCTACTTCCCGCTCGCCAACCACTTCGAGCAGAACTTCCACGTGCGCCATCGTCTCGACCAGTACGGGGCCGGGCGCCACATGGACTACTACGCCACAAATATCGACGATCTGGCCGAGGCCATCGCCCGCCACGTGGGCGAGGACGTCGCCTATCGAGACGTCGAAACCGACGGCGCCGCCCGCGCCGGCGCGCTGATTGCCGAGCTCATCTAGCGAGCAGGAGAGGACCATGTAACGACCGTCACACCATCAACGCAGTCATCGGTCGATCGACCGACTTAGAAGAAGGAACCAGACCCAAATGACCACAACAGAGAGACGAAACGGTGTCGACGTGCAGGCACTCTTCGGCGCGCTCGACGCTGTCAAGGCGCAGCCGGAGGCCGCCAAATTCCGCTTTCGGGCGGCCAACCGCTGGATCAGCGGGACCCACAGCCAGAGCAGGATCCACGACTTCTTCGGGTTGGGGGAGGAACAGACCCACGAGGCGGAGTTCACCTTCGACGCCGACCATCCTCGCCAGCTCGTCGGATCGGACACCGGGCCGTCACCGGTGGAGTACCTCCTGCACGCCCTCGCCGCCTGTATCACAGCCGGGATCGGCAACGTGGCGGCCGCCCGCGGCATCGAGCTGCATAGGGTCGAATCCCGGGTCAGTGGAGACATCGACTTGGTCGGGCTCCTCGGGATCGACACCACGGTGCGCAACGGGTATCAGGCCATCCAGGTGGAGATCGAGATCGAAGGCGACGCAGCCGCCGAGGATCTCCGCCAGGTCGTCGAGCGCTCCGTGGCGAGGTCGGCCGTCTTCGACGTCCTCACCAATGGCACGTTCGTGTCGGTGACGGTTGTCCCAGGTGCGTGAAGAGGACTCGGTGCGGCCGGTCACGGGCCGGTCGCACCGCCCGTCCAGGAGAGATGCGATGCGATACGACTACGACGTCATCGTCGTCGGCGCCCGTGTGGCTGGAGCGTCGACGGCGATGCTCCTCGCCCGTGCGGGTTACGACGTGCTGCTGGTGGACCGAGCGCAGATGCCCTCTGACACCGTCTCGACGCATGCCGTGCTGCGGACCGGGATCCTGCAGTTGAAGCGGTGGGGCTTGCTCGACTCCCTCGTGGCTACGGGAACGCCGCCTGTCGACCACATCACGCTCGGATTCGGGGCCGAACGGATCCCCTTCGAGGTGCGCCCCGACTTCGGCATCGCAACGCTGTATGCGCCTCGTCGATACGTCCTCGATCGCCTGATCCTGAGAGAAGCCATCTCCGAAGGTGTGACGTTCGAGGGTCGGACCCGCCTCACCGACCTGGTCCGCGACGAGACCGGCCGCACCGTGGGAGTGCAGCTGGAGAACGCCGGCCGTGCCTCCCAGGTCCGGGCGAGGATGGTGGTCGGAGCCGATGGCGCTCGTTCTCGGCTCGCCCGCCTCGTCGACGCTCCTACCCGGGCCTACGAGGAGACCCCCAACACCGTGCACTACGCCTACTACTCGGGCATCGAGCACCCGGGGTTCTGCTTCGTGTTCGCTTCTGGATACAACACCGGGATGATCGAGACCAACGAAGGTCTCACCTGTGTCTTCGTGGGAACGCGTCACGACAGGACGTCTGGATGGAGCGGCGACCCAGAAGGCGAGTTTCGAACGATGCTCGCCGAGTCTGCGCCTGACGTCGCGGCCTTGGCCGCCGACGGCCACAGAGAGACACCGTTCCACGGCATGAGCCACCTCCCGACGTTCATACGCCGACCGTGGGGCCCCGGGTGGGCGCTGGTTGGTGACGCCGGGTGCACACGTGATCCGATCTCGGCGCACGGCATCAGCGACGCCCTGCGCGATGCCGAATTGTGTGCCCGGTCCATCGACCGCTCCCTACGGGAGCCGGACGAGGCGGCGGCCGCCATGACGGAGTACGAGGCGGTTCGGGACCGTTTGGCTCGCCCGACCTTCGATGAGGCGCGGGCCTTGGCGCACTTCGAATGGGAGCCGGAGGAAGCCTCGGCTCGGATGCGGGTGATGAGCGAGGCGGTACGGGAAGAGTGCCGCATG
This sequence comes from Acidimicrobiia bacterium, assembly GCA_036380875.1. Classification (GTDB taxonomy): domain Bacteria; phylum Actinomycetota; class Acidimicrobiia; order Spongiisociales; family ZC4RG35; genus ZC4RG17. The sequence continues at coordinate 84,253 of DASVDX010000028.1, forward strand.
CTCCTCGAGCTTCCGGCATGGCCGGGCGTCGACCAGGCGATCTCGGCCTGAGCAGGAGGGACCGTATCGTGTCCGGTCATGACCGCACCCGTTCTCACGGATCGAGCCCTCAGCAGGGCCACGCTCAAGCGCCAGTTCCTGCTGGAACGCGTCCGGCTCGATCCTCTCCAGGCGGCCGAGGCGCTCGCCGGCCTGCAGGCCCAGTCGCCTTCGGATCCGTACTTGGGACTGTGGGCCCGTCTCGACGATTTCGACCCGGCGGTGCTCAGCCGTCACATCGAGCAGGGGAGCGCGGTTCGCGCCCAGCTCATGCGGGCGACGATCCACCTGGTGAGCGCGGCCGATTACCCGCTGTTTGCGGGGGCCACCCGCAACGTGTTGGCGAGGGTCTACCGCTCCACGCCGTTCGCCAAGGCGTTGAACGGCGTCGATCTCGACAGAGTCCTGGACGTGAGTCGCCAGGCGCTCCGGGAACAACCCCTGACGAGGGCCCAGCTGGCGCGTCTCCTGGCAGAGGAGTTTCCCGGTATCGATCCGCCCTCGATGGCCCAGGCCGCCACCTATCTGATTCCGGTCGTGCAGGTCCCCCCACGCGGGCTCTGGCAGAAGGCCGGAGCGGCGCGGTGGGCACTCGCCACCGATTGGCTGGGTCGCGAGCCGTCGGCCGAGGCCAGGATCGACGAGCTCATGCTGCGGTATCTTGCCGCCTTCGGGCCGGCCACCGTCGCTGACGCCCGTACCTGGTCGAACCTGACGGGCCTGGCGGAGGTCTTCGAGCGGCTCCGTCCCCAACTCGTCGTGTTTCGCGACGAACGAGGCCGCGAGCTCTTCGATCTGCCCGATGCTCCCCGCCCCGACCCCGACACGGAGGCACCGGTGCGCTTCCTGCCCGAGTACGACAACGTCCTGTTGTCCCACGCCGACAGGAGCCGGATCGCCGGTCCTGTCGAGGTGGAGTGGTGGGTTGGCTGGATCCTCGTCGACGGGTTTCTGGCCGGGACCTGGAAGCACAAGCAGACGGGTAGACGGCTCGAGCTGTCCGTTCGCGTGGCGACCCCCAACCGAAGGTCGATCCGAGAGGTGGAAGAGGAAGCGGGCCGCCTGGCCGCCTTCCTCGCCAAACCGGACAGCGATCACGACGTCACCGTCGAAACGGTCACAGGTTCGAGCCGGTAGCCTCTCGCCCCGTGGTCGATTCGCTCCCAGTCAGTTTCACGCGGTCGGGGTCCGTGGATCTCGCTTTTCAGGTGATCGGGGAGGGGGAACGAGACATCGTCCTCATGATCGGGTGGGTCTCCCACCTCGAGGTCCTCTGGGAGCTGCCCGAGGCGCGCCAGTTCGTCGAGCGGTTGGCGCGCATGGGACGGTTGGTGCTGTTCGACAAGCGAGGAACCGGCCTGTCGGATCGCCCCGCCGAACCGCCGACGAGCGACGAGTTGGTTCTCGACATCCTCGCCGTCATGGACGCCGCCGGAGCCGAGATGGCCACGTTGGTGGGATGGATCGATGCCGCCGTCGCTGCGATCGAGTTCGCCGCCCGGTACCCGGAGCGGGTGGACGCCCTGGTGCTGGGTGAGACCCTCGCCACCAGCCAGCCGTCTGAAGACCATCCGTGGGGCCCGAACCAGGGCATCGTCGAAGCGGTGGCCGACGCCTTGGAGCAGGGAGCCTGGGGCCATGCCGTCCTCCTTCCGATGATCGCTCCCGGGGCAGCCGAGGACCCACGAGTGAGGAACTGGTTCCAGCGCCTGGAGCGCATGTCCGCCACGCCGAGCATGGCCGCCAACCTGCTGCGCCGCACCCTCGACACGGACGTCAGGCATCTGCTCCCTGAGGTCGAGGCACCGGCTCTGGTGCTCCACCGGCGCGACGCTCTCTTCGTCCCAGGAGAAGGGGTGCGCTGGCTCGCCGAACACCTACCGAACGGGCGGTACGTCGAGTTGCCTGGCGACGAAGTGCCCGGCTACCTGGGCGACGTCGACCGATTGTTGGACGAAGTCGAGGACTTCCTCGTCGGCACCCGCACAGGGGGCACGGAGGATCGCCGCGTCGTGACGGTTCTCTTCAGCGACATCGTCGGCTCGACCGAGCGGGCGGCCGCCCTGGGCGACAGCCGCTGGGGGCACGTGCTCGACGACCACTACCGGGAAGTGAGGCGATCGACCGACCGCCACGGCGGCCGCGAGGTGGACACCGCCGGCGACGGATTCCTGCTCGCATTCGAGACGCCATCCAACGCCATCCGCTGTGCTTTCGACCTGGTCCGACAGGCTCGCCGGAGCGGGATCGACGTCAGGGTGGGGCTGCACACGGGGGAGGTCGTGGTCGAGGGGGAGGAGTTGAAGGGGCTCGCCGTCCACCTGGGCGCTCGCGTCGCCTCGCTGGCCGGCCCCGGAGAGGTGTGGGTGTCACAGACCATGAGAGACGTGCTCATAGGCGCCGGCTTCACTTTCGAGAGCTGCGGCCACCATTCCCTGAAGGGAGTGCCGGGTGACTGGGAGCTGTTTCGCGTCTCCGAGTGATGGGGATCAGCCGAGCCACACCTCGAGGATCAACGCAACACCCACGACGAAGAACAGACCAGCGGAGACATAACGAACGGTCTTCGGACTGAGGCGCTTCCACACCGCGGAGCCGATGACAACGGCTAGCCCGCTTCCGAGCGCCATCCCCAGAGTCCCGCCGATCCACACGCCGAGACTGGAGGTCGTTGCCGCCAGCGCGAACGTGGCGACCATCGTTTTGTCGCCGAACTCCGCGGCGCACAATGCGAGAACGGCGGTGAAGAACCCCGAGCGAGCCCTGGCGGCGGCTTCTAGATCGTCTTCTTCCTCCTCGTTGGAGAGGGTCAGGACGGCAAAGACCAGGAAGAGGAGACCGGCCCCCAGGCGGAGCGCCCAGGTCGGCAGGAAGTCACCGACGAGGTCACCGACTAAGACCGCGGCGCCGATGGTGAGTGCGCTGGCCGTGAACACTGCCGCCAGGAGCACGGGTCGTCGATATCGCGCCGACAGCGACAGCGCCAGCAACTGGGACTTGTCCCCCAGCTCAGCGAGGAAAACAGTCAGAAACGCGACTCCCGCCGCTTGCAGCACTCAGCGCCCTTTCGTGTCGTCGAGGGACCGCAAATCATCGTCGCTCGTGGCGGCGCCGCCGAATCCGGGCGGTTATGCCGTGACTCCCGGGGGTAGACATCGGCAGGAGGAGGCGACGATGGCCCAGACCAAAGAACTGAACGAATTGACCAAAGAGGAGCTCTACGAGCTTGCACAGGAGCACGACATCGAAGGGCGTTCGAAGATGGGAAAGGACGAGCTCGTCGAGGCCCTCGAGGAATCCGACGGGAGCTCCGATGCCAAGCCCAAGAAGTCCAGCAATGCGAAGTCAGACGGCCTCGAGCGTCCCACGACCTCTGAGAGGGCGATCTGGCGCGGGGCGATCAACTTCGGTCTGATCACCATTCCCGTTGGGCTGTACAGCGCCACGGAGGACCGTGACATCTCCTTCCATCTCCTGAGCGGAAAGGACGGCTCCCGCATCCGCTACAAGCGAGTCAGTTCGAAGAGCGGGAGAGAGGTCGACTGGGACGACATCGTCAAGGGCTACGAATACGAGAAGGGCAAGTACGTCACCTTCACACAAGAAGAACTGGAACGGATCCCGGTCGAAAGCATCCGCACGATCGACATCGTCCAGTTCGTGAAGCAGGAAGACATAGACCCGATCTATTTCGACAAGAGCTACTACCTCGCTCCTGAGGAGTCCGGTCTCAAGGCTTACCGAGTCTTCCTCCAGGCGCTGGAGAACTCCGAGCAGGTCGGCATCGGCAAGGTGACCATCCGGGAGAAGGAGCGGCTGTGCGCCCTCCGCCCGTCTGAGGGCGTCTTGGTGCTCGAGACCATGAAATGGCCCGACGAGATCCGGGTTCCAGCCTTCGAGGAGTTGGACATGGATGTCGAGGTGAGGCCCAAGGAGGTGGAGATGGCCGAATCGCTGATCGGCCACCTGAGCAGCGACTTCGATCCCACCGCCTTCCAGGACTCCTATCGAGAACGACTCGAAGAGGTCATCACCGCCAAGATCGAAGGCGAAGACGTCCAGTTGGCGCCTGAAGAGGCTCCGGAACCCGAGAAGGTCACCGATCTCCTCGAGGCCTTGCAGGCCAGCGTAGAGGCCACTCGCAAGCGTTCGGCGTGATCCCACCGGTCGCCACGGAGCTGTATGCGTTGCCGATCGGCGAGTTCACCGCCGGTCGCGACCGCCTGGTGCGGCAGCTCGGAGAGGAAGGGAAGAAGGAGGAATCGGCCCAGGTGAAGCGGCTGCGGAAGCCGACCACCGACGCCTGGGCTCTGAACCAGGTAGCTCGCCGAAATCCGGAGCTCATCGACCAGCTGGTCCAGGTCCACGAGGAGCTCCGAAGAGCAGGCGACCCGGTCGCCTTACGCCGGTCGTCGGAGAAGCGCATCCGCCTGCTCGAAGAGATCACAGCGGCGGCGGCCTCCGCTCTAGTCGACGCCGGTCACTCGGCGGAGGGAAGCGTTCGGGATCGGATCGGCCGTACCCTCCTCGCCGCAGCCGGAGACGAGAGCACCGAACAACAGCTGCGCCGAGGCATCCTCACCAAGACAGCCGACGTCTCCGCAGGCTGGCCCGAAGCTTTCGGTGTCTCCCCTCCGGGGCCTGCTGAGAAGGAGCCCGACCCCACAGTCGCCGAGGAGCTCCAGCTCCTCCAGGAAAGAGCCGAGGAGGCAGCCCAACTAGCCGACGAACTGAAGGCCCAGGCTCGAAAGGCGCGTGAAGAGCTGGAGGAGGTACGCCGACGGCTCGAGGACGCCGAAACTGCGGCGAAGGAGGCCGATCGGGCGGCACGCGAAGCGAAACGGGCCTGGGAGGAAGCTCGGCGCCGCAGTCGCTGAAGTCACCGTCGCCACAGCGTTGGGCTGAACAACACCAGAACCGGGAAGATCTCGAGGCGTCCGACGATCATGAGCCCCGCGAGGAGCCACTTTCCGACATCGGCGAGCCCGCCGAAGTTCGCGGTCGGGCCGACAGCTCCCAAGCCGGGACCGACGTTGCCGAGCGAAGTCGCCACCGCCGAGGCTGCCGTCACCAGATCGAGTTGTTCGGTGACGTTGGCGTCGATGAAGCCGAGTAGGAACGTCCCGGTCATGAAGATCATCATGTAGAAGAGGAAGAACGACTGGACCGATTCGACGATCGGCTCCGGAACTCTCTTCCCGCCGAAGCTCACACTCGTCACCCGGCGGCGATTCAGGAAGTACCTGAGCTCGGCGCCCGCAGCCTTTCCCAGGATGCCGATGCGGTATGTCTTCACCGAACCGGATGTCGACCCGGCCATCCCACCGAAGAACATCAGCGCCACGACCACGACTTGCAGAGCCGGACGCCAGGCCCCGAAATCGGTGGTGGCGAACCCCGTCGTGGTGAGGATCGAGACGACCGTGAACGTGGCGTCGGCGAACGCTCTGTCCCACCCGAACTCGGAGACGAGGCCACCGGCCACGATCACGACCGCGCCCAGCGTGATCCACAGGTAGAGGCGGAACTCGGGATTGGCCGTGTAAGCACGAGGTCGGCGAAGCGCTTTGTAGTGCAAGGCGAAGTTTGCGCCCGCGAGGAACATGAACAGCGTGATCACCCACTTGGTGTAGGGACTGAAGCCGGCAACCGAGGTCGGCTCCGTGCCGAATCCTCCCGTCGAAACCGTGGCGAACGCATGGACGGTCGCCTGGAGAAGATCCATGTCGCCGATGGCGAGGAGGAAGATCAGAACGACCGTGAGCACCGCATACAAGAGCCACAGCCGTCTTGCGGTTTCCCGGAATCGGGGCGTGATCCGCTCCGGTGCCACACCCGGTGACTCGGCGCGGGCCAACTGGACCCCGCCTACGCCGAGGAGGGGAAGGATGGCGACAGAGAGGACGATCACCCCCATTCCTCCCAGGAACTGCGTGAGCCCCCGCCACAACGCGACTCCGACGGGAAGGGTCGACGGGTCGGCCAGGATCGAGGCTCCAGTGGTGGAGAAGCCGGAGGCGGCTTCGAAGAACGCGTCGGCGAGGTTCGGAATGGTTCCCGTCGTCAGGTACGGGAGGGCACCGGCCGCCGTCAACGCGAACCAAGCGAGACCGACGGCGGCGAAGCCGTCTTTCATCCCGATCTCACGCGGCCGGCCTGCCGTCAGCCAGGCGACGGAGCCCAGGCCGATCGAAATCCCCGCCGCAAGGAGCATCCCGCCGGCCGTCTCCGTTTCGCCGATGGAGAACGACACCGCCGCCGGCACGAGCATCGCCACCCCGGTGGCGGCTACGGAGAAACCCAGCACGAAGGTGACCGTGCGCACCATGGAACGGCGAGTGGACGATGTGGTGGTCAAGAGGCTCCTCGGAGTCGTGCCGCCTCGACGGAAATCCGCGACCACCATTTCACTCCTCTCGCGGAGTATGGCGGTGATTTCCGCGATCTATTTCAGGTGGCGTGTCCCGAACGACAGTCGGCAGACCGGCCGGGGAGCGGGGGCACACGGCCTGCCGGCGCCCGAGGACGTGTTGGGAGCCTATAACTCAGTCCACAATTGGACTCCTTCGTCTTCGCCGCGGTCCTCTTCGCCGCCGCCTGCCATGCCGGCTGGAATGCCGCCATCAAGATCGGCCTCGATGCACTGACATCGTTGGTGCTGATCACGACCAGCTCAGGGCTCGTCGCCCTGGCGCTCATCCCGTTCGTCGGCTTGCCGCCGGCGGCGGCTTGGCCATGGGTGGTCGCTTCCGTCCTCATCCACCTGTTCTATTTCATCGGGCTGAGCGAGGCCTATCGCACCGGCGATCTCGGCCAGGTGTACCCGCTGGCGAGAGGCACAGCGCCGCTCATGACCGCCGGCGTATCCGCTCTCCTGATCGGCGAGCAGATCGGTGGCGCCGGCTGGGCCGGCATCGCCGTTCTCGCCGCAGGCGTCCTCCTGCTCTCGTTGCGGGGCGGGCGCCTTCTCGAACCGCCGGACAAGCGGGCCGTCATTTTCGCGCTGTTCACCGCGTTGACTATCTGCCTGTATTCGGTGGTCGACGGTATCGGAGGACGCGCCGCCAGCGACCCGCATCGCTACACCCTGGCGCTGTTCGTGGGCAACGCCTCCATCCTGACGGTCTACTTCGCCATCCGGCGCTCGTCTGTGACCGAACCTGTTCTGCGCCCGATGCTGCGGTCGTGGCGAGTCGGCGTCGTCGGCGGAACCTTGCAGCTCCTGTCCTACGGCATCGCGATCTGGGCGATGACGCGTGCCCCGATTGCGCTCGTCGCCGCCCTACGTGAGACGAGCGTCCTGTTCGGAGCGCTGTTAGCCATCGTGTTCCTGAAGGAACAGCTCCGCCCCGCACGCCTGGTTGCGGCCCTGATGATCGTTGTCGGGCTCTGGCTGATCCGGATCAGCTGACCAGTGCCGTTCGGCCCTGGCGCGTCGTCCGAACCCACGGCAGTTTCAGCAACGAAGGATCCATCGGGAGTGAACATGGGCGCAAGAGGAGGCCTTGCCGTTCGACAGGATGCCATCGAACGGCGCGTCGCCATGACGTGGCGAGACAGAGCCTGGTCCGATCCCCGACTCGGCATGCTGGTCGCAGGAGTGCTGGTCGCGGCCTCGGCAGCGATCAGTGCCTCGCTCCTACCCCGGGGACCTGTGACCACAGCGGAAGCCCTGTGGTCGATGGTCTCGGCGTTGCTCGTCGGGCTCTTGGCCGGGTTCGTGTCGGTCAGCCCGTGGAGCTTCCTGGTCCTACCCGTCGTCTATGTCCTGGTCCTCGAGGTGGGCAGGGTTTCGATCGTCGGTCCCACAGTGGATGCCATCCACCTCGATGCTTTCTACGGGATCGTCGCCTTCGTCGTCGGCCGGGTCTTCCACGGGCTCCTGGTGCTGTTGCCGATGGAAGTCGGCATCTCGTTCGGGGCGTGGCTGGCATACCGTGCCGGCCATCCTCGAGCACTTGCTCCCGGGGTCCTGCGCTGGGCGCTCACCACTCTCGGGTCGTTGGCTGTCATCGCTCTGGCGCTGTTGATCGCACGACCCGCCACAACCGCTCCTGTGATCGGCACCGATGGCGAGCCGGTGGCCGGCTCGATTGCCGAACTCGCGACCGTCTCAGTAGGTGGTCATGAACAGGTGGTCATGATCCGTGGCCGGGATGTGGCCAATCCAGTGCTCCTCTATCTGGCCGGTGGTCCGGGTGGGACCGACTTGGGTGCGATCCGACGCGACGCCGGACTCGAGGAGGAATTCGTCGTAGCGGTATGGGAGCAGCGCGGTGCCGGGAAGTCCTACGCCGCCTTGGATCCAGCCGAGACGCTCACGGTCGACCAACTCGTCGCTGACACGATCGAGGTGACCAACTACCTCCGCGAGCGGTTCGAAAGGGAGAAGATCTTCCTGGTCGGCCAGTCGTGGGGTTCGACTCTCGGCGTCCTCGCCGTTCAGGCCCGGCCGGACCTGTATCACGCCTTCGTGGGAGTCGGTCAGATGGTCAGTCAGCGTGAAACCGATGTCATGTTCTGGGAGGACGCACTGGCCTGGGCCCAGGCGACAGGCAACGAAGACTTGGCGGCGACCCTCCGACGCAACGGTCCTCCGCCCTACGCCGAGCTCTTGCAATACGACCCGGTCGTGGGCCATGAGCACGACTGGAACGCCTACCCAGAGCTGGACCTGAGCAACGAGATGCCGAACATCCTCTTCGTGCCCGAGTACTCGTTCATGGACGGGATCAATGCCTTCAGAGGCTTCCTCGACACGAACGCCACTCTCTACCCGCAGCTCCAGGGAATCGACTTTCGTCAGGACGTTCGAAGGCTCGACGTACCCATCTACATGGTGCTCGGCGAACACGAAGCGCGGGGTCGTGCAGTGCTCGCCGAAGAGTGGTTCACCGCGGTCGACGCACCGTCGAAGGAGCGGTTCGTCTTCGAGGGCGCGGGTCATCGGGCCAACTTCGACCGACCGGCGGAGTTTCGGGCGGTGATGAGCCACGTGCTGAAGCAGTCGGTGCCTCGGTGAGTGGGGGACGGCTTCGATCTCAGCAGCCGGATCTCATTGCCGTGTGGCCACGCCGCATCTGCGGACTGCCTGGAATCCGACGCTCGTGTAGAGGTGAGCGGCGGCGGGGTTGTCCGGCTCGTACACGATCTTCACACTCTCGGCGCCCGCCGCCGCAAGGCGGTCGAGGCCGGCCGTGAGGAGGTGGCGAGCCAGGCCTCGTCGCTGATGGGCGTCCTCGGTGCGCATGGGCTCCACCAGGCCCGTCTTGGTCACCGGGTCGAACCAGAACAGGCCGTACCCCGCTAGATCATCGCTCTCGTCTAGGACCACCAGGTCGAGATCGGGCCGATACAACGACGTCTGACGGAGGCGCTCCTCTACTTCCGGGCCACTGCGGCCGCTCATGTGGTGGGGTCGTGATCCGGTCTCGAGTCGAGTCGCGAGCCGGTATCGGCGATCGAGCGGACTGACCGGTGGGCGGTCCTCGATGTCCATCCAGGTTTCGACCGTCTCGTCCCTGGTCACCTCGAAGCCGTACCCAGCGAGGATCGCGATCAGAGCTTCGTCGGCCAGGTCGACGGTGATCTCTAGCGGTTCCAGACCGCGTTCCTGTGCGTGGGTCACGCCACGCTCGACGATGTGTGCCACCCAGGCCGGGGTCGAGTCCGGAAGGAACATCGGGACGAGGCTCGTAGCATCGGGCCAAGCGATGGCGACCACCGCGGCGGCAGGCTGGTCCGACTCGTCGAACCAGAACAGCTGCGGGAAGGCGTCGGTCGGCCGAGAGACACGCCACCACCATTGGAAGTCGGCCGCCTCGTAGAGCCCGGCCGTGGGGTGAGCCGAGCGCCCGCGCTGGAGGAGGGTCGTCACCGCTTCCAGGTAGTCGAGTCCAGCGAGGTACCGCTCGCGCACGGTGCAAGGCTATGCCACCGGATGGCTCAAACAACCTCGGGGGCAGGACGGCGCGGCTCCGGCGTCACGAACTCGTGGTAGTCGGCCAGGGGTCGTCTCACCGCAACGACCCGAACCGCGTTCAGGATCGCCAGCAGGTCGATCGCCTCTTGGGCGGCCGCCCCGAGGAGAGGGGGAAGCATCCCTGCTACGGCGAGCACCATGCCGACCATCGACAGGGCGATGCCCCCGACGGCGCTCTGGAGAGCGATGCGACGCATCCGCTCGCCGATGTGGAGGAGCTCGTCGAGGCGTTCGAGCGACGAGTCGAGAACCACCGCGCCGGCAGCCTCGGTCGTCACGTCGCTTTCTCGCCCGAAGGCCACTCCTATGTCGGCAGCCGCCATGGCGGGAGCGTCGTTTATGCCGTCGCCGAGAAAAAGGGTGGTTCCCCTTTCGTTTTCGCGGAGGACGATCGCCAGTTTCTCCTCCGGCGAAGTCTCGGCGTGGATCTCGTCGATCCCCACGTGTTCTGCGAGATATGCCACCTCGCTTCTCCGGTCGCCAGAGATGAGCATCGTCCGGGTCACGCCGTGGCGTGGACCCAGATGACTGACGAACTCCGCGGCCCCCAGTCGGGGCTGATCGCGGAACTGGAAGGTGGCGGCGTAGCGGCCGTCGATCAGCACGACCGACTCCATTCCCGCCTCGCGCGGAGGGAGGCCGGAAGCGGCCTCGCCGAGGAGCTGCTCCGCCGACCGTCGGCTCGTGATTCGCACGTCCCGGCCGTCGACCGTGCCCAACAGGCCGGCGCCGGGGATCTCTGACAGCCGCTCGACGTCCGCGGTGAAGTCTTCGCCGAGCTGTTTCTCGGCGGTCTCGACGATCGGTGCGGCCAATGGGTGGCGGGAGTAGCGCTCCAGGGCACCGGCGAGGTGCAACACCTCACTCCGCTCGAAGCCCTCCCCGATGTCGACGTTGGTCACCGAGGCACGCCCGTACGTGAGCGTCCCGGTCTTGTCGAACATCATGATCGTGGCTTTGGGGATCCGTTCGAGGACGCCTGGATCCTTGATGATGATCGCCGACCGGGCCGCAAGCGATATCGCTCCCACGATCGCCACCGGGACACCGATCAGTAGCGGGCAGGGCGTGGCGATCACCATCACGGAGAGGAACCGCTCGGGATCCGACGACACCGCCCAGCCGAGCAACCCCATCGCCAGGGCGAGCACCGTGTACCACGCACCGAGGCGGTCGGCGAGACGTCGCATCCGGGGACGATTTGCCTCGGCCTCTTCCAGGACGCCAACGATCTGGGCGTACCGCGAGTCGGCGGCGGTCTTGGTGGCGCGGACCACCAGGGCGTCTTCGCCGTTTATGGCTCCGGAGAGGACCTTGGATCCGACCGATTTGGTGATCACATACGGCTCGCCGGTCAGATAGGACTCGTCCATCGCCCCGCGTCCGGACACCACCTCGCCGTCGACCGGACACACCTCGTGGGGCAGGACCAACAGCCGGTCGTCGACCTCGATCTCGGAGACCGGGATGTCCTCCGTTTTTCCGTTGCCCCCGTCGACGAGTCGGTGAGCCAGCGTCGGAGCGCGCTTGGCGAGAGCCTCGAGTACTCGGGACGCTCGGGCGGTAGCGGCTTCCTCGAGCGCCTCACCTCCCGAGAGCATCAGCACGATGATGGCTGCTACCAGCCACTCGCCGAGGAGGACCGCGGTCACGATGGCGATGGCGGCTAGGAGGTCGGCTCCGGGATTGCGGGCGATCAGGTCCTTGGTGATGTCCCACACGATGGGAATCCCGCCGATCACGACGAGCGCGACCAGAGGCGCGGTACGAGCCGTCTGAGATGCGTCGCCTGCCGACAGGATCAACGAGATGGCGATGGCGACCAGGGACGCCATCGCGATGACCCCCTGACGCGACTGAAGGAACAGACGGAGACGGCTCATTCCGCCTCGAACCCTAGGGCGTCAGATCGAGCTCCCAGGTCTCACCGATGAGGTCGTGCCCGAAGCTGTGGTGTGGCTCTTCGTGGACGAGGACGTACCCTTCCTCTTTGTAGATGCGCCTCGCCGCTCCGAGGACGTGGTTGGTCCAGAGCGTGATCTTCCGGTAGCCGACCTGGCGTGCGAACCGAGTGCACTCCTGGACGAGGCGCCGGCCGATGCCGAGACCGCGGGCGTGGGGCTCGACCAGGAGCAGCCGCAGCTTCGCCACGCCTTCTTGCTCCGGATGCTCGACGAGGAACACAGAACCGACGTTCTCGCCGTCCTTCTCTGCGATCCAGCACCGCTCGCGCCGGGGATCGAAGTTGCGAATGAAGTCGGCGACGATCTCGGCGACCAGCGCCTCGAAGGTCTCGTCCCAGCCGTACTCCTGGTTGTAGAGGACGCCGTGGCGGTGCACGACCCAGCCCATGTCACCCGGCTGGTGCGGCCGCAGGATGTAGGGGGTGCGGTGCTCCTCGGGTGCCGTGAGGAGCGACTCGATCGTGCCCATTGCCTGCACGAGGCGATGCTGCTCTTCGGGTGTCAGCTCCCGGAGCATTCCCTCGATCTGGTGCCGGGAGGCGGCGTTGAGCTCGCTGAAGGCTTTTTGCCCTTCATCGGTCAACGAGAGGAGCATCTGTCTCCCGTCTTCGTCGGAACGTCGCCGGCCGACCAGCCCGCGCTGTTGGAGACGGCGGAGGATCCGGCTCAGGTACCCGGGATCCAGGTCGAGCTCTCGAGCGAGATGGGTAGCCGTCGTCCCTTCGTGGTGGGCGAGTTCGTAGACCACCCGTGCCTCGGCGAGGGAGAAAGGGCTTTTCAAGAGTCCCTCTTGGAGGACTCCGATCTGCTTGGTGTAGAAGCGGTTGAACCGTCGAACGGCTTCGACTCGCGGTCCCAGACTGGCGTCGGCTCCAGCTTCCATAGCAGTTGACGTATATAAGCGAATTAGTTGACAATAGCAAATATCGTCGTTTAGAGAGCGAGCCGCGGCAGCATTCCGACATGGCGTTCGTCGAATGGATCGGCCGGATGGGTGCTCTCCTCTTCGCACTCGTCACGGCCGGGTTGGTGGCGTGGTTCCTGATGTTGGGGGCTCCGCTCTTCTCCTATCTGCTCGTCCCGCTCGTCTTCGCTTCCCTAATGATCTTCGGGGCGGCGGGACGGAACACCCGGCTCATGTGGGTGGGGGCGATCGGAGCGGCGGCGTTCGGGGCGTTGGCCGTCGCCGGTGTGGGCACGCAGTTCCTCTTCTTGGGCCTTGGTTGCCTGATCTCCACAGCACTGTTCAGTTGGGGCGCCAGCCAACGGCGCGCCAGAGTCGACAGCCGTGCGATCTCCGCAGACGCTGAGTGAAAGCGACCGGCGTTTGGTCGCCATGTGGGCGGCAGATTGCGCTGAGCGCGTGCTCGGGCTGTTCGAGGCGGAGGCCCCTGGCGACGACCGCCCCCGGAAGCTGATCCAGCGAGCTCGGGCGTTCGCCCGCGGGGAGTCCGATACCGCCGAAGCGATACGTCGCCGCTTCGTCGGAGGCGTGGGCGGAGACGAGGTGAAGAGCCCGGCCGCGGCCGCCGCCGCCCGTGCCGCCGGCCAGGCAGCCGCCGTCTGTCACATGGGTGCCCACGCCTTGGGTGCCGCCGCCTACGCCGCCAGAGCCATTGGCCTGGCGTTCCCCGATCGGCCCGAAGCGGTGAACGACGAGATCACCTGGCAACTCGAGCACATGACCACCGATGTCCGGTCAGCGCTGGCATCCCTCCCGCCGGTGGGCGAGGACCGCTCTGGTCCGCTGGGTCCCGGGATGCTGGCGTCCGGTCGACTCGGCGAGATCATCCGCCGCCTCCAGGCAGGAATCGCTTCGGGCACGTAGGCGGGCCCCCTTGTAGGCTCCGCGCATGCCTGGAACGAGTGGCGATATCGGTGCGGCGCTGGAGGGGGTGGCCCTCGATGAGCTCCTCGAGGTCGAGCGGGCACAGTGGGGGAACGATCCCGAGACGTATGGCGAACGCTACCTGCCGACGGCTCGCCTGATCTTTCCCGAGGTCGGGCGGATAGACATCCGGACCGCAGTCGAAGCGATCCGCCGTGAGAACGCCGATGGGCGAGCTTGGGCCGAGGTGTCCTTCGAAGAAGTGGAGGGCCGTTGGCTCAGCCCCGGTGCGGTGGCGCTACTGACGTACCTGGCCCGGGCCCGGTCGAACTACGAGACCGTGGCCCGCGGGTACCTGTGCAGCACCGTTTATTTGCGCCTCCACGACGAGTGGCGGGCCGCTTTCCATCAACGAACCCTCGCCGACTAGGTCGAGACGCTGGCTCAGGCGCTGTTGGCGCTCGTTATGAGCGCTGGGCTGGCGAAGACGGGACTCCCCCCGCTCATCCGCTCGAAAGCACGCAAAACTCTGGTCCTGCAGACTCCCGCCGGCCCGCAGGGCTGAACGTCGCAGACAGATCCCTACCCGGCGACCCAGGGTTCGCGCTTGCTCACGAGCTCGTCGAGTCGGGTGAGGATCTTGTCCAGCAGCGCCTCGAAGGACTTCGCCTCGGCGGGCGTGAGCTCACTGAGCATCGCCTCATACATCGCCATGCTCATAGTGAAGGCGTTGTCGATCAGGGCGCGGCCGGCGTCGGTCACGCCGAGACGGATCGCCCTGCGGTCGGAAGGGTCGGGAACCCGTTCGATCAGCCCTTGCGCTTCGAGCCGGTCCAGCTTCCCGGTCATCCCCGACTGGGATGTGCGCAGCTGCTGGGCCACCTCGAGGGGGGTGAGCAGGGAAGGTTCTGACCGCCTCAGGAGAGCGAGGACTTCGTAGTCGCCACGGCGGCGCAGACCGCTCGCTGTGGCTGTCCGCTCCAGGAGCTCTTCGGCGAGGCGGCCGATCCAGATCAGCCGTTGGACGATCCCGAGACTGGTCAGGTCCTCGTCGGGTCGAAGCCTCGTCCACCCCGCGAGGGTTTCGGCCACGAAATCAGAACGGGGCATGACGCCAGAATACCTTGACGGCAAATCGTACGGACACATATAGTACGAGCACGAAGTAGGCCACCAGGATTGGTTCGTCGTCCTCTTGGTCTCCCGTGGCGAGAGGAGGACGGGCCATGGCGACAGGGACCGAGACGGCGGCTGATCCAGAGGTGATCGGTCCGCCGATCGATCGAATGCGGAGGGCGGCCCGGACGGCAGGCGCCCTCTACCTCCTGACCTTCATCTCCATCCCGACAGTTGCGCTCTATGCGGGCGTCCGGGAACCGGGTTACATCTCAGGTTCGGGGCCCGATGCAGGTGTGCTCGCTGGAGGGATTCTCGAACTGATCATGGGATTCGCCTGCATAGGGACAGCGGTGGCGCTGTACCCCGTGGTGAAGCGCCAGAGCGAGGCCTTCGCCATGGGCTTCGTCGGGACCCGGGTTCTCGAGGCCGCCACGATCTTCGTCGGCGTCGCCAGCCTCTGGACCATCGTCGCTTTGCGGAGGAGCGGAGTGGGGGCCGAGGGGTCCGTGGTCGGCGACATGCTCGTGTCTCTCTACGACCGTGTCTTCTTCGTCGGACAGAGCCTCGTTCCCGCGGCCAACGCCCTGCTGCTGGGCACCCTCATGTACCGGTCACGGCTCGTGCCGCGGGGGCTTCCACTGCTCGGGTTCCTCGGCGCCGTGACCCTGGTCACCTACAACTTCGCCACGCTGTTCGGATGGTCCGGCGAGACAGTCGACTTGCTGGCGCTCGTGGCGGTGCTGCCCATCGCCGCGTGGGAGTTCGGCCTGGGTCTGTATCTGGTGGTCAGGGGCTTTCGGCCCGAGGCCGTTGCGGCACTGGACACGGCGCCGGCCTTCCCCGGCACGCCTTGGGCTGGCCGGTTCGCAGGGTGAATGTCGTGGACCCCGAGCATGAACCAGCCCGAGTCGGCGCCCCGGAGCGTGAGAGCGGACCAGTGCGGAGGCCACCTCGATTCTTGGTCAGGCTCTTCTGGTCGCTCCACCGCGGGCTCCTTCGCCTCAGTGGGGGCCGTTTCGGTCTCTCGCGTCCCAAGCTCGGCAAGCGGTTCGGGATGATGCGGATCGACACCGTCGGTCGTCGGTCCGGGCAGCCCCGGATGGTGATCGTCGGCTACTTCGAAGACGGGCCGAACCTCGTCACGTTGGCGATGAACGGCTGGGCCGACGCGCCCCCGGCGTGGTGGCTCAACCTCGAGGCGCATCCCGAGACGACCGTGACGCTCGCCGACGGTCTGCGCCGGGTCCACGCTCGGGAGGCTGTCGGCAGAGAGCGCTCCCGTCTGTGGGCGCGGTTCCGGGACTTTCCCGGCTGGGGGGCGGACCTCGACTCGCTCGCCGAGCTGCGTACGAGGGAGACGCCTGTCGTCGTGCTGGAACCGACGGAGGACGGAGGATCGGCATGACCCGGGACAGTCTCCTCAGATTGGGAGGACTCGCCGCCATGGCCGCGGGTGTTCTGTTCGTCGTGATCCAGCCGCTCCATCCTTCCGAGACGTTGGCATCGGTCACGACCAGCACATG
This sequence comes from Acidimicrobiia bacterium, assembly GCA_036380875.1. GTDB lineage: Bacteria > Actinomycetota > Acidimicrobiia > Spongiisociales > ZC4RG35 > ZC4RG17. The sequence goes on from DASVDX010000028.1 coordinate 100,708, forward strand.
GGCGCTCGTGCACTACGCCACGCTCGCCATGACGGTGTTGTTCGTTGCCGGCATAGCTGGTGTCTACGCCCGCCAAGTAGAAGAGACCGGCTGGCTGGGGTTCGCCGGTTTTGCGCTCCTGGCCCTCGGGTTGGCCAACACGGCCGGCTTCGCCTTCGTCGAGGCGTTCATCCAACCCTTGCTGGCAGAACGCGAGCCCGAGTTCGTGATAGGCCTCCTGGCGATCGTCAGCGGGTCGGAACGGACGATGGACATGGGACTCCTCCCCGCCCTGTGGGTGGCGTCCAGCATCTTCTTTCCGGCGGGCTGCCTCGTTTTCGGCGTGGCCGTGATGCGCGCTGGGGTCCTCTCGCGCTGGGCAGCCGGGGTGTTCGCGTTCGGGCTTCCGCTTGCCGTGATCGTGGTTTCGTTGCTGCCTTTCGATCTCCATCGTTGGGGAGCTGTGCCCATCGGTATCGGCCTGGCCTGGTTGGGGTTCGGCCTCTGGGCCGAACGAGGAGGCCGGTCGTCGAGTCAACCGACGGGCATGGGGCTCGGCGATCCGAACATGTCGGCCGCAGGCTGAGGTCGAGTTCGGATCGCCGGGCTGGGGGTGCGCCGTCGCCACCGTCCTCGATGCCAGAAACCAGCGGGGCGTGCGATGGGCTGGCTTCTCGCGGTGAAGGCGGGATCCAGACCACGGTCCACTCCGCCGAGACCTCAGGGACGCCTACGAAGGCGGTGCCGACTACCCAGTCGTCGTTGCTCATGGAGATCGGCACTGAGGCAGAATCGGAGGGTGACTGGAGACGGGTCACTTCCCCTTTGCCCGGGTCCCAGATGCCGAGGTCTTCGCCCTGGACCAACGCCACCAGGCCACGGTTGTTGAGAGCACCTTGAGTACCCCCGTCATGCAGGGCGGGGACGAGTGTCAATGAATCGGCACGGGGATCCCACAGGAAGAGCCGTTCCGCTGAGTCCCCGGCTTCCCCGTCCTTGCCGTACGCCACCCAGCCCAGGACGAGGCCGTGGTCGTTCAGGTCCTCCACTCTGAGCGCGGTCATGGAGCCGGCAGCACCGAGGGCGCGGAGCAAGCGCTGATTGGACAGCAACTCGTAGCCGCGGTCAGCGTTCCAGTGGAAGACGGTGCCGTTCGGGTCGGCTTCTCGGTGAATCGTCCCAACGACGTCGCCGGCATCGTTTATGGAGCTGGGCATGCTGGAACCGAACCCAGGAGGCAGAGGCAGCACGGTCACCTCGCCGGTCTCTACATCCCACAGGGCGGTGCGCTCCGAGCCCGACGGCGCTGGTGTGACAAGACCCACTGCGACGCCGGCGTGGTTGACATCCCAACCGGAGGAGGTGTGGTCAGGGGGCGTGTCCAACAGCCTCGCCTCGTCGTCGCCCGGTTCCCACACGAAGGCTCGCCGCCCCGCTAGCCCTCCGCTGAGTCTCGCTTCGCCCACGACCTGCGCGTTGTCATTGACCGCGGTCGGAACGACACGGGAGCCTCCCGGGCCGGTGAACTCGATGAACTGATCGGTCGATGTGTCCCAGAAGAACCCGACGTCGTTCCGGTCCTGACCGATCAGATACCCCTGATCCGAGGAGTCGGTCAAGAGCAAGGCGTCGTCACGGGACGTCAGCGTCTGGTCGATCGGATCCCAGACAGCAGGCCCCCTTCCGTCAGGAGGCCACAACGTCAGGGGAACCGCGCCGGCGTCTGTGACCCCTGCGGCCGTGGAGTTCAGGGGGAGCGTGACGCGGAGCCATGGTTTGGGGGATCCTTGGGCGCGGTGGAGGAAGGCGGCCATCTCGGCTCGGGTGACCGCCTGGTCGGGACAGAACCGGTCATTCGCCGGTGGGTTGCAGCCTCGGGTGATGCCGGCAGTGGCCAGCGCCCC
>DASVDX010000029.1:0-31815 GCA_036380875.1 Acidimicrobiia bacterium
ACCGAGGCGACTCGTGGTGGGATACTCGCCGTGCCCCTGTTCATCACGATGCCTGGCAGAGAGGGCCAGGTGATCGATGATCCTGTGCAGTTGGTAGATGTTCTGCCGACGCTGGCCGACCTGTCGGGTGCCGATGTACGCGATTGGTCGTTCGATGGAGCGTCGCTCACCGGGGCTCGGCGTGCCGATGCTCTGTGGTTCGCTGGGGAGGCCGTCAACTTCGACGAGCTGTCGGCGGCCCGTAGTGCCTACTTGGGGTATCTCCACCGTCGCGTTCCTATGTCGGGCGGATGGTCCGAGGTGTTTCGAGCGGGTTTGGGTAGACACTTGCTGGGAGCGGAGGTCCACGATCTCAGGATCGGGCCGCGGCTCGGCTGGGTGGCCTACGTCGACGATCTCGAGCACCAGGCGGCGGACCTCGACTCTGGCGTCTTGCCTCTGATGGTCACGGGCTACATCGAGGGGCTGCCAGGCGATGAGCAGGTGGATCTCGTGATCGCCGTCAATGGCCGGGTGTCCGCCGTTACGAGAACGTTCGACCAGGAACGGGCTTCTATGTATTCGGCGCTGACCCGATTGGAAGACCTGGAGCAAGGGCGACGAGAGATCTCGGTGTACGCGGTGGAAGGGCTAGGTGTCGACGACGTCCTCCGGCCGCTGGAGATTGCTCCCTCGGAGGGCTGACCATCTCGCAAGGTAGGATGTGACGGTGCCAGGCGATCACATCCACATCGTTGGCGCTCGGCCCAATTTCATGAAGGCTGCGCCTGTGGTTGGCGCGCTGCAGCGAATGGGGGAGCGTCCTGTCCTCATCCACACGGGCCAGCACTACGACCCCTCGATGTCGGACGTTTTCTTCCACCAGCTCGGGCTTCCCGAACCAGAGGAGAATCTTGGGGTCGGCTCCGGCTCTCACGGGACACAAACGGCGGCCTTGCTGGTAGCTCTCGAGGAGCTCTTCGAACGCCGGCGTCCCTCCCGTGTCGTCGTGTATGGCGACGTCAACTCGACTCTGGCCGCTGCCGTTTGCGCCTCGAAGCTGCACATCCCCATTGCCCACGTCGAGGCGGGCCTCAGGAGCTTCGACCGCACGATGCCGGAGGAGATCAACCGCGTCGTTACGGATGCCTTGGCCGACATGCACTTCGTGACCAGCCCGGAAGCCATGGGGCATTTGGCTCGGGAAGGCATACCGGCCGAGTTCATGCACTTCGTGGGCAACCCGATGATCGACACGCTGCGGCGGTTTCAGGACCTCGTCGATGTCGAGGCGACGAAGCGTCGCCTGGGCGTCCCCGACAGCTACGGCGTCGTCACGGTTCACCGGCCGTCGAACGTGGACGACGACACAACCGTCGAGCGCCTGGTCGAAGGGCTGCAGCGAGTCTCGAAGCTCATGCCGCTCGTCGCACCGCTTCACCCGCGGGGACGGGAGAAGCTCGTCGATGCTGGTATCGAGCGCTTCGTCCAGGTCTTGGAACCCCTCGGCTATGTGGACTTCCTCTCTCTCGTGATCGGCTCGAAGCTCGTCCTCACGGACTCGGGTGGGGTCCAGGAGGAGACGACCGTCCTCGGGATCCCGTGCTTGACGCTGCGGGAGAACACCGAACGGCCCATCACGATCACGATGGGCACCAACCGACTCGTGGGCACCGATCCCGACGCGATCGAAAAGGGTGCCCTCGACGCTCCCAATCGCGCAGGCGGGGAAGCCCCTCCGCTGTGGGACGGTCTGGCCGGGGACCGCATCGCCCGCATCCTCATCGAGAGGGGCTGAGCACCGCCGCTCCGGTGCCCGCCCTTCGACCCAGCGGCATGCTCGGGTTGCGCGGTCGAAGAAGGCGGGGTTAAGGTCGCTCGGGTCCCCGACCGATTCTCTCTCCAATGTCGAGACTCTCACTGCGGTTCGTGCTCGCCGCGACCGCCGTCATATTCCTGACGCTCCCAGCCCAAGCCCAGGAAGCACCGGCCGATCAACCGTCGACTTACGAACTGGTTTTCCCCGTAGCGGGACCCCATTCGGAGTACTTCGACAACTTCGGCGACTGTCGGTCCGGCTGTAGCCGCACCCACGAAGGCGTGGACATCATGGCCGACAAGATGACCCCTGTGGTGGCCGCCGCCGACGGGATCGTCACCACGGTGCGAGGGTTCAATAGTGATGGCACGCCGATCCCCGGAGGACATCAGTGGCTCGTGATCGAGCATGGGGGCTGGCAAACCCGATATCTCCATCTGAACAACGACACTCCGGGGACCGACGATGGGCTCGGCAAGGGCATCAGCGACGCCATCGTGACCGCCTGGATCGCCGCCGGATCGCCGAACTGGGGTGGCGTAGCCCACCCGGTGAAGGCCGGAGAGGTGATCGGGTGGGTTGGCGACTCCGGCAACGCCGAGGATGCCGGTTCCCATCTCCACTTCGAACTACGCGTCGGCGAGGGGTCGGGAGCGGTTCCCATCGACCCGTATCCCTACTTGACCGGGTCCAGCGTCACCTTGACGAAAACTTGGAACGGCCACTTCTCCGACGACGACGGCAACGTCCACGAGTCGAGCATCGACGCGTTGGCCGACGAGGGCATCACCAGAGGCTGCAACCCACCCCAGAACACGAAGTACTGCCCCTCGCTGAACATGACGCGAGGCCAGGTGGCAGCTTTCATCCGGCGCACGCTGAAGCTGCCGGCGGCATCGACGAACTACTTCTCCGACGACGACTCGTCGGTCTTCAACGAGGACATCAACGCCCTGATGGAAGCGGGGATCGGCTTCGGGTGCACCGAGACGGCCTTCTGCCAGGATTCGCCACTGCGACGCGACGAGATGGCTCAGATGCTGGTCAACGCCTTTGCGGCTCAGAGTCCGGACCGTTACTCGAATCCCGACACGACCGACTACTTCGTCGACGACGACGGCAACCAATTCGAGGAGGCGATCAACGTCCTCATGGCCGCCGACGTCACCCGGGGCTGCAACCCACCGGCGAACGACCAATACTGCCCGGACCGGCCCCTGACCCGGGCCGAGATGGCGTCCTTCTTTCTGAGAGCCTTGCGCGGCTGATCGGACGACGGTCGCCTCGACCGGACGATTCCTACACTTCCAGCGATGTTCTCGCTTGCGGATCCGGGCTGCCGTGGATGACGCCGAACGTCGACGTTTGACCGAGCTCGTCAACGACGAGCGGGCCCGTCGAGCCTACGCCGAGAAGGAACTGGCCGCCCAACGCCTGGAGACGGCCAAGTGGAGACGTCGTGCCCGAAAGGCCGAAGCAGCTGCCCGCTTTTCTATCCGGCTGCCGGGCAAGGAATCGAAAGCGGCGGCACCCCCGGCGCCGGCGGAGGGTCGCCCTCGGCTCGTTTTCCCCACGATCAGGGCTGGCGTGAGCGGTGCGCCCGATTGGATCAGGCTCGCGGTGGACGCCGTCGACCTGGACGGCATCGACGAGGCGGCTCTCGCCGGGCTCGACCTCGTCGTGGTCGGAGGCGATAGGGCGCCGGCCAACCTCGGAGAATGGCTGCTATGGCCGACCCGCCAGCCGCTCGTCGCTTTCTCGCCCTCCGGGGGCCTCGCCCAGGCCCTGAGCGGTCATCGACCCGAAGTGGTCGTCGGCGAGGAAACGGTGCCCGGCCTCACGCATCTCGTTCTACCGGAGCCGATGACCCTGTCCGAGCCCGGAGGTGGCCTCGAGGCGGAATCGGTCCGGGACCGGATCGTCGGCACCCGGGGACGCACGGTGCGAGATGTGGCGATCACCCTGCTGGAGGCGGCCGGCATCGACCCACCCCGTCGACATCTCGGCGTCACGGCGATCGCCATGACCAAACGACCCGATCGCGTCCAGGGACTGATCGAGACCCTCAGCCGGATGGACACGACCGGTTTTCACGCCTTCCTCGCCACCCACGGGTTCGAAGCTTCGGGCGCCGAACGGACGTCAGGTGAGAATATGTTGGGGTCGCGGATCCGCTTCTTCGAGATGCCCGACGAGTGGCCCCTGGGGCGCTGCCTCAACGCTCTCCTCGAGCAAACGACCACCGAAGCCTGGGCAAAGATCGACGACGACGACTACTACGGCCATCTCTATATGGAAGAGGCATTGCTCGAACTCGAGAGGACCGGCGCCGACATGGTTGGGAAGCTCACCCACCATCTGTACGACGCGAAGCTCGACCGCACCTACCTCCTCCATACCGGAAACGAGTACCGGTTCACCAACTACGTCCCGGGGCCGACCTTCGTCGGCAGACGGCACACCTGGGAGGAGGTCCGTTTTCCCCACAGGGGCGCTCGGGTGGACTCCATCTTCATGCGTGGCATGGCCGCCTTGGGCATGTCGGTGTACTCGACCTCCCGCTTCGAGTTCTCATACGGAAGAGGCACCACCGACCACACGTGGCACGTCGACGAATCTCACTACGAGGCCAACGGCCGACTGGTCGGTGACGGCTTTGCATCCGGCACCATCTTCCTCACCCCAGGGGACCAGCAGATGGGGCCGATCACCTGAGAGCGATGAACCGACTCAGATCGCTCGTCGCCGGTGGCGCTTTCACGGCTGCCCTCACCGCGGTCGTCTATACAGCCGGAGCTGCCGCCGGGTTGTACCCCCGGCCGGCCCTGATCCTCGTCGCCGCTGGTGTGGTGGCGGCTGCCCTTGCCGGAGTCCTCGCCCGGGCGCCGTTCGAATCTGTTCCGTTCCGCATCGGCGCTTTGGCCGCCGGCGCCTCTGCCTATGCCCTCGACGTCCTACGAGCCGGCGCCATCGGAGGGTTGGTGGTCATCGCCGTCGTCGCGGCCGTTGTGGTGGCGGTGATCGGCCCGCCATTGGGACGCCTGGTGGTCAGGCCCATTCCGGGATGGCTGGCGGTGGTGGGCCTGATCGCGCTAGCCGCCGTCCTCGTGCGGATCGTCGTCGGCGGGGGAGAGCTAGGACACGACGAAGCCGCCTATGCGCTAAAGGCACGTGCCTGGCTCGAAGGCACGCCAGACACCGGCTGGGAGCTCCACCGTGGCATCGGCCAGTCGGTGCTCGCCCTGGCCGTCCTCCCCTTGAGCGAGTCGGCGCTGGGCTTGCGCCTCCTTTCGGTCGTGCTCTCCGTCGGCACGGTGGTGGCGGTGTGGGCGCTGGGACGGACGATGCGCTCCGACCGTGTGGGCATCTTCGCCGCTGCCATGTTCGCGGTGGCGCCCAGCTTCCTGCGGCGCGGGGCCGAGTTCCTCTCCGACCTTCCCTCCACGGGCTTGCTGCTCATCGTGACGATGCTCCTCTGGAAGTGGTTGACCTCCGAGCCGGCCTCCGACCGCTACTTGTTCATAGCAGTGGCGGTCGCTGCTGCCGCCTTCTACATCCGCTATCAGTCCGTCCTCTCGTTGGCTCTCTTGACGGTCGCCCTTCTCGTCGTGGGATGGGGCCGTATCCAGGAGAGGGGCGAGGCGGTCGCGACTGCCGCCGGCCTGGGGCTGGTGCTCCTCCTGCCCCATTTCGTGTGGGCGACCCTGCGCACCGGAAGGCCATGGGGGGTCATCACCTTCACGGCCGAGGCGGGGCGGCGTGCCTATCTGGGCGAAGGGATCGTCGACTACATCCGGGATCTGCCCGACTTGCTCGCCGGCCAGCTCGGGGCGGTGGCGCTCCTGGTCGCGGTCGGCTGGTTCGTCTGGCGCACTCTCGGCCACGATGACCGGCGTCCCGCCCTGTTCCTGGCGATTCCGTCGTTGGGCCAGTTCCTCGCCCTCGGCCTGATCTCTCACGGCGAGCCGAGGTTCGTGTTCTTCCCTGTCGCCCTGATGATGGTGGCGGCGGCGTTGGCCGTGGACGATGTTCATGCCCGCATGCCCGACTGGGCGTATCGGGCGGGGACGTTCACTGTGGCCGTGGCGGTGATCGCATCGTTGGGCTTGCACGGCGCGCGTTTCGACTCCTACGCCGAGTCTCGGGGTGCCGAATTCGCCACCCTGGAGGAGGCGGCGGCTGTCATCGCATCTGAGTCGGAGCGGCAATGCGGCGTGATCACGGGCATGCGGCCTCAGATGACGTGGCTCTCGGGTTGCCACACTGCTCTATACGACCTGGAGGAAGTCCAGATACGGCTCGGTCCGGAGTTCGATCGCTTTCTCCTCTTGTCCGAGGGAGGTCCCAGGGAACCCGACGAGGAACTGGAGGCGGCTTACGTGGCCCTGGCCTCGGGTGAGCCCGTCAGGATCGACGGCGAAGGATCGATCGGCGACGTGGAGATCTGGCGTCTTCGGGATTGATGCCAGCGAAGACAACGATTCCGGTCCTGCCGAGGTCGACGACGGTCTCCGCCGACGGGTGAGCGATGACCTCGTTCCAGGCCTGGAGCATGCCCTCCGACCAGCGGATGTCGTCGAGCACCATCACCCCGCCGCTCATTCGGGGTCGGATCATCTCGAAGTAGCGGAGCGTGGCGTCGTACCGATGGTTCCCGTCCAGGAATGCCATGTCGACGTGGTCCAATCGGTCGAGTACCTCTGACAGGACCTCGTCGAAGTCGCCTTCGACGAGATCGACGTTGTCGGTCCCCACTTCTGCCAGATGCGATCGAGCCTGCTCGAGTCGAACCAGGCTTCGCTCGATCGTCGTGAGCCGCCCTTTGCCGGCGAAACGCAGACCGAGTGCGATGTAGGCCGCGGATACGCCCAGGTTCGTTCCCAATTCGAGGACCTTCTCCGGCTGGAAAGCGCGCACCAAGTGGAAGAGCAGCCGACCCTGGTCGGTCGGGGCGCTCGAGCTGGCGGCGAGAGCGAGCGTCTCGTCGTCTCCGTCCCGGTAGGGAAGGTCGGCGAGTGTGCGCAGCGGTCTCGGGTCGTCCAACAGGCGGTGGCGGATGGCGTGCACGCGACGCAGTTCTTCGGCGGCGCCCCGGAACCTCTTCTCCACGAAGTCCGTGAGAGCCTCCTTCAGAACCTCCTCCGCGGGACTCAGGTCCTCGTTCTTGCGGAGCCAACTACGGGCGGCTTCTTCCAGGCTGGGACGCTCGATCATTGGAGCCTGCTGTACACCTCGAGCAGCTTCTGCTTCTCGACTCCCCAGTTGTATCGCTGCCTGGCTTGGCGGCAGGCGGCCCGGTACGGCTCGGGATCGGCGAGGATCTTGCGGGTTGCTGCTGCCAAAGACTCCGGATCCACCGGATCGACGACCTCGCCCACACCCGTCTCGGCCACGACCTTGCCGATCCCAGGGGAGTCGGATCCCAGCACGGGCACCTCGGCCATCATGTACTCGAAGAGCTTGTTGGGGAGGGTCGTGTAGTAGCTGAGGGAGGAATTGACGATGTTGCACAGGCCGACGTCGGCCGATGCCGTCCAATGCAGCAACTCGTCGTTGGGAATCGGCCCGAAGAATCTCACTTTGTGTCCGAGTTTTCTGCGGGCGACCAGTTGCTCGAGGGCTTCCCGGTAGTAGCCGTAGCCGACGATCACCAGAACGACGTCATCGAGCAACTCCACGGCGTCTATCGCCGGCTCGATGCCTCGGTTCTCCTGAATCGACCCCTGGTAGAGCATCAAGGGGGTCCCGGGCTCCAGTCCCAGCACGGGACGCAAGTCGCGGGGGTTCACCTCTACCAACTCGGGCGTGTTGATCACCGCCACCGCCGGGTCGGGGATTCTTCCGTACAAACCGCGGATGTGGTCGATCCATGGCGGGCTGGCGACGATGAGGGCGTCGGCCGATGGCAACCAGCGACGTTCGTTCCAGAGGGCCCACTGCTTCCACCAGAACCCCATTCGGTTCCTCTCGGTCTGCAGCTCATGGCTGTCGTACACCAGCCGGGAGCCAGGCGTCCGCCTCTTGCAGACATGCCCCACATAGAGCGTGTTGAGGTCGTGGGAGTGGTACACGTCCGCTGCCTCCGCCACTCCCGCCCGGATCATCCTGCGGTTGATGGCGAAGGTCTTCAGAGCACGCCCTTGACGTCCCAACAGCGCCTTCACGACCCGGAAGCCAAAACGCGCCACCTTCGTCACCGAGCGGAGAATCGGCGTCGAGATCTTGCCCCACAATCGGCTCAGCTGGGTAGGAGGTCTCGACGGCGTGGGCTGGCGGACCTCCACCTGGGCGTCGGCGCCGGGAGCGACGGTGGACGGTGGCTGGATGCGTCCTTCCCGACGGGCCCGCTCGACGTCGACCGGCTCACCAGTGAGACGGGAATGGCGCTCCTCGATCGTCCCTGCGTACCGGGCGGCGAGGCGGTTGAGAGCGTCGACACCTAGATTCACCCGGCTGATCCGCTTCACCTCGATGCCGTCGGGGCGGATCTCGTGCTCGGGGGTGACGCCAGGCACGAGATAGGCGATCACCGTGACCTGATGGCCGGCGTCGATCAGGGTCTTGGCCTCCTTCGCGACGCGAGCGTCGTACTCGAACGAGTTCTTGACGAACATGCAGACTTTCATCCGTCGACCGCCTCCCGGATCACCTCTCCGGCGGCGCGGAGGCGCTGCCGGTACTCCCGGACGTGCTGGGCGACGGTAGGTGCCAGGTCGGCGGCCCGCCGGCCCGCTTCGGTGATCCGCTCCACACTGACCTCGTCGGTGCGGATGACGACGTCGTCGGCGCCCACGGAGGCGGCGAAGTCGGCCAGCTTCGGCCGGTACTCGAGCGCCACGAACGGTGTACCGACAGCGGCCGCCAGCACGGCGGCGTGGAGCCGTTCACCGATCACGAGCTCGGCCTCGGCGAGGAGGCGGAGGGCGGCGTCCATGTCTCGGTAACCGGCTGTGTAGGGGAGGTCGGGACGTTTGGCCGCCCGCATCGTTTCGAAGATCGGGCGGTCGTCGGCAGGGTTGCAGGAGATGAAAGCCACATCCCGACCCTCGGCCAGCCACCTCTCGACGCACTCGGCCAAGGTCGTCATCACGGCTTCGTCGGATCCACCCCACAGGTCTCCATTCGTCCACGCCGGAGAGACGACGACGAGGCCCTCCGAACGGCCGACGTCCGGTCGTTCGAGGAGCAGGGCGGGGTCGCCCGACACCTCCAACGGTCCTTCGTAACCCCACTCCCGGAGCGTCGCCTCCGACCGCGGCCCGCGTACCCCTACGTAACAGCACGAGGAGAGCCATCGGAGCCACCCATCGACCGGCTCGGTCACTCCCCAGTAGGCAGGGCTAGCCACGCCCGTGCCGAGCACGGCGCGCTCCACCCGCGGGCTGTCCCTCTCGGTCAACCATCCGAGATAGGTGCTTCGGTTGATGAGGGTCCCGCCCCCGAGGATCAGGAGGTCACGGGGATTTCCCGACACCTCGACGTCGGCCCATGGGAGGAGACGTCGGGCCGCCTCCAGCATCGCTTCGTCACCGAGGTTGTCGTAGCCGACCCAGCCGACATAGCGGGCGTGTGGCCGGCGCTCCTCGGGCTCGGGCTCAGGTCGGGCGCGTCGGGCCGTGGGGATGCTGTAGGGGACGCCTTGGCTGCGGGAACGGACGATCTTGGCCACCGTCTTCAGAGCACGGCGGGGCTCGGAACGGAGATCCCGCATCATCTCCGCCCGGGTCGGGCGGTTGGCGACGAACCCGGCTGGACGGGGAGTGGTGCGCACTCCTGGCAGCCACACCAGACCCTGTGGCAGGTGGTCGGGTCGGTCGAGGCGGCGGATCTCCGCCCACGCCTTCGCTGGCTCCAGTGCCCGGGCCTTCACCCAATCGCGGCGGCGGGCGACGGTCACGACCGGCAGTTCCCCCTCCCACCCCGAGTCCACCCATGCCGCGTCCTCGGCGGTCAGATACGTCTCCGGGGGGTCCGATGGGATCGTGTACCCGACTGTCAGCGAGGATGCTGTCGGCCGGTCGTGGAAGTGCTTGACGACCCGGGCGAGGAAGCGGTGGTCGAGCGCCGCCGACCCGTGGAGCGTGACGAGCAGCTCGCCCCGGGCCCCGGCGATGCCGGCTGCCAGCGAGTCGACGAGGCGGACACGTGGGTCTCCCTCCAGCAAGCCCGCCATGGGCTCATGGCGCTCGTCGCAGCCGACGAGGATCAACTCGAAGTCGGGTGCCGTCTGGGACGCGACGTCGCTCCAGAGGTCGTCCAAGGTCGGCGGGGGAGCGTGCACGACGATCGAGACTTTGGGCACCTCGTAGATCACATCCCGGCGCGGCTTCCGATAGAAGCGATGGGGGATGAGCGTCGCCAGGGTCCCGTCGTTCAGGAGACGCGCCGCCTTGCGTCCCTCGTATCCCCCTTCCTCGTCCTCGTCGAGCTGGTGGTAGATGACGGCGTCTTCCACCGGCACGAAGAACGCGCCCTCCTGCCACAGACGCCACCCGAGCTCGGTGTCCTCCGCACCCCAATGCGGGAACCGGTCGGCGAACCCCCCAGTTGCTTCGAACAGGGCACGGGGGACGGCGACGTTGGACGACACGAAGGTGCGGAAGGCCTCGTCGCCGGCCGTCAAGCGGGCCGTGCGGCGCTGGAGAACGGTGCGGAAATCCGGGCGGCCCGAGAAACCCGTTTGGACACGGCGGTCGAGGTCGGCGGACCCAGAGGCGATCGCCTCTACCGGCACGTCCGCCACCCGCACGTGGACACGGCGGCCGATCGTCACCACCACATCCGACGCCGCGTGCCAGGCGAGATGGTTGGCGACGAGCTCGGGGTGGGGGATGCAGTCGGCGTCGATGAAGATGAGTACGTCGACGTCGCCGGCGTGGGACGCACCCAGGTTCCGTGCCCGGGCGGCCCCGTTGCCGTCGTGTTCCTGGCGGACCAGGGTCACGTCGAGCGGCGAGGCTTCGACCACGGAGGCGATGTCAGCCTCGGATCCGTCGTCGGCGACGATCACCGGGACTTGCCGGGTCGAGCGCTCCAGTCCGGCGAGGGTTCGCGCCAACAGGTCGGGGCGGTTGTAGACCGGGATGACGACCGCGGCGGTGAGCTTGGCGGCCGCCTCGGGGTCGGGACGGATTCCGCTCCAGTCGTTGTGCGGTCGAAGTGTCACGGTGTCGGGTTGTCCTCGACGATCTCGTGGGGCATGACCCGGTAAGACTCTGCCAAGAGGTCCACCCGGATGAGGTTGCCCGACCGCTGGACCTCTGCCTGCGGCTGCTCCTCGTCGAGGTATTCCTCCAACCCGGCGGCCTTCCCCTCGAAGTACAGGTAGCGGCGGGCGGCGCGCATCACTTCGCGGTAGTCGGAAACGTCGTCAGCACGGATCGCCACGGTCTCCATCTTCTCCGGGGCGAGCCGTGCAGAGTCCAGCGTGAGGGCGTCGAACACCTGACGGCTGGGCAGCTCTTCGAAGAGCTCCGGGCAGCCGATGTGGGCGACGCGCTGCACTTCGGCGTCGCGGTCGATCAGCGCCGCCAATTCGGTCTTCGGCTGTTCGATAGACACCGGACGCTTCGTCACACCGGCGGCGATCTCGAACAGCTCGTCGACACGGTGGTCGTAGGTATGTCGGCCGTGGGCGTGCTCCCAGGCGGCATCGGCGATCCTCTGGGCGGAGTCGAGGTCGGAGAGCACGGACTTCACCTGGGAGACGATGTCATCCTCCAGTACGAGATAGTGCTTCCCTGGCTCGAAGAGGAGGTCGGTCCCGGGCAGGTCGTCGGTGATGAGCACTGCCCGGGCGGCGATGGCCTCGAACACGCGCATCGTGATGGGGAAATGGCGCGTCCCGCCCTCGTTGGGGATCACGCGAGCTTCCTCGTAGAGGGCCGCCATCTCCCGGGCGGGAACCTTCTCCGCGAAACCGAGGCGCTCGGCGGGAAACGCCGCCTCGAGCTCCGCCACGATCTGCTGACGGCGGGTGTACGGGCCGCCCTCCCACAGCTTGGCGCCCACCATCGCGACATCGAAACGCCGGTTGGCGAGCGGCTTCCGGCCTTCCAACAACTCGACGGGAATGCCGAACGGAAACCGGTGGACCGGCGCCTGCACCCAGTGGGCCAGATGCCACGAATGAGCCATCAGGGCGGCGTCGGCGCGATAGCGGTCGACGAGGCGCAGGTTCGCCTGCAGGTGGTGCTCTCCATGGTGGAACCAGAACAAGATCGGGATGTCGGGTGTGTGCCCGGTCACGTCGATCGCCGGGTAGGGGCCCTCCACGAAGAGGATGAAATCGGTGTCGGGGTCGACGGTGTCGAAATCAACGGCGTTGGTCTCGAGGCGCACCTCGACCCCGGCGCGGCGCAGGGCCTCCTCCAGGTATTTACCCGGATTGGAGTCGGTCTTTCGATATGCCATCAGCACCTTGCGTCCTGCGTACCGCCCGGGCTCGGGCCGGTACGGAGCCCGGTCGTCGTCCGGCATGTGGAAGGGACCGGCTCCCGACGGCGGCATAGCCAGATCGGGTCGCTTGGGGGCCAGGTCGATGAGATCGACGTCCTCCGCCGCCGGCTGATAAGGCGTCCGCATGACGGCTCCTCCGACGCGGCGAGCCGCCTCGATCGCCGCTGGCATGAGGTTGGTCGACACCGGCAAGAACAACTCGGCACTGGTGCTCGCCGCCGCGCCGGCCAGACGGTTCTTCAGATCCGACTGCCTCCAACCCTCCGGTTGGAGGCGACGCACCAGCGCTCCCAGCTTTCCGCCTCCCCGTGGCCGACGGCTGGGAACTCCGACGATTCCACCATCTGGCATGGGCTCCGACGGGGACACGACACGCACCTCCGAGAGACGATTCCCGGCGCGCTCCAATGCGTAGAGCATCACGCGGGAGGGCGGATCTCCGCTCGGAGGACGGTTGGTGAGAACACAGATGTGCACGGCGGGGATGTTACGTGGCGTCTGCCGACGGCGGATATCAGGGCAAGGCCCGGTGCAGGAAAGCGGCGAGTTCCCCTCGGGTGACCGGACGGTCGGGGCAGAACCGGTCGTTGCGGGGTGGGTTGCAGCCGCGGGTGAGCCCTGCTCGGGCCAGGGCGTTGATGTGTTCCTCGAACCTCGAGGTGTTGTCGTCTACGAAAGCGTCGGGTCCGGGCGGGAGGTCGAGGGCGCGGTGCAGGAAGGCGGCCAGTTCCCCTCGGGTGACCGGACGGTCGGGGCAGAACCGGTCGTTGCGGGGAGGGTTGCAGCCCTTGGTCAGCCCCTCGAGGGCCATCCAGACGATGTCATGCTCGAAGACGCCGGCGATGTCGACGAGTTTCGCCGCCATCGTCGCCGCATCGGTCCGCAGACGCGTGCCGTAGGTGGTGGCGCCGGCCAGAGAGGGCCGCGCCACTCCGTGACGGCCGGCGATGTCGACGAGGTCGGCAGGCTGCAACGCCGGATTCACGGACTTCATCAGGGCGAACGTCGCCGACACATGGGGGGCGGCGAACGATGTGCCCGACTGGGTGCGGTACCGACCCAGTGACTCGATCGTGGTGGTGACGATCTCCACACCCGGAGCCGCCAACTCAACGGTCTGCTCACCGAAGTTGGACCTGGCGGCCAGGTCGCCGCTCCTGTTGGTGCTGGTGACAGCCACCACGTTCGAGTTGGGAAGAGTCGCCGGCACGAAGTTGCGCCCGTCCAGGTCGATCCCGTCGTTGCCGGCAGCGGCCACGATCACGACTCCCGCCTCTTCGGCGTAGGCGACGGCATCCGCAAGCGGACCCGGTTGTGCCGCCCTACCGCCGAGTGAGAGATTGATGATGTCGGCTCCCATGTCGGTGGCGTACGTGATCGCCCACGCCACCGTGAAGAGATCGCAGCTAGAGCCGCAGGCCCGAATCGGGAGGATCGTCACGGTGGGAGCGACGCCCACCATGCCCGCTCCGTCGAGCGCCGCCGCCGCTACCCCCGTGACCTCGGTCCCGTGACCATTCAGGTCGCTCGGGTCGTTGTCGTCGTCGACGGCGTCCCACCCGTTCACGTCGTCGATCAACCCGTTGCGGTCGTCGTCGACCCCGTTGTCAGGAACCTCGGCTCTGTTCCTGAAGATCCGTCCGGAGAACTCGCTGTGCGTGAGTTGGAGCCCACTGTCGACGATGGCGATGACGACATCGGGGCTTCCGGTCGTCTGGCGCCATGCCCGTGCCACCCCGATGTCCTCGAGGGCCCATTGGTCGGGCCCGAACGGCTCGTTCACCGGATCACCCTCGAGGAGCTCCAGGATCACGTTTGGCACTGATTCGGCCCCAGGAGGTACGTCCTCCGGGCGGACTTCCCGCCATCCCAGCACCGAACGTTCGCCCTCGTCATGGGCCAGTGTCGTCGCATCCTCTTTGACGAGAACGGTCCCGGTGTCTTTGACTAGGGCCGAATCGGACGAAATGAACGCCGGTAGGAGGGCGAGCAGAGGCAACAACGACAACACGACCGTGGCCAGCGTATCGGAGCACGGTCGAAATTCGTTTCAAGGAATCGATTGCTACCGCCGATGGAGACACCATGGTGCTGGAGAGGACGGGCATCCGCCTTCTAGGGGTCGTCGTCATCGCCGCCTTGCTGCTTCCGGCCACGGCGGTGAGGGCGTCCGACGACCTCACGGCAGACGAGGCGCGGTTCGTGTCTCTGATAAACGAAGAGCGGGCCGCGGTCGGAGCCGATCCACTCTCCGTGCACCCGTCCCTCGTCGACAAGGCGCGCAAGCACGCCAAGCGGATGGCGGATGCGGGAAGCATCTTCCACAGCACCGATCTCGAAGCGGGACTCGATGGCTGGCGACGGCTCGGAGAGAACGTAGGCCGCAACGGCAGCATCGACGGCCTCCATCGGGCGTTCATGGGCTCCGTCGGCCACCGTCAGAACATCCTCAACCCCAGGTTCGACGCCGTGGGCGTCGGAGTCGTCTGGAAGGCCGGCACCCCCTACGTGGTGGAGATCTTCATGGACTCCATCCAGCCTCACGTTCCGCCATTCTTCGATGACGACGGCTCCGTCCATGAAGCCGACATCGTCGCCCTGTACGAGCTCGGCATCACCCGCGGCTGCGACGTGGCCCGCTACTGCCCCGATCGGTACGTGACCCGTGGCGAGTTCGCCACGCTGCTCGTACGAGCTCTGGACTTGAAAGGGTCGGCACCCGGTGCATTCACCGACGACGACCACTCGGTACACGAAGCCGCCATCGAGACGCTGGCGGCCAACGGGATCACCACCGGCTGTGCTCCCAACCGGTTCTGTCCAGACGCCCCCGTGAGTCGGGGCGAGATGGCCAGCTTCCTGGTGCGGGCGCTCGGCCTGCCCCCGGCATCGCCGGCCGAATTCGACGACACCTCCACCAACGTCCATCGTCGGGCGATCGACGCTCTGGCGGCCGCCGGCATCACCCGCGGCTGTTCGCCGACATCCTTCTGTCCCAACGACCCCGTGACACGGGGCCAGATGGCGTCGTTCATCGTGCGCTCGCTCGAGCGCTGACGCGGCGACGATCCCACAGGAATCGACACCCGGCTAGCGTCGTCGGGACATGAGGGGAACCAGGACACTTCTGGCCGCCGGGGTGCTCCTCGTTGGGATCGCACTGCCCGTGGCAGGCCAGCTTCCGCCGGGGGGAACGTTCATCGACGACGATGGCTCGGTCCACGAGGCGGACATCGAGGCCATCGCCGCTGCCGACATCACCCGGGGATGCAACCCCCCTCGGAACGACCGGTTTTGCCCCGACCAGGCCGTCACCCGGGGCGAGATGGCCGCCTTCATCGTCCGTGCGCTCGGCCTCCCGTCCGGCCCTGACGCCTTCACCGACGATGGGACCTCGGTCTTCGAGGAGGACATAAACGCCCTCGCCGCCGCAGGCATCACTCGAGGATGCGACCCGCCGGCAAACAGGCGGTTCTGCCCGAACCGCTCCATCACCCGCGGCGAGATGGCCGCCTTCTTGGCCCGTGCCTACGGATACGTCGCCACCCAGACCGACCACTTCGAAGACGACGAGGACTCGATCTTCGAGGCCGAGATCGACGCCCTGGCCTCCGCAGATGTCACCCGTGGATGCAATCCACCCGCCAACGACCGTTTCTGCCCCCACGACGACGTGACTCGGGCACAGATGGCGAGCTTCCTGGCCCGGGCCGAGGGCCTCACCGGCCTACCCGTCCCGCCTCGCCCAGACGTGCAGCTCAGGCTCCTGAGCGACGACTTCAGGCAACCGACACACGCCATATCGCCTCCTGGTGACGACCGGATCTTCGTCGTCGAGAAGAGGGGAACGATCCGGGTATTCGTCGACGGGCGGATCCTCCCCGAACCGTTCCTCGACATCTCCGACCGCGTGCTCAACAGCGGGGAGATGGGCCTCTTGTCGATGGCCTTCCACCCGGACTTCCCAAACGACGATCGAGTGTTCGTCTACTACTCCACCGAAGACGCCGACGGTGGCCTCCGGTCCCAGATCTCGTCGTTTCGCTTGTCGCCCAATCCCAACGTGGCCAGCCCGGCCGAGACGCCGCTGCTCACCATCGACCAACCTGCCAGAAATCACAACGGGGGACACCTCCTCTTCGACGAGAACGGCTATCTGATCATCGCCATGGGGGACGGTGGGGGTGGCAACGACCGCTTCCAGAACGCACAGAACTCTCAGTCGCTTCTCGGAAAGCTCCTGCGCATCGACATCGACACGGCGAGTCCGTACGCCGTTCCCGCCGACAACCCGTTCGTGGGGGGTCCAGGACGGGACGAGATCTGGGCCGTAGGGTTGCGCAATCCGTGGCGGATCTGGTTCGACGATGGACTTCTCTACGTAGCCGACGTCGGCCAGCAAGCCAGGGAAGAGATCACCGTCGTCGACGCCGACCGGCCGCTGGTCAACTACGGGTGGTCGCGGTTCGAAGGCAGCCTGTGCAACCCCGACGACCACGACCCGTCGTGTGTGCGCACCGGGATGGAGTTCCCCGACGTCGAGTATGGGCGGAGTGGTGGCGCCTGTGCCGTGACCGGGGGAGTGGTGTACCGAGGCGAAGCTCTCCATTGGCTCACCGGCCACTACTTCTACGGCGACGTCTGCGCCGGTTTCATCCGCAGCTTCCGGACCGATGACGGTGTCGTCATCGAAGATCGCCAGGATTGGACGAGCCGACTGGGAGCGGTTCCCGGTCTGTGGTCGTTCGGAGTCGACGGAAGCGGAGAGATGCTCGTCGTGCAGAGCACCGGGTCTCTGTATCGCCTCGAACCACGATGACTCGAACCAGATGAGACGAACCCTCCTCCTCTTTCTCGCCGCTTCGTCACTGATCTTCATCGTCGGCACCCAGTCGGCATCTGCTGGGCGAGGTGTGATCGCCGAGTCGCCTGGATGCGGCTTCCCCCGCTTCTATCTCCCTCACGCCGGGCGCTCAGGCTCCTTGCCGGACACGTTCCCCGTGCGCGGCCCGGCTGGGGCCCTGTTCGGGCGGACCCTGCGGGCGGTCCGTCAGCAACTCGTCTGGTGGACCGTGCCGATGAGCGACGGCGTGCGGGTCCAGGTCCACAGCCGCCTCATGCCGGTGCTCGCTGACGTAGCCGAGAACCTGGCTCGGGAACAGGCCGCCGGACGGAGCTACGATGCCCGCCGCAGCGACACCTGGGGCTTCAACGCCCGCACCAGCGTCTCGTCTGAAGCTCTCAGCTACCACGGACTGGGCGCCGCCATCGACATCAACGCTGCCACCAACCCATACCGCCCAGACGGCCGTCTCATCACGGACATGCCCTCCTGGTACATCGCCGCCTGGGAGAAGGCCGGGATGTGCTGGGGCGGCAACTGGCGCAACGTCAAAGACCCGATGCATTACTCATGGGTGGGCCCCGTCGGCAGCCCGAGCTACTCGACGGTGCCCCCGCCGCTGCCACCGCTCACCTCGAGGCGGCCTTACACCGACGAGGCCGGGAACCATCCGATCGTCTTCGGCAGAAGCGACAACTTCCAGGCGGTGCTCGACGCCAGCGGCGACGGCGCCCCAGATGTCGCCCACCTGCGTCCGTGGAACGGCGGAGCCACCGTCCTCGAACTGGCTGTCTCTCGCCAGGGCTACGGCGAGTGCTCGGTGTGGAGGTGGTGGTTGGGAAACATCCCGGGAGGGCAACCCACCCTCGCCGATGTCTCGGCCATGGGGCGTCCCGATCTCCTCTTCTTGGACGAGAGCGGCTCCAGCCTCTTGCTGCACCGGTACGCCGTCGCCGACGACTATCGGCCGACTCCGCCGATCACGACCAATGTTCCAACCGGTCTCCGTTACACGTTCGGTGACGTCGACCGGGACGGCGCCGAGGATCTGTGGGCTGTGCACGCCGAAGGCGGTGGCATCCGAATCCGGGTCTGGTCGGCGGCGAGCGGCTTCACGTCGGTCATCGCCGAAGGCCTCACGCCCGATGTGGAACTGAGCGCCGAGGCACGTCTTGCGACTGCAGATCGAAACGTCGACGGCATCGCCGACCTCTACGTCGCTCGCCCCGAGGGAGGGGCCTACACGGTCGTATCCGGAGCGCGCCTCGACGTCGTGCTCGAGACCGTCGAAGGGCCCTCGCTCGGTGCCGATGACGTCATCGGGGTGGAGGACTACGACGGCGATGGACGCCCTGACGTGGAGGTCCTGGCCGCCGACGGGACGATGCGGGTGTGGCTCGGCAACAGTCGGCTCGCTGGAGTGACTCCGTCCTCGTGGTTCGTGCCCGATGACTTCGAATGCCCCGAGGACACACTTCCCTACTTCCACGAGGGTCGCTTCGCAGATGACGACGACTCCATCTATCAGGGCGACATCGAATGGCTCGCCGGACGTGACATCACCCGGGGCTGCAACCCGCCTTTCGAAGACCGCTTCTGCCCCGACGACCGGGTCACGCGTGGCCAGATGGCGGCGTTCTTGGTGCGCGCGCTCCGCCTCCCCAACGGTGAGAACTCATTCGTCGACGATGACAGCTCGGTGTTCGAAGCCGACATCGGAGCATTGGCGGCGGCGGGGATCACTCGGGGATGCAATCCTCCCCAGAACGACCGCTTCTGCCCCGATGAACCGGTGACTCGCGGCCAGATGGCAGCGTTCCTCACCCGGGCGTTCGGCTTGCCCGCCGCTCCCAACCAATTCGTGGACGACAACCACTCGGTGTTCGAAGCCGACATCGGAGCATTGGCGGCCGCCGACATCACCCGGGGGTGCAACCCGCCCCGGAACGACCGCTTCTGCCCGGATCAGCCGATCACCAGAGGGCAGATGGCGGCCTTCCTCCACCGGGCCGAGGCATTGCTCCCTGATTGACGACCGGATGCCCTAACCTGCCCCGCCGGGGCGACGTGGAGTGGGACGAGGAGTGGATATGCGCAACAAGTGGAGTGGGATGGCCGCCGCGTCGTTGCTCGTGGTCACGCTTCTGGCGGGGCCGGCGGGGGCGGCCGAAGGCGAATGGACCGTCGATGGGGGAGGATGGGGTCACGGAGTCGGGCTCTCCCAATACGGCGCGTACGGCCAGGCGCGCGAAGGGCGCAGCGCCGAGCAGATCCTGACCTTCTACTACAAGGGCACCAGCGTCTCGAGCGCCTCACAGATCCTCGGTTCCGACCACTGGATCTTTCGTCCCGACGCCCTCTGGGTCGGTCTCCGTGAAGGCGACACCAGGCTCCAGATCTCCGCCGTAGGAGGCCCGGCCCAGGTGTGCCAGCCCTCCGACTGCTCCGATCCGACGAAGCAGTTCCAGATCTCGCCCGGCCAGGAGTGGATCTTCGAGTCCGGGTCCGGAGAGCACCAAGGCCAGTGCCGTTTCCGCCTCCCTGGTGTCGACAACAACGGTTGGGGCCCCTGCAACGCCGACATCACATGGCAGGACAACGGAGGCGGCAACCGACTGGTCGTGGCCGGCACTCACTACGCACACGGTCGGCTGCGCATCCGACCCGCCGGAGACGGCAAGTTCCACACCATCCTGTCGATCGGCCTCGAGTTGTACCTCCGGGGCCTCGCCGAGGTTCCCTCTTCGTGGCCCAACGCCGCCCTCGACGCCCAGGCGATCATCGGGCGCGGGTACGCCATCGCCACGGCTCTCGCCCGCGGGGGAAGCGACGGCTCAGGTCGCCTCTCGAGCTGCGGGTGCCACATCCGCGACGACACCCGCGATCAGGCCTATTCCGGATGGGCCAAGGAGAGTGAGCCCACCTACGGCGCTCGGTGGGTCGCCGCCGTGGAGCGCACGGGCAACAACGGAGGCCACCAGGTCGTCACTCACCCCCAGGCGCCCAACAGCGGGATCATCAGCGCCTACTACTCGTCGTCCAACGGTGGTGTATCGGAGAACGTGGAGGACGTGTGGGGAGGGCCGGCGCTTCCGTGGCTGCGATCGGTCGAAGACCCGTGGTCGGCCGATCCCAACATCAACCCGCTCGCCCGCTGGTCGGTGTTCCTGGACGGCGAGGTCCTCCGCTCCCGTCTGTGCGCGGCCGGGTCGTGCTGGGATGCGGTCACGGGCGGCGAGGTGGTCAAGAAGCCGCCGGCGGGCAGGGTCCGTCTCTTTGGGCTGGTCGGCCGCCAGGTCGTCTCCACCGAAGTGACGGCGGTGTGGCTCTACAACGTCCTCAATGCCTATGGCACCGAGCCCGCACCGGGCGGTGGGCGGCGGGCTGCCCGCGTGTCGCCGTACATCGTCGACATCCATGCCCCCTCTCCGTTCCGCGACGTCGGCAACACGGTCCACTTCGACGACATCGTCTACATCGCCAGCATCGGAGTGACCAAGGGCTGCAACCCGCCCGACAACAACCTGTTCTGCCCCACGCGGCCGGTGACCCGCCAGCAGATGGCATCGTTTCTGGTCCGGGCCCTCGACCTCCCTCGCACCGACCAGGACTTCTTCGTCGACGACAACGGATCGGTCCACGAAGCCGACATCAATGCCCTCGCTGCCGCCGGCATCACCCGCGGGTGCAACCCGCCCGCCAACGACCGCTTCTGTCCCCAGGAATCGGTCAGCCGTGCCCAGATGGCGGCATTCCTCGTCCGCGGCTACGGGTACACGGATCCCGGTGAGGGCAATCTGTTCACCGACGACAACGGGTCGGTGTTCGAAGGGGACATCGACCGCCTCGCCACGGCCGGTGTCACCAAGGGTTGCAACCCGCCGGCGAACGACCGCTTCTGTCCGACGCAGCCGGTGACCAGAGAGCAGATGGCGTCGTTCCTGGCCCGAGCGATTCGCCGGTAGCGCCATCTCGCGACGGGCTGGCGACTCCCGGTTGGCGAGGGCTGCCCCTGTAACATTTCGCAGGTTCTGCTCATCGAGAGGTTCCTCCAGTGACTTCACCAATCGAACGTTTCGCCGATGGCCGCTGGACAGCCGGCATCATCGGCCTCGGATACGTCGGTCTCCCGCTGGCGATGACCGCCTCGGCCCGTGGGCTCGGAGTCATCGGATTCGACGTGTCGAGCCAGCGCACTGCCGCCCTCATGGCCGGCCAGTCCCACGTCGGTGATGTCTCCGAAGAAGAGCTGAAGGATGCGCTCGCCGCCGGGGCCATCTTCACCGACGACCCCCAGGCGCTGAGGGAAGCCGATGCCATCTTCATCTGCGTGCCGTCGCCGCTGGGACGCAACCGCCAGCCGGATCTCTCCTTCATCGAGGCGGCGGCTCGTACCGTGTCCTCCGTCGCCCGGCCCGGCCAGCTCATCTCGCTCGAGTCGACTACCTACCCCGGGACCACCGAAGACATCATCGTTCCCGCAGTGGAGAGCGCCGGCCTCTCTCTCGACGAGGACGTGTACGTCGCCTTCTCGCCGGAGCGGGTGTCTCCAGGTGACGTCATGAAGACCGCCGAGATCCCCAAGGTCGTCGGAGGTGTCACCGAGCTCTCCGGCCTCGTCGCCGAGGCCGCCTACAGCAGGCTCGTGCCATCGGTGCACCGGGTGTCGTCCGCCCGCGCAGCCGAGATGGCGAAACTCCTCGAGAACACCTACCGGGCAGTCAACATCGGGCTCGTCAACGAGATGGCCCAACTCGCCCATGAACTCGACATCGACATCTGGGAGGTGATCGACGCCGCCGCCACCAAGCCGTTCGGCTTCCAGGCGTTCTATCCCGGCCCAGGTGTCGGAGGACACTGCATCCCTCTCGATCCGCAGTACCTGGCCTGGCGGGCTCGGGAGGCCAACTTCGCCACCCGGTTCATCGACACCGCCGAGCAGGTCAACATCCGGATGCCGATCTACACGGCCGATCGCATCGCCGCCCTCCTCAACCGGCGAGGCCTGCCGGTGTTCGGGACCCGCATCCTCGCCGTCGGCATCTCGTACAAAGCCGACGTCGCCGACGACCGTGAGTCGGCCTCCCTCCAGGTGATCAACGAACTCGCCTCCCGCGGGGCGAAGGTGTCGGTCTTCGATCCGGTGATCGGCGAGGAGCGCATCCGCAGCCACGGTTATGAGCCGGTCACGGCCGACGACGACCTGTCCGTCTTCCCGCTCGCCGTCGTGCTCACCGACCACAAGTCGATCGACTACCGGACGCTGGCCGACCGAGTGGAGCAGGTGTTCGACACGCGCGGCGTGTACCGGCGATTGGGCATAACAGCCGACAACGTGATTCCTCTGTGACGAAGCCTCGGCTCCTGGTGGTGACCTCAGTTCACCACCCGGACGACGCTCGGATCCGTTCGAAGCTCATCCCCACTCTCGCTCGCGAGTGGGAGGTCAGTTATGCCGCTTCCGAGCCTGGCCCCACGGACAGGTCGGATCACACCTGGCTCCCCCTGTCGGGAACCCGTCTGCAGCGACTCCGGCAGGCGGCTCGGCTCATCAACGACGAGGGTTGGGATCTCGTGGCACTCCACGACCCCGAGCTCCTGATCCCGGGCCTCTATCGCGCCCGGCGCGGACAGCCGACCCTCTTCGATCTGCACGAGAACCTCCCTGCCCAGCTCCTCACTCGCGAACGCATTCCCTCACCACTACGCCCGGTGGCTTCGTGGGTCGCACGTCGGGTCCTGCGGATGGCCGAGGCGTCGATGGCGATCACCCTCGCCGAGCCCGGCTACGCCACTCTGTTCGCTGCCGAGCATCCGGTCATAGCCAATTATCTGCCCGCGAATCTGCCGGATCCCCGCCCGGCGGCCGACCCGCCATACATCGCCTATCTCGGTGACATCACGGTCGTGCGAGGTGCCTTCTTGGCGATCGAGGCGGCTGCCGGTGCCGGCCAGGCCCTGATGATGGTCGGGCGGGTCTCGCCCCCGACGCTGGCGGGGCCTCTGACCCGCCGGGCCGAGGAGCTCGGGGTGGATCTCCGCCTCCTCGGCCCCAAGCCGCATCGCGAGGCCCTCGAAATCGTCGCCTCGGCGACTGCGGGTCTGTCACCGTTGTCCGACATCGGCAACTATCGGCACTCGCTGCCCACCAAGGTGCCTGAGTACCTGGCGTTGGGTCTGCCTGTTCTGGCCTCTGATCTCCCGGGCACACGCGATGCAGTGGAAGGCTTCGACGGCGTGAAGTTCGTAGCTCCCGGAGACGGTGCCGCCTGGATGGAGGCGGGACGAGCACTGATCGAGGATCCCGGTCTCCGCCAGCGGACCGCGGCCCAAGCGGGCGTAGTCAGGCAGAGATTCACTTGGCCCGAGGAGGAAGTGCTCAGCGTCTACCGGAAAGCAGCCCAGCTATGAACCCCGAGCCCCAGGCCAGGTGCATCACCCACAACGCCGCCGGCTCGAGGAGGGCTGCTGGATCACGTCTGCGGACCAGGTCTGCCACTCCGGCGCCCGCGGTGGTGGCCGCATAGACGGCTGGAAGCATCGCCGCTTTGCGCCAGTCGAAGAGAGCCAGGGCAGCCGAAACGCCCAACCCGACCACGAGCGCCGGCGCTGCCAGCTGCCGCCACCTGAGCGAGCCGGGATGCCGGCGGAGAACGATCCGCTTCCAATAGCCGTAGTCGAAGTACTGCCGCCACAGCGCCTTCGGGCTGCTTCGCGGTCGGTATTCGACGGCGAGTTCCGGGTCGAACCAAACCACTCCCCCCTTCTGGCGCAGCCGCCAGTTCAACTCGTAGTCCTGGTTGCGTTCGAGCGTTTCGTCGAATCCGCCGACGGCCTCCAGTTCCGAACGTCGAAACACTCCCAGGTACACGGTGTCCGTCGGTCCCGGACGACCACCCAATCGATATCGGGCGTCGCCTGCACCCACCGGCGAGACCATCGCCATCGCCACGGCCCTCTCGAAGGGGGCCGTCCCGCGTGGCACCTGGCGGCCGCCGACATTGGCCGCTCCCGTCGATTCCAGCAGCTCGACCGCCCGAGCCACATATCCGGGCGGAAGGACGGAATGGGCATCGCAGCGGACCACGATGTCGCCCGTGCTGTGACGCAGCGCCCGGTTGAGAGCCGCCGGAGTGGTGCCCTCCGGATTCCCCACCACCCTCACACGGGGGTCATCGATTCTCTCCACCGCTGATCGGGTTGCCGGATCCGCTGCCGCCACCACCACCTCGTCGACAGCCTGCTGGGCGAGCGCCGAGGTGACGGCATCGGCGATCGTCGCGGCGGCTTCGCGGGCCGGGATGATCACGGAGACCCGTGGCGATGAGCTCATCGGCCCCCAGTATGATGCTCGCCGGCCGCCGACTCGTCGATCACGGCGCCAGCAGTGATTCCTGACCCTGTCTCCGTATCCGATCCGATGTTCGTTCTCCTCGCCTGGGCGGGCGGCGTCGCGCTCGCCGGGGCGGTGGTCACCATATGGGACATCGTCGGTCCCGGCTTCACGTGGCTCGTGGCCACTTCGGCGATCCTCATCGGGTTCTGGCCCGTGCTCGGGGGCGAATGGCTCGTCGGGATAGCCATCGCGGCCGCCGTCATCGGGGGAGTTTCGGTCAAACGCAGCCGCACGGCCTCGGGTGTTGCGTTGGGGCTGGCGTCGGTGCTTTTCGCGTTCGCGGCCATGCAATACGGTGGGCCTCTGCTGGGGGTGACGGCGACCCTGGCTCTCGGAGGGATCACCGGGGAGATGCTCCTTGGGCATTGGTACCTGGTCGATCCGACGATGCCCCGCCTGGTGCTTCGCGCCCTGGCGATCGGCGGGATGATCGGACTCGCCATCGACACATTGACGGTCGTCGCCACTGTGGGAACTCCGGAGGGCGGCATCGCCGCGGGGGTGTTCTGGGTTTTGGCCGCTACCACCCTCCTCCTCATGGCAGGCGTCCTCGGAGCACTGCGCCATCCTGCGTATTCAGGGGTGATGGCCGCCACCGGGCTCTCTTACCTGGCCGTCCTGACCGGATTGGCGACCGTGTTCATCGGCCGGATATTGGCCACGGGGGGTGGCCCGCTATGAACGCCTCACGTCTCCCGGGCGTCTCTTTCGCCGAGTCGCCCCCGGACGGTTGCGTGCACATCGTCGGTGTTCTCGGCGGCTCGGCTCTCGAGCCTCTGCCGTCGGAGGCGGTCCTCGATGGGTTCGAGGGCAAGCTGGGGGAGACACGGCTGGTCGCAAGGCATGGCGGCCCGCTGGTCGTCGTCGGGCTGGGGGAGGAGGTCGACGTCGACGGGCTGCGCCGTGCCGCCGGTGCGGCCGCACGGGCCGTTCCTGGTGGGCGTCCCGTGTCGACTTCGCTGCATCTCGTCGACGTCGACGGAGCAACCGAGGCCGTGGTCACCGGTTATCTCCTCGCTTCCTATCGGTTCACCGAGTATCGCAGCGCCGAGGAGTCCCGGCCGGGTGACCTGACCCTCGTCGGTGCCCTCGCCGAGGGGGAAGTCGCGCGGGCACAGGCGGTAGCCGAAGCGATCGCCCTCGCCAGAGACTGGACCAACCGGCCCGCCGCCGACAAGGCGCCCGAGCGTCTCGCTTCTGAGATGGCCGACGTCCTCCGCTCCGCCGGTTTCGACGTCGACGTGTGGACGGAGGACGAGATCGTCGCTCAGCGGCTCGGCTGCCTGCTCGGTGTCGCCTCGGGCTCCGACAGGCCGCCGCGCATGGTGATCGGCCACCGTTCCGGGAGTCCTCATTTGGCCCTGGTCGGGAAGGGAATCGTCTTCGACTCCGGCGGCCTCTCGATAAAGCCCCCGGACAACATGGAGACGATGAAGCGGGACATGGCCGGAGCTGCCGCCGTCGTGGCGGCTGCGTCGGCGATGGCTCGCCTGAACCCCGCAATCGGGCTGAGCGTCTTCGTTCCGTTGACCGACAACATGTCGGGCGGATCGGCCATGAAACCCGGGGACGTCGTGACAGCACGCAATGGCAAGACCATCGAGGTGCTCAACACCGACGCCGAAGGGCGCCTCGTGCTGGCGGACGCTCTCTCCTTGGCCGCCGAGGGGGAACCGGACCTCATCGTCGATGTCGCCACCCTGACCGGTGCCTCCCGGATCGCACTGGGAGACCACATCGCCGCCGTCTTCGCCTCCGCCGACGAGGCCCGTGAGCGGGTCTTGGCCGCCGGCGAGCGGGCCGGCGAACGGCTCTGGCCGATGCCGCTTCCGGAGGACTACCGCTCCCTGATCTCCTCATCGGTGGCCGACATGAAGAACACGGGTGGCCGGGCGGGCGCAGCGATAGCCGCCGCCCTATTGTTGGCCGAGTTCGTCGGCGAGGTCCCGTGGGCACACATCGACATCGCAGGTCCCTCCTGGTTCACCGAAGACGGCCCCCTCGGGCCAAAGGGCGCGAGCGGGTTCGGCGTGGCGACGTTGGTGGCTCTCGCCGACGAGATGCACGGCTCATGACAGGGTCCTCCCACTAGCCTTCGCGAATGCGGACTCGGTTCCTCATCGGCGTGACTCTCACGGACCTGGCCGCGCTGGTGGTGGCCATGGTCATCGGGTCCGTGATGGTCTTCGACACGCCGCTTCTCTGGGACGCTCGGATCGACATCGATCGGTCGCTCCTCCCGCTCCTCGGTGTGATGGCGGCAGGCACCATCGTCATGTCCTTCGCCACCGCCTCCATGTCCGGCCATGGGGTGCCGCGCCCCACCTACGGCCGGCTGCTGATGATCGTCGCAGGCACCTTCCTGCTCACGACCACCACCTCGTTCATGGTCCGCGACCTTCCTTATTCGCGGCTCTACGTGCCTCTCGTGCTTGCCGTCTTCACCGTGCTGGGGGCGGCCCACAGGTACGTACGACGACGGCGTCCGTGGACCGAACGGTTCGTGGTGGTGACATCGGAGAAGGCCCTGGTGGACGAACTGGCCGAGAGCCCGCACGTCGAGATCGTGTCGGTGATCGATCCCCAATCGGAGGAGGACCTGGATCCACTCCCGCCGGGAACCGCGCTGGTCGTAGACCTACGCTCCGCGCTCTCGGAGAGGGTCGCTCGCTACGTCTCGTCCTGTGATCTGGCCGGCTTCGATGTCCGGCCTCTGGCATCGGTCTATCAGGAGCACCTGCAGCGGATCCCGCTGGTACATCTCAACGACGGTTGGGAGATCTCGATACCTCTTCGCAGCACGCAGCCGTGGCTGCC
The DNA here is from genome assembly GCA_036380875.1 of Acidimicrobiia bacterium. Taxonomy (GTDB): domain Bacteria; phylum Actinomycetota; class Acidimicrobiia; order Spongiisociales; family ZC4RG35; genus ZC4RG17. The sequence continues at coordinate 27,313 of DASVDX010000029.1, forward strand.
TGGCAAACAGGTATTCGACATCGCCCTCGTCGTTCTGACCGCCCCGCTGTGGCTCCTGGTCGCGGCGCTGGTGTGGGCGTTCATCCGCATCAGCTCACCGGGCCCGGCGATCTTCCGTCAGCGTCGCATCGGCCGGGGCGGGGAACCGTTCGTCATGTACAAGTTCCGGACCATGGACCTCGACGCCGAGGACAACGGTCCTCGTTTCGCCGCCGAGAACGACAGCCGTCTCATCCGGGGCGGCGCCTTCTTGCGTCGCACCCGCCTCGACGAGATACCGCAGTTGTACAACGTGTTGATCGGCGACATGAGCTTGGTCGGTCCCCGCGCCGAGCAGGTGCCGTTCGTGCGGCAGTTCCGCAAGCGCATCCCGTTCTACGACCTCCGCCATCTTGTGCGGCCCGGAATCACCGGCTGGGCCCAGGTGAACTACGGGTACGCCGACGACGCCGCCGACACCATCGAGAAGCTGTCCTTCGACCTCTACTACATCCAGCACATGTCGCCAGCGCTCGACCTGCAGATCCTCTGGAAGAGCATCTGGATCGTCCTGACCGGCGCGGGAGCACGGTGACCGAAGCCGTTCCGGTGACGACTCCCCGCGGCCTGCGCGCCCCCGGGACCACCACCATGCTGGCCGGCGGGCTGATCGGGGCGATCCTGGCCTACGTCTTCCAGGCCGTCGGCACCCGGATCCTCGGTCGGGTGGGTTTCGCCCCCATCGCCGCCATCTGGACGGCGTTTTTCATCGTCGCCTCGATCTTCCTGGTGCCGCTCGAGCAGTACGTCACCCGGGAGACGAGCCGGGGGCGCGCCCTCCGGTCCGACCTGAGTGTCGTCGCGGTGGTGGCGGTGCTGGCAGTGGCGGCCGGGACAGGCTACGTGTGGGTTTCGCTCGACTCCGACATCTTCGGCGGGAATTCGGTCTACCTCGCCGTAATGGCGCTCGTGGTCCTGGGCTATTCGGTCTTGTTCAGCGCCAAGGGTGTGCTGGCGGGCAATCGTCGCTTCGCCGATGTCGGCTGGGTTCTGATCCTCGAAGGCGTGCTCCGGTTGGTGGTCGGGCTCGCCTTGCTCACCGTGGCGATCGATGCCACTACCTTCGCCTGGGGCATGGCGGCGGCACCCCTGGCGGCGCTCTTCTTGCGGTTCTGGCGGCACGACCGGCAGACAGAGGACGTGGAACCGGTCGGGGCCACCCGGTTCCTCGGCGCTTTCATCGTTGGAAGCTCCGCCTCCCAGCTGCTCCTGGCGGGGGCGCCCCTCGGCGTATCCATCCTCGGCGGCAGCGCCGGCCTCTTCTCGGTGATCTTCGTGACGTTCACGTTGTACCGGGCGCCACTCACACTCATCTACTCGCTGCAGTCCCGCATCCTTCCGTATCTCGTGACGTTGGGCGAGGAAGGCGACCACTCGGGACTCCGGCGGGTAGCACTCCGCGTTCTCATTCCTGGCGCCGTGCTCACTGCTCTGGGCGCACTGGTCGGCTGGCTCATCGGCCCTGAGGTCGTCGAGCTGCTCTTCGGGGAGGAGTTCAGCCCTGCTCGCCGGGTGGCTATGTTGGCCGCGGGAGGGGTCATGGCCGCCTCTACGGCCCAGGTGGGCGGTCAGGTGCTGGTGGCCCGGGCCCGCACCGCCGCGTTGGCGGCGGCGTGGGGCGTGGGGCTCCTGGTGGCGGTCGTCGTGATGGTGGCCGTCGGGGGCGAGCCCGATCTGCGAGTGGCCACTGGGTTCGCTGCCGGCGAGCTGGTGGCGCTGCTCTCCGTCGGCTTTTTGATCACGCGTTCCTGACCTGACGCGGCGGCCGTCGGACCTCGCCATACAGGCGCCGGTGCTCCTCGCGCAGGCCGGGAGGGAAACGCCGCTGTAGTGCCGTTGGCACGGCCGGAACCAGGTCGCCCACCACCATGATTCCCTGCTCGACCCGGACGAGGTCGGCGCGGAGGAGGGTGGGCAGCCACACGGGGAGGGGGAGGGGAGTCTCGTCTTTCGCCGCTCGCATGAGCCGCAGTAGCTCCGCGACGGCGCCCTGCCCGATGGCTGCCACCCAATACCGGCGGACGTAGGGATGATCAGGAGGAAAGCCACCCCGCAGACGCCGCTGACGGGTGGGCAGCAGCGGACGCTGCCGGGCGGTACGACGAACCGCCACCTCCGGAGATGACGCAGCTACACGATCAGAGGGAGGACGGCCTTGGTCCCCGGAGGCGGCGGTCGTCGTCATGCGCTCCGTTCTACAAGAGGCCGCTGATGATCGTCAAGTAACGTAGGAGACTGTTTTTCGCGCTCTGTCAGTCGTCGCCGTTACCGCCGCCTCCGCCGCCCCCCGGGCCGCCATTGCCCGGGCCGCCATTGCCCGGGCCGCCGTTGCCCGGGCCGCCGTTGCCCGGGCCGCCGTTGCCGTCGCCCTGGTCGGGCGGCGGGACACCCACGACTGCCGTCACGGTCACGCCGTAGGCGACCTCGGCCCCTGGTTCGGGGTCGGTGGCGATGATGACGCCCTGGGCGCCGGGATCGTTCACCGGTTGGTCCACCCTGGTCAGATTCACCAGCACGCCGCTCTCCGCCTCGAAGGCGCGCAGCGCCTCCACCGCGGCATCGAAGCTCATACCCACGAGATCGGGCAGCGATCCGGTCGGCGGCTGCCCGTTCGAGACATAGATCGTCACACCGGTGCCCACTTCGACTTCGGCGCCGGGGCCAGGCGACTGGGAGAACACGATTCCGGCCGGTTCGATCGATGGCGCTTCTCTGACCACGACGTTGAGATCGGCTTCCCTGAGGCGGGCGGCTGCCGAGTCGACGTCCAGTCCGACCACGTTCGGCACCGTGGTCACAGGCGGCCGCAGGAGCTCGTCGATTCCGGGCGGCTCCGGCGGGAAGTCGGATACCGGGATGTCCTCCAGCACCATCTGCATGAACTCTGCCCAGATGGGCGCCGGCACCGAGCCTCCGAACACTCGGCTGTAGTACTCGCCGTTGATCGTGATGTCTTGCAGCGGCTGCTGCTTGGCCTCGTAGCCGACCCACACCGCCGTCGAGTATTCGGGGGTGAATCCGACGTACCAGGCGTCCCGGTAGGACTGGTGGGTACCAGTCTTCCCGCCCTGGGGTCGGCCGATGTTGGCGCGCCAGGCCGTTCCGCCACTGGTGGGGACGTCACGCAAGGGACGCAGAGCGGCAGCTGCCACCCGTTCGTCCAAGACCCGCTTCTGTTTCACTTCGTGCTCGTAGATCACGTTGCCCTCGGCATCGAGGATCCGCGAGATGAGGTACGGCTCGGCCCACATGCCCTGTGTCGCGAACGACGTGTAGGCAGAAGCCATCTCGAGGGTCGACACCTCCGACGTGCCGAGGACCAGCGACGGAACGGGAGTCAGTGGTGAGCGGATGCCCATCCGGTGGGCGACCTCGACGATCTTCTCCGGCCCGACGTCCTCATGCAGCGCTATCTGGGCGTAGACCGTGTTCAGTGATTGAGCCGTCGCCTCGTGCAATGTCACGAAGCCGTTGACACCCACTCCGCCCACGGTCCACTTGTTGCCCTGGTCCGAGCACGGGTAGGGGCACTCGAAGGTCTGAGGGCTGGCGGCGTTGAACCGGTGCCCGAGTGTGATCCCGTTCTCGAGCGCGGCGACCAGGCCGAAGACCTTGAAGGCCGAGCCGGGATTCCGTCGCGCCTGCACGGCGAGGTCGAACTGGGTGAACTCGAAGTCGAGCCCACTCGCCATGACCAACACCGCTCCGGTGTGGTTGTCGACCATGGTGAGGGCGCCCGTCGGAGCACACGAGTGGCTCTCGGCGTAGTTCTCGAGGAACTCGGGATCCTCATCCGGGAACAGCTTCTGGCACGCTTCGAGGTTTTCGTCGGGCGGGAGCGGAGGCAGCCACTTCCGCAGCAGCTCGTTCGCCTTCTTCTGCAGTTCCAGATCGAGGACGGTTTCGATGCGCAGGCCGCCTCCACCTTCGCAGGTCGTGTCATCGGCGGGGCACCCGAAGATCGCCTGCTTCCGTTCTGCCGCCGTGTCGCCCAGCATCGAGAACTTGGGGTCGTTGAGGAGCTGACGCTTGACCTCGGCGACCACGTGGTCGGCCTCTCCGACGAACGGCCGGTGGGGGATCACGCCCAATGGCTGTTCTTTCGCCTCATCCGCCTCTTGCGGGGTGATCCAGCCCTTCTCGACCATGATGTCGATGACCCGGTCCCTTCGGGCCAGGACCTGGTCGGGACGGCGGCGCGGGTCGTACAGCGTGGGGTTGCGGATCTGGACCGCCATCGTCGCCGCTTCGGCGATCGTCAGCTCGTCGAGGTCCTTGCCAAAGAACTCGAGTGCTGCCGCCTTGACCCCGTACGCGCTGGACCCGAAGTAGACCGAGTTCATGTAGTACTCGAGGATCTGCGTCTTGGGGAAGCGCCGCTCGAGCTCGGCGGCGACGAAGGCCTCTGTCACCTTGCGGCGGATCGAGATCTCGTCGCCGACGAAGACCTTCTTGACGACCTGC
>DASVDX010000030.1:0-9474 GCA_036380875.1 Acidimicrobiia bacterium
CCGGTTCGCCAGGGACTCCAACCGCTCGATCGGCCTGCCCCGGGCAAGGGCGTTCAGCGGCAGGGTCAGGAAACCGAAGCCGGTGTGGTCGCCCTCCGTCCACGTGCGGTCGAAGGAGCCGGGAACGTCTGCCGTCTCGACGACCAGCCCGTCGGTCGAGCCGATGTCGTCCACGAACACGAAGCGGCCCTCCGCGGCGTAGACCCGCGGGGTCGGCTCGTCGTCGAGGTAGAAGCGGCGCTTGCAGTAGCTGTCCACTGCCCGCGAGGCGGCCTCGGCGACCAGCTCCAGGGTGTTGTCCTGGTCGGAGCCCTCGATCCCGAGCCACTCCTTGAGCTCTTCTGCGTCGACGTACTCATTCGCCATTCGCCGCCCTCCACCACTCGAGATAGGTCTGGTCGTCGATGACCCGAGGCTTGACGTGGCCGATCTTGACGCCGGTGTGGACCTTCACCGGGAAGCCCGCCTTGCCGGCCCGGAAGCAGAACGTCACGTCCTCGGAGTGCAGCCCGCCCTGCTCGTTGACCTCCTCCGCGAACCACGGCAGCGGCTCGGGATACAGCTCCTTGAGCGCCTCGAACACGGAGCGGTGGACGAGGAGGCAGGCGGTGCCGGTGGCGGCGACGGTCAGGAGCGTGTCCTCGGGCCACGTCTCCAGCCGGTAGATGTCGCCGTCGACCCGGCTGAACATCGTCGTGAAGTACTCGACCCGCCCCTCGGTGGTCCGCTGGCCGAAGCACAGCCCGCCGACGATCGGCGACTCCTCCGGGTCCGCCGCGTCGAGGAGGCGGGCCAGGGTGTCCGGCGGGAACACCATGTCGGAGTCCAGCATCCACAGCCACTCGGCGTCCGTGTGGTTCAGGAACATGCGGACGACCTTGTTCCGCGAGGCGGACAGGTTCGGGCCCGAGGGGAGCGGGATCTGGCCGGCGATCCGGTCCGGCTCGGCGGCGATGACGTTGGCAAGGCTACGGCAGAAGTCGTGGGCGACGGTGCCGGGGGAGAGCCAGGCGACGATCACGCCCATGCTTCGTACAGCCTCTCGGTGACCTCGTAGTCGTACCGCCGCATCGGCCCGATCTCCAGGCCCTTCGCCCACTCCGCCATCTCGGCGAGGCCCAGGTCCATCGGGGTCGGGTCCCATTCCCCGAACAGGCGACGGAGGTTGTCGTGGCGGCAGAAGGCGTCGCGGACCTCGTGGCGGGGCGACAGGTGCCGGATGCCGGCCTCGGCGCCGGTGGCGGCCAGCACCCGGTTGGCGAGCTCGAGGATCGTTATCGGCTCCTCCCCGCCGACGTTGACGATCTCGCCGGTGTGGACCGATGTTGCCGTCTGGGCGATGACTCGGGCTACGTCCCCGACGTAGGAGAAGGCCCGCACCTGGCGTCCGTCCCCGAAGACCGTCAGCGGCTCTCCCGCCAGCGCCTGGCGCATGAAGATCGCCACGACGTTGCGGTAGGGGTCGGCGAGGTTCTGGCGGGGCCCGTAGACGTTGTGGGGCCGCATGACCATCCACTCGATGCCGTGCACGTCGCCCAGCGCCCGCAGGTCGGCCTCCATGGCGGCCTTGGCCGCCCCGTAGGGGTCGATGGGCCGCGGGGCCATGTCCTCTGTGAACGGGGGCTCCTGGGCGCCGTAGACGGCCATGGAGGAGCAGGCGACGATGCGGCGGACGCCGTGGCGGATGGCGGCGTTGGCGAGGTTCGCCCACGAGATCAGGTTCTCGGTGTAGCAGTAGCGGCGCATCCAGTGAGAGAGCCCTTCGGCCGCGTAGGCGGCGCAGTGGACGATGACCTCGGGCTCGAACGTGCCGATGGCGAACTCGACGGCAGCGTCGTCGGTCAGCGACGCGGTGACGAAGAACGCCTCCTCCGGGACGTTCCGCCAGTAGCCGCCGCTCAGGTCGTCGAACACGACGACGGTGTGGCCCTCGGCGACCAGCTTCTCTGCCACCCAGGAGCCGATGAACCCGGCCCCGCCCGTGACCAAGATCCTCATGAGTTCGCTGCCAGTCTCTTGCGGAAGAGGTCCCTGTCCTGGGAGGCGTAGCGGTCGTTCCGCTCGTACACCTCGTCCATGTCGGCCTTGCCGGAGATGGGGTGGTAGTGCTCCACGATGGCTCCGAGGGCCGCCTGGAACACGCCCCGCTGGCGGGCCTTGGCGACGATCTCGTCGTCGCAGAACCAGTGCCGGTAGCCCTCGTGGCACACGACGCCCGGGCCGTCCCAAGAAGCTCCCTCCTCCTCGATGTAGTGGCGGGAGATCATCGGGTGGGTGGCGTGCTCGCCCGCCATCACCCTCGGGTTGGCCAGGTCGTTGGTGGCGACCACCTCGGCGCGGTATGCCTTGGCGACGTGCTGGGCGTGGTCCAGCCAGCCCGGGCGGAACACCACGTCGTCTCCGACGACCAGGACCCAGGGGGTGTCGGTGTGCCGGTAGCCGGCGTTGACCTTGACGGGGAAGCGGCCCGGCTGGATCACCGTCCGGCCCCACTCCTTCACCGCCGCGGCGTGGTCCTCGTCGTCGACCACGAACAGCGCCTCGGCGAGGCCCGTCGACGCCCGCAGCGAGGTCGCCAGCCGCTCGATGTTGCCGACACGGTCGGCGACGGTGGGGACGATCACCGTCACCGGGTCGGTGGCCGGGGGGGCGACCCAGTCCCGCCAGAAGTGGTCCTCGGACAGCCAGATCGTCTTCTGGTGGGTCGTCCTCACGCCGGTGTGGACGTGGACCGGGATCTCGGTGGCTCCGCAGCGGACGAAGAACGAGATGTCCTCCCCGAACACGTCGCCGTCGGTGCCCCGGATGCGGTCGAACCAGACGGGGCCGTGCTCGTCGGCGATCTTGGTGAACACCGACCGGTGGATGAGGACGAACGCCGCCCCGGTCGCCGCGCAGCGCACGAGCTGGTTGACGGGGTAGTGGGAGCGGCTGGTCATCCGGTGGTGGCCGTCTGGGTGCTGCACCCAGTCGAAGATCGTCGGGACCGGCAGGCAGTGGAAGCCGCCCTTGCCGTCGGGGCCGATCTCCTTGTAGGCGAAGCAGAGGCCGCCAACGATGGGCCGCTCGGACGGGTGGGCGACCGCCATGAGCCGGTCGAGGGCGTCTGCGTCGAACCCCATGTCGGAGTCGACCATGAACACCCACTCGCAGTCCGACTCGAGGAGCGCCTTGGCGAGCGAGTTGCGCCCGGCGACGATCCCGTCCGTCGAGCACTTGAGCGCCGCGTACTGCCGCAGGTGGCGGCCGTGGCCGGCGTCCCAGGCGATGAGGGCCTGGAGGGAAGCCTGGAAGCTGGCCGAGATCTCCGCGCCGTGGAGGTAGCCGAGCAGGACACTCACACTTTCCTGCGCTTCTCGCCGGGGGCGGCGGTCGCCTGCTCCACGCCTGAGGTCCGCTGCCGGACCGTGCGGCGGATGCGGGTCGGCTCGGCCGAGAACATGTGCGGCACGGCCTTGACGAACGGGTCGTCGGCGGCCCACACGTCGCCGACGTTGAGGTTCACGACTTCCTCGGTGAGCGGGTTCACGACGGCCGCCGTGGCGACCGCATAGACGATGTCAGCCATCAGGCTTCCTCCTATCGGACGGATGGACGGATGGTGAGTGGGCGGGAGGGCCGTCCGTCCGGCGACCCTCCGCGCCCACAGCTAGGCGGCTATCAGCTCGTCTTGTTGATCAGGAGCTGGAAGCCCCTGTCGTTGATCGAGTCGTAGCCGTTGCGGGCCCACGCGAACCAGCCGCGCTGGCCGACCGGGCGGCCGGTGGTCACACCAAAGAGGTGCGGCACCAGCTCCACGGTCATCCCCGCCCGCTGGGCGATCAGGAAGTTGGAGAAGTCCCCAACCACCAGGATGGCGCCGGCGGTGGTGCCGGAGGCCATGGCGGGGGCGTAGTCCGACGTGTACACCGGGCGGCTCCGCAGCCCGGGCACCCCGAACTCGGTCAGGTTGTTCGTGTAGAACGCGTCGGCATCGTCGCCCAGGGCGGTGATGGCGTTCTCCACGTCGACCGACATGACCCACGACGCGCGGCTGCGGTAGCGCTCCGGCAGGTTCTTCCACGTCTTGAGGATGTCGGCGCCGCTCAGGGTCCCGGCGGTCGTCACCACGGTCTGGACGTTGGTGTTCGCCAGCAGGGCGGTGAAGATGCCGGTGACGTTCGTCGTGCTGCCGACCAGGGTGTTCTGGGCCAGCAAGTCGACGTAGCCCTGGTTGAGCAGCGACATCATCTCCTCGGCGAAGGACGGATAGTCCTGGCCGATCTCGATGCCGTAGGGGATGAACCCGCGAGCGGTGTTCGTCCCGACCGTGGGCTGGTCGAGCGTCGGCGAGTCGTCCGACACCTCGGTGCCGGAGGCGTCGGCGCCGTCGTAGGACCACGACACGCCCGCCGAGCTGACGCCCTTCCACTCGTTGGTGGTGATCACTTCCACCCGGGCGATCCGCAGGATGGGGGCATCCGCGGCGCCGGAGGTGAGGATGATCGTCGGGTCGATCAGCACGGGCACGCCGTAGCCGCCCTGGGTGCTGGTCAGCGACATGGCCCGGAACGACTCGAACCGCTCCAGGGCCGCCGCCTCGTCGGGGGTGAACGCCGGCGACCGTCCGAAGGCCGTCACCGCCTTCATGAACGCCGACCGGTAGTCGTCGTTCTCGGTGAGCAGCAGCCTGCGGGCGATCTCGTCGCCGTGGACGTTCTCGTCGAAGCGGCGGAGCAGGCGGTCGACCTGGTCGCCCTGGCGGGTGGCGAGGCCGACCGTGTCGGCTTCCCGCTCGAGGACGGCGAGGGCGGCGTCGCGCACCTCCCGGCGGGTTGCCCGGATCGGGTCCACGTCGGTCTCGGTGCGGCGCATGTGCTGGGGGGCGCCCCGGTCCTCGCCTTCCTCGACGCCGACGAGCCGCTCGGCCCGCTCCAGCACGTCGAGGCGGCGCTGGAGGTCGGCGCGCTCCCGCTCCAGAGCGTCGATCGGCGACTCGTCGCCGACGAGCTCCTCGAACCGGGCGCGCTGTTCGTCGGTCAGTTCGTCTGCCTCCGAGAGCGAGCGAAGCTCGTCACGAAATGCGACAGCCTCCTCGCGGATCTCCCGGAGGCGCTGGAGGATCTGTTCACGACCCATCAGTCGTCATCTCCTTGAGTTGGGTCAGCCGGCGACGCACGGCGGCGTCGTCGACCGGCGGCTCTTCCGCGACAGGTGGCTCCTCAGCCCGGCTGTCGTCGTCGTTCGTCTCCCCTTCGGCGGTGGCCTGCGGCCCGGCGCCTTGGGGGAGGAGGAAACCTCGGGTCTGCTGCCAGACGCGGAACACGTCGGCGGAGCGGACGCCCGCGGACGTGGCCTCGTAGGCGGGGAAGGTGACCGGCCCGAACTCGAGCAGGTCGACGGCCTTGATCGTCCGCTCGGGCAGCCCGCGGGGGTTGTCCTCGGAGGGCTCGGCGTCGTCCTTCCACTCCTCCTCGGTGACCCGGAAGCGGAACGACATGCCGTCGATCGCCCCCGATCGCAGCAGCTCGATCAGGTCGTCGTTGTAGGAGGTGCGGGCGAGCGGGGTTTCGGTCCACAGGCCCGTGTCGTCCTCCTCCAGGCGGGCGGGCTTTCCCAGCGGCTTGTCCCCGATCGAGGGGTCGAAGCCGTGGTTGAACAGCACCTTGACCCGGTCGCCCCGTTTGGCGAGGGTGTTGGCGAAGGCCCCGGGCGCGATGCGCTCCATGAAGTGGCCCTCCCACCAGGAGTCGATCTCAGTCCACCGGTTGAACACGGCGGCGTAGCCGACGAGGGTGCGGCCGTCCCCGCCGTCCTCCTCGGCGCGCAGCGATGCAGCCTGGAGCGGCACCATCCGCATCACGTCGGCGGTCGCTGGGGCCGGGACGTACTCAGGCGTTCTGGTCGTCATTGGCGTCTCCTTCGGAGTCGGGCGACGGCTCGATGGCGCCGTCAGACGGCTGGAGCTGGACGGAGAGCTTCCCGGTGTGCTCGAGGAGCGTGAAGTCGTCGTTGATGACGGCCTCGACGGCCGAGTCCGGCGTGAAGCCGTCCTTGATCAGCCCGGTGATGGTCTGCGCCCTCCGGGACTGGATCTCGGCGGAGTCCATCAGGTCCTCGGCCAGGAACTTGATGTCGGAGTCGTCGTACCAGAGCTCCTTGCTGGGCGGCGGCTGCACGAGCGTCTCGAAGCTGCCGCACCAGGACCGCCACAGCGGGCGCAGGGTGGCGTCGCCGACCTTGCGCTTGGCCTGGGCATAGTTGCCGGCGTTGAGGCTGGAGCCCTGGAGGCCCTCAGAGGAGCCGACGACGACGGGGTGGACGCCGGAGGCCATGAGGATGCGGGTCTCGCCATGGCCCTGGGTCACCTTGAAGTCCAGCTGCTGGAAGTTGGACCCGACCACCTCCACGTCGGCGCCGCCCGCCAGGTACAGGGTCTTGTAGGCGTTGGCGGCCGACGAGTAGTTCTCCTTGAAGTACTCCAGCCACTGCTTCGCCTCGTCGGGGTCGATGTCCTTGTCGAGGGTCACGACCATGTTCGGGGTGGCCCCGTTCTCGAAGAACTTGAGCTTGTGCAGGGTGGCGGACTTGTCGGCCATGATCTCCCGCAGCACCGGCGTCAGCCACGACATGCCCCGGTACTGGGCGTCGGGGTCGGGGACCGGGGCGAAGTGGGCCACCTCGTCGGGCCTGAGGATGATCGGCTCGTTGCCCGAGTAGAGGCCGCCCGGGTGGTACAGGTAGCCGATCACCTCGCCGTCGAGGTCGGCGACCGGGTCGGCGTCGGGGTCCGCGGCGCCGTCGACGCCGATGACGATCGACACCCAGTCGGGCCGCATCCGCTTGAAGCGCCGCCTCGGGCCGTTCCCGCGGATGGTGGTGTAGGAGTTGCCGCCCAGGTCGGCGTCGAGGAGCGAGCGGGCCAAGAGGTCGCCGGTGGTACCGCCCCGCCACGGCCGGCGGAAGATCTCCAGCTCGGGCGTCCAGGACAGGTCTCCGGGCCGGCCGTCGACGATGTCCCGCCACATGATCCGGGCCTCAGAGAACAGCATCATGCGAGTCAACTCGGCGGCGAACACCGGCCCCGACATCTTGTAGGCCCCGGCGATGTAGCCCTTGAAGCTCGACTCGAGGGTCTCCTGGTTGCCCTTCAGCGTCTGGCTGAAGAGCAGGTTCATGGGGTTGTTCCACAGCTCCAGCCAGTCCCCGAACGGCAGGGCCGGCCAGTCGGAGCGGGCCTCGGAGCGGCGGGGGAGGAGCGCGGCGAGGACGTTCACGACTCACCCCCCGACGAGGCGCCGATGACGGCCAGGGAGACGCCGAGCATGAACAGCCCGAAGAGCCAGTTGGTCAGCCAGGCGGCGGTGGTGGCCACGGCCAGGCCGACGACGAAGAGGATTGCGGCGATGCGTGTCAGATCCATGCGGCCAGCGGCTCCTTTCGCTTTGGCTTGAGCTCACCGGCCGCCATGGCGTCCCCGCGGGCCTGGTGCGCCAGGGTGGCGGCCACCGCCAGGTCGATGCGGCGGGTCGGCCCCTTCTTCGCCAGCTTGTAGCGGCCGTCGTCGGCCCCCCTGCCCCCGAGGCGCTCACGGCGGGCGTTGCCGATGTGGCGGCGCAGGTCCTCGTCGCCGTCGTGGGAGATCTGCGGCGGCTCGCCCTCCTTGCGGGTGACGGTCGCCCGCACCAGGGTCTCCATCCGCGAGGCGGCCTCCCAGAGGCGGCGGCCGGACTGGGGCATCTCCACCACCGGCGGCGAACCCCACCGGTCGGCCCACTCGTCGAAGTCCGACTCCCAGTACTTCGTGTCCCCGTAGAACCGGACGACCCTGTAGGTCTCCATGATCTCGGCGACCCGCTCCCGCACCTCGAGGCGGGGCACCGACCAGCCCGCCGACGCCCCGGCCGGGCGCTCCCACAGCCCGCCCTTGAAGGTGGCGCCGTCGTGCCCGCGGACGATGACGATCCCGGTGGCGTCCCTGGCCAGCGACCCGTCGAAGCCGACACACACCACGTCGCCCACCTGGAGCGGCTCGGCGCGGGGCAGCTCGTCCCAGTCCGAGAGCTTGATGAAGTCCAGGTCGGTGGCGTAGCGGCGGTTCAGGAAGTAGCGGATCGCATCCGACTTGAGCGTCTCGGGGTCCCGGATCTCGGCGACGATCCCGTCGAGGTCCATCACGTCGGCGAACGGGCCGTAGGCGACCCGCAGCGCCGCCTTGAGCTCCTCGTCGCTATCCCAGTCGAAATCGGTGTCGGGGTCCGGCCCCTCCCGGTGGTCGAACACCACGTCGGGGCCGAGCTTGCCCTGCTCGAGTGCCCGGAACGTCGTCTCGGCGATCGACTCGGCGCCCGCCTCGAACATCGTCGTCGTCTCGAGCGACCACGGCTCCGCCGCCTTGCGCTTGCGCAGGTTCCGGCGCACCGTGGCGTGCATCCCCCGCAGCTCCGGCAGGATGTACAGGTGGGTCTCGTCGAACACCGCGAAGGTCTCTTTGCCGCCGTCCTTCGAGGCGTTCGAGGCGGTCGAGGGGACGATCTCGCCGCCGCCGTGGATCAGCGTCCGAGTCAGCCCCGGGTCGACGCCCGAGATCCGGCCGTTCTCCACCGCGTCGAGGAGCATCCAATAGACGTTGTCGTAGGTGTTGCCGGCCTGGCCCTCCTCGGTGGCGAGGCAGCGGATGAAGGGGAACCGGGGCGGGCGGCCCACCGGCTCTCCCTCCTCGTACTCGTAGCCCCACCAGCTCGTCTCGCCCTTCTTCGCCCAGTGGTCGAAGCGCACGGGCCCGAGCGCCTCGGCGCAGACCAGCATCCCCGCCCACTCCGACTTGGCGCGGCCCTTCGGCCGGGAGAAGATGTACCGGCGGACCAGGCGCCGGCCCGTCTCAGGGTCCACCTGATAGGCCCGCACCGTGGCGTTGTACAGCTCCTGGTCCAGCTCGATCGGCTCGCCCTGAACGTCGCCGGGGCCGTGTCGGAGGATCGTCTCGATCCAGTCGACGACCTGCCAGCCCAGCGAGACGGCCTCACGCACCGCCCTGGATCACCTCGAGGGACGCCTCCCGGCGGTTCCGGTGTCCCCGCTTCGGCGCGTCGGCGGACTCCTCGCCGTAGGGCTTGTCCGCGGGCGGCAGCCACCGCCGCTTCTGCTGGCCCTCAGGGGTGACGCCGTAGGCGGCCATCGCCTGGCGTAGCTGGGACTGCAACGAGGCGACCTCGGGGTTCCGCTCCACCTGGTCGTAGAGCTTGATCAGCGTGCGGAGCCCCGGCAGGTCCTCCGGCAGCCAGAAGGCAGCGAACCAAGCGCCGAACCAGGTCTCCCACGCCTCCTTCGATGCCTTGAGCAGGCCGGGCGGGGGCTTGGGGACCTCGCCGTGCTGCCAGCCGACGCCGGGCGCATGGCGCCACTCGCCGGCCTCGGGCTTGTTCGCACGGCGCCGCTCGTGGGGCAATTTCGGGGCAGGACCAGGCAATTCGGGCCTCCTGTCGGACGGAAAAA
>DASVDX010000031.1:0-5774 GCA_036380875.1 Acidimicrobiia bacterium
CACCTCGACCGCCACCTCGGTGCGCAAGACGGGTGACCGCGTCGTGTTCACCGACGGGCCCTTCGCCGAGACCAAGGAGCAACTGGGTGGCTTCTTCCTCATCGAGGCCCGGGACCTGGACCAGGCGATGGAGGACGCCGCCTCGATCTCGACCCGTGACACCGAGATCATCGAGATCCGCCCGGTGATGGGCGCCTCGTAGCGTGGCCACACCGGACTCGCTGCTGGAGGAGGTCTTCCGGCGTGAGTACGGGCTGGTGCTGTCGTCGCTCGTCCGGACCTTCGGTGACTTCGATCTCGCCGAGGATGCGCTCTCGGACGCGGTCGAGACGGCGGTGGCAAGTTGGGCCGAGCACGGCGTGCCCGACAACCCGGCGGCGTGGCTCCTCACCGTGGCACGACGCAAGGGCATCGATCGTCTCCGGCGGCAGAAGACCCTCGCCCGGCGTCTGGCCGATCTGGAATCGGTGTTGACCGTGGAGGACGCCTATGACACCGATGCGGAGATCCCGGATGAGCGGTTACATCTCCTCTTCGCCTGCTGTCATCCGGCGCTCAGCCCCGAAGCACGGGTCGCCCTGACCCTGCGGTCACTGGGCGGCTTGACCACGGCGGAGATCGCTCGCGCCTTCCTCACCACCGAGGCGACCATGTACCAGCGGATCACCCGTGCCCGGCGGAAGATCCGGCTGGCGGGGATACCGATCCAGATGCCGTCGGCGCCGGATCTGCCCGAGCGTCTCCAGTCGGTCCTGGCCGTGATCTATCTAATCTTCAACGAGGGCTACTCCCCAATGGCCGGGGAGGATCTCGTCCGGGTCGATCTCAGCGACGAGGCGATCCGGCTCTCCGAGGTGCTCGCCCGGCTCATGCCGCTGGAGCCGGAGGTCCAAGGTCTCGCCGCCCTGTGCCTCCTCACCGACGCCCGCCGCCCGGCCCGTCTCGGTCCCGGGGGGATGCCGGTCCTTCTCGAGGATCAGGACCGCACCCGATGGGATCGGGCCAGGATCGAGCGGGGTCTCGCCCATCTCGACCTCGCGGAGCGTCTCGGGGGAGGTGGGGCCTATGTCCTCCAGGCGATGATCGCCGCCGAACACGCCCGGGCCGCATCGTGGGAGGAGACCGACTGGGATCGGATCGTCCGGATCTATCGAGAGCTGCTCGCGCTGCAGGATTCGCCTGTGGTGGCACTCAACCTGGCGACGGCGATTGCCATGCGGGACGGTCTCGAGGCGGGCCTGGTCTGGATGAGCCGGCTGGCGGATCACCTCGACGACTACCAGCCGTTCCATGCGGCCCGGGCCGAGTTGCTGCTGCGGGCCGGGAGGCCGGATGAAGCCGCGGAGGGCTTTCGCCGAGCATTGGACTTCCCGCTCAACGCATCGGACCGTCGACACCTCGAAGACCGGCTGGCAACTGCGCTGGCGTGAACGGGTTGACCCTGCAGGGGGAGCTCAAGTCGGGAGGGGCTTGCGCGCCTTGATGATCGCCGAGTCCATCCCTTCGGTCGCCTGGTGGGTCGCCTCGACGGAGATGTCGACGAATCCTGCCCTCTCGAGCTCCTGTCGGTATTCCGAGTGGGACAGCGCCCCGGCGATGCACCCGACCCACGACCCTCGCTCGGCCCGCTCGTCGGGGGAGAGTGCGTCATCGGCGACGACGTCGGAGATTCCGATCCGTCCGCCCGGCTTGAGCACCCGGAAGATCTCGGCGAAGACCGCCGGCTTGTCGGCGGCGAGATTGATGACGCAGTTCGAGGTCACCACGTCGATGGTCCGGTCGGGGAGGGGGATGTCCTCGATATATCCCTTGACGAACTCCACGTTCGTGGCCCCTGCTTCGGCCGCGTTGCGGCGGGCCAGTTCGAGCATTTCGTCGGTCATGTCGAGGCCGTAGGCGAACCCGGTCGGGCCCACCCGCTTCGCGGAGAGGAGGACGTCGATGCCGCCGCCCGAGCCGAGGTCGAGAACCGTTTCGCCCTCACACAGATCGGCGACAGCGGTGGGGTTCCCGCACCCCAGGCTGGCTTCGACTGCGCCGGCGGGGAGGTCGCCGAGATCGGCGTGGGAGTAGCTGTCACCCTTGATGTCGACGCCGAGGCTGGAGTCGGCGGGGCCACAGTCCGAACCGTCGCAACAGGAACCGCTCGTGGCGGCGATGGCGTAGCGCTCCCGGACCTGCTCCCTGATGTCGGTGGTGTCGCTCACGGCGGGGCTCCTCATATCGATGGTTGTCGAAGCGTATCAGACATATCGACAGTCGTCAATGTATGCTCCGGCCCATGGATTCGTCCTGCTGTGTTCCCGTGGTCGACTCGGCGCTCTCGTCGACGAAGGCCGACGAGATGGCCGAAGAGTTCAAGGCCCTCGCCGACCCCGTGAGGCTCCGCTTGCTCTCGATCATCGCGTCCGCACCGGAGGGCGAGGTCTGTGCCTGCGATCTGACCGACCCGGTGGAGCGCAGCCAGGCCACGGTGAGTCATCATCTGTCGATCCTCGTGAAGGCGGGGCTGGTGAACCGGGAGCAGCGGGGGAAGTGGGCCTGGTTCACGGTGGCACCTGAGAAGGCCGACTTCGTTCGTCTCGCTCTGGGGCAGCAGCCGGCAGTTATCGGCTGATCAATTCGTCGAGGAGCGATCTCACCCGGGACTCGATCTCGTCGCGGATCGCCCGCACCTTCTCGATCGATTGGCCCGACGGGTCGTCCAACTCCCAGTCGATGTATCGCTTGCCCGGGATCACGGGGCACTCGTCCCCGCAGCCCATAGTGACGATCACATCCGCGGCGTGCAGGTCCTCGCCGGTCCAGCGCCGGGGTGTCCGGGATGTGATGTCGATGTCTCGCTCCGCCATTGCTTCCACCACGGTGGGGTTGAGGGTGGCCGCCGGGTCGGACCCGCCCGAGAGGACCTCCACCCGGTCGCCGGCGAGGTGACGCATGAACCCTGCGGCCATCTGGGACCGGCCCGCGTTGTGGACGCAGAGGAAGATGACGGTCGGCCGGTCGTCGGGGCTCACCCGGTGGAGCCTAGGAGCGGTGGGTCGGGACCCGGTCGGGTGGGCGTTCGTCCGCGAGGATCAGGTGCAGTGGTTTCGCTGTCATTGAGCGGTGGCTCGATCAGCTGTGAAATGCCTTGAAAGCGAGAGCGAAAACGGCGCACCTCATTCCGGGCCACTCTCCGCCGGCCGGTGTCAGGTAAGACCGAGTACTGCAGTGGGAGCCGACGGTCCGGCCCGGGAGTAGAGCCACTCCCGGCGACAGGAACCGCATTCCATTCTCATTCTTCCGTCTGGGGCTTTGCCTAGAGGGTCCAGAACTTCGCAGATACCAGGCGAGGCCGCGGTCAGGGGCAATCTCGGACAGGTAGGCGCACGAACACCGCCGGGAGAGACGTCTGCCTGTCGTCCCTTCTGTTGGGCTGATCCACCGGTTCAGGCCGGTGGGCGCCCCTTCATATGAAAGTCAGCGAGGCCGGATACTTGGCCTAGCTCGAGAGGCAGAGTGCCGGTCACATGCTGGTTACGGAACTCGACACTGCAGTAAGACGGGTCCCAGCGAACCCCGCATTCTCGATCAGCACCGCCAATAAGAGGTCGAAAAGCAGCACTTCAACGCTTGCGACCACATCGCCTACGCCTTCGCAACGCGGGGCTTGTCGTAGAAGACACGTAGGGCGGGTGGCATCGAGGACTACTTGCCGAGGATGCCCCGTACCGTCTTCAACGCTTCGATCAACTGGGACGTCGTCACCGGTTCATCAACCTTGGACGTCTTCTCCTCGGCAAGCTGATTGAAGAAGTTGGAGGCGAAGGTGTTCCTGGCCTTCACCCGCTCCCCGTCGGACATGTTCACGATGAAGGGCTCCAAAGCATTCAGCTCCATAGCCGACTTGTTGGCCCACCGTTCCTGGCGCCGATGTTGAGCGCTCTGCTGGCCGGCGTAGCCCGCGATGGCAAAGACGCCACCGGAAATCACCACAGCTCGGACGGCGTGGAACCAGGTTGAGTCCCCGTAGGCAAACAGAACGATTGCAGTGAGAACGCCGACGACGGTGGCGGTGACCGCGCCGTACCGCCACCCGTCAGCCGTTTTCCTCTCCAACTCTGCCCGCTCGGCGTAATGGAGGCTCGTTGTCTTACCGGCGGTTTCACTGAGGAGTGCTGCGGCCTGACCCTTGTACTTCTCAAGCTCTGCAACAAGATCTTCGGCTTGCTCTCGCCATTCGTCGCGCGCCTGCTCCTGCGCTGAATCAAGGTCCGACCGAGTTTTGCCGAGATCGTTCAGAAGGGTGTCGAGAGTGGACCGAGCCTCACCGAGGCTGGACTTCAAAGATGTCACTTCGGCTTCGTGTTGCTTGCGTGTCGTGGCCAGTTCCGCCTCGTGGGCCTTTTGATCGGCCGCAGCCTGGTTGGTGAGGCGGTCTATCTCCGACTGTGCCTTGGTGACAGCCTGCTCGGCCACTTCCCAGGCCCTGCGAGTGGCTGCCGTGAGAGCTGCGCCCTCAGACTCGCCAGGAACAGAGGGCAGCCGAGTCGCCTCATGGAGCAAGTCGTCTATTGCCTTCTCCGCTGGTGCGAGCGAGCCGTTGTTGGCAGGGTTATCAATGAACCCACGAAGATTGTCGATCGCTGACTGGGCGTGACGGATCAAGGCGTCAAGAGTCGTCCGGGAAACCAAAAGCTCCGGCGCAGTCTCCAACCGCTTGCGAACCATCTCGACTGCTGCGACTACTCGGCGGTCCCGGGCAGCCCACGGCTGTTCGCCATCCTGCTGCGACGTTGACGCTGCGGTCGAGGACGTTTCAACGAGGATGTCGAGGCGCTCGTGAATCTCGTGAGTTTCGAGCCAGCCGTCGGATCCGGGAGTAGCCATCGTCAGCCCTTCGGCGGGTGAGGGTCGTTGCCGTAGCTGTTCTTCCCGCCGATCTTCCCGTCTCGCTTGTGGATCACATGCTCGGTCCCGGACCGCTTCGCCGTCGACCGGCCGGCCGCCTGCGCATCCGACTTCCGATTGAACGTCTTCGACGCTCGAGACGAGCCCTCCCGTACGTTCGTCCACTTTCCACCACGGGGCACCGTGTGCACCGGTCGTTTGTCTGCCATCACGTCACCTCACTTTCCAAACAGGGACGGGGCGGGACATCGAAATGTCCCGCCCCGCCTTCTCCTTCCAGAATGAGAGTGATGGCAGAACCACTCTCATTCGTGTGGCTTTCCTCATCAGCTGCAGCCGGTGGTGTCTCCACAGGTGAGGCACACGTAGCAGCTGCCGTTGCGGACCGTCATGTGGCCGCAGTTGGAGCACACCGGTGCGTCGCCCATGTTCTCCTTGAGGGCCAGGTCCTTGATGTCCGCACTCGTTGCCGGGGCGGCAGCGGTTGCCGTGGCGGCGTGCGCCACCTTGACCGCACCGTTCGACACCGGGGCCACGGGCACCTTCACCTCGTCGGAGTCGAGGAGCTCGACGGTCTCCTTGACCAGGTCGACCTCGGTCTCGGCGATGGCGTCCTCGATCCCCAGTTGGATCCCCGCCTCGACGGCCAGGCCCTTCGGGGGCTCTGGCATCTCGCCGTCACGTACCGGCGGCACCTGGGCGAGCTCATCCCGCTGCAGGTACTCGACACCGAGCGCCCGGAACACGTAGTCGATGATCGAGTTGGCCATCTTGATGTTCGGGTGACCTTCCACCATGCCCCGGGGCTCGAAGGTCTGGAACGTGAAGGTGTCCACGAACTCCTCGAGCGGCACGCCGTACTGCAGACCCTTGGACACTGC
>DASVDX010000032.1:0-35351 GCA_036380875.1 Acidimicrobiia bacterium
GGACATCCGACGCCGAGCGGCCGCCGCCATCTTCACCCTCGCCAGCGGTCCCTTCCGGGTGCAGACCCTCGATTGGCCGGGCGAGACCGCTAGTCGCATCGCCCTGGCGCAGACCTGGCTGGACAGCGCCAGAAGATGAGAGGAATCTCATCCGCCTCTCAAATTCCTTTCACCCGCCTGTTCGAGGCTGAGAGTGTTCGCAGAGTGAAAGGACTCGAAGATGCAGACCAAGCGACAGTGGAAGAACTCCCGTAACTGGAAGGTCGTGGGCGCCGTGGCCGCCGCTTCGGCCCTCGGCCTGACGGGAATCGCCGTCGCCAACGAAGGAGGCTCCGCCAACGAGCCTGAGCCGATCCGGTTGCAGGACACCACGAAGGTGACGGAAGTGACCACCGTCTCGACCGTGCCCACCACGGTCGAAGAGGCGCTCGACCGGGTGGTGCAGACCGCCAGCGTGAGCTCGCCTCTGGACGACGACCGACCCGCTCCGCAGGTCAGCGCTTCGTCCCCCGTCAGCCCCGATCAGCCCAGCCCGGCTTCGCCGGCCACGCCTGATCAGCCCAGCCCGGCCTCTCCGGCCACGCCTGACGAGCCGAGTGTCCAGAGCGCTGCTTCGCCGGTCAGCGCCCAGAGCGCCGCTTCCGCCAACTCCGGCGACTGAACCAGCCGACGGGAAGGGGGAGCGCCACGACCTCTTGGCGCTCCCCTTTCGGTAATACCCTCCAACCATGCGGAAGTACCGCCTCCTCGCCGGTGTCGTCGCCCTCCTCGTTGTCGGGGCGGGTGTCTTGAGCGTCACTGCCGGGGGCGCTCCCGCAGTCCCTCCTCCCGTGACGCTGCGAGGTGAGATCCCGGAATCGGCCCCCCGTGTCACGGACGGTCTCGAGTTCGTCCCTCCCACCTTGGCCGATCTCGTTGCGACGACCCCGCCGGCTCCTTCCATCTCGTCGCCATCGACGTCGACCACGACGAGTCACCCGCCGGTATCGGACACTTCCGATTCCCGCTACGTGGCGCCTGCCTCCGAAGACACTGCCGCCTCCCCCGAAGAAGCTCCTTCCACCACCGACTCGGCCGACAGCCCGGACACGGCGGACAGCCCCGATGACTGATGGAAGGAGGCGAGTTCCGTCCGCCAGGACCCGGATCCTGGGCTGGTACGTCCTCCTCCTCGCCGGAGCGTTGGCGACGGCTCTCCTGCTCCAGCGAGCACTCTTTCTCCGCCAAGTGGAAGGCGAGGTGAACCAGGACCTCGACCAGGAGGTCGAGGAGTTCGCGCAACTCGTCGAAGTGGGGATCGACCCGACGACCGGGGAACCTTTCGCAGGGGACCTTGCCGCCGTCTTCACGACCTACCTGGAACGAAACGTGCCGCTCGAAGGTGAGGCCATCGTGACCTTCCTCGACGGCGAGCCCTTCCGGGGCGACGCCGGTGGCCAGGTGTACAGGGAGAGCCCACTGCTCGACGTCTGGGGGTCGGTCACGGAGTCGACCAGGGACACCGTCGATACGCTGCAGGGACGCGTCACGTACCTGGCGGTTCCCCTCTTCGTGGAGGGTCAACAGGAAGGTGTGTTCGTGGTGGCGATCAACGTCGAAGATCGACTTTCCCGAGCCGACGAGCTGGTCCGTCTCGGCGCAGCCGTCTTCGGTTCGATCTTCGTGGTCGCCTCGGCCGTGGCCTGGGTGGTGGCAGGGGGAGTGCTACGTCCTCTCCGACTGCTGGGCGAGACCGCCCGATCGATCTCCGAGACGGATCTGACACGTCGCATCCCGGCTGAAGGAGATGACGAGATCGCCGAGCTGGCCCGCACGTTCAACTCGATGCTCGATCGGCTGGAGGCCGCGTTCGCCAACCAACGCCGGTTCATCGACGACGCCGGACACGAACTGCGAACGCCGATCACCGTGATCCGCGGGCATCTCGAATTGATGGGCGACGATCCCGACGAACGCAAGGAGACGTTGGACCTCGTCAACCGCGAGCTCGACAGCATGTCGCGGATCGTGGAGGACCTCCTCGCTCTTGCCAAGGCCGAGCAGACCGACTTCATCCAGCCCCACCCCATCGATTTGCCCGAGTTCACCCAGGAGCTGCAGCGGCGGGCCGCCACGCTGGGTGATCGGGCCCTCCTGGTGGAGCCGCCGGAGCCCATCGTCTTCTACGGTGATGCCCAACGGCTCCACCAAGCGGTCATGAACCTCATTCGCAATGCCTTCGAGCACACCCCCTCCGTTGCCGAGGTGACACTCGGGGCGACGGTAGGGAAGGGTGCGCTGCGCATATGGGTCGAGGACACGGGACCTGGGATCCCACCAGAGGAGCAAGACGTGATCTTCGAGCGCTTCGCCCGGGGCTATGTCGGCCGCCGGACAACCGGCGGTGCCGGCCTCGGCCTGCCCATCGTCGACGCTATTGCCCGGGGTCACGGCGGGCGGCTGGAGCTCGACTCGGAGGTCGGCAGGGGAAGCAGGTTCACGATCGTTCTCCCTCTCGAGGACGACACATGAGCCGGATACTCATCGTCGAAGACGAACCCGGGATCTCCTCGTTCCTGGAGAAGGGTCTGCAGGCCGCCGGTTACAGCACCCTGGTGGTGGAGGACGGACGGACCGCCGCGTACGCCGCCCGGGACGGGGACTTCGACCTCCTCATCCTCGACCTGGGGCTTCCCGGCCTGGACGGGCACGAGGTGCTGTCAGAGATCCGGGCGCGGGGAGAGAGGATGCCGGTCATCATCCTCACCGCCCGCAGTGGCGTCGAGGACACGGTGGCCGGCCTCGAGGGTGGCGCTGACGACTACGTCACCAAGCCGTTCAGCTTCGAGGAGCTGCTCGCCAGGGTGAAGGTGCGCCTGCGCGACCGCGGCACCCGGGAGACGCTGGAGCTGCGGGTCGGAGATGTGACGTTGGACCTGCGGACCCGGCGCGCCCGGGTGGGAGACGTCGAGGTCGAGCTCTCGGCGCGGGAGTTCAGCCTCGCCGAACTGCTGTTCCGTCACCCGGATCAGGTCCTGTCCCGCCAGCAGATCCTCTCCCACGTGTGGGGCTACGACTTCGATCCCGGCTCCAATGTCGTGGACGTCTACATCCGCTACCTGCGCAACAAGTTGGGGCCGGATCTGATCGAGACCGTCCGGGGGATGGGGTACCGTCTGCGGATCTGACTCTCATGCTCGACCGCAGCTACTTCGAGGGTCTGGACTCCGCCGACCCGCTCGCCCATTTGAGGGAGGCATTTGCCCTGCCCGAAGGCCTGATCTACATGGACGGCAACTCGCTCGGTCCGCTCCCTAGCCACGTCCCTGCCGCGGTCGAGCGGACCGTCAAGGAGGAATGGGGACGGCATCTGATCCGGTCCTGGAACGAGCGGGGGTGGTGGGGGCTCGCCGAGCGGGTCGGGGAGCGGATCGCTCCGCTGATCGGCGCTCCCACGGGCTCGGTCGTGGTGGGAGACACCACCACGGTGGCCTTGTACAAGGCGGTTTCCGCGTCCCGGCACCTTCGCCCCGATCGTCCTGTGATCCTCACCGACACCGGCAACTTCCCCACGGACCTCTACGTCCTCGGTTCGGTCGCCGAAAAGACAGGAGCCCGAGTCGAGGCCGTGCCGCCCGAGGAGGTGATCGACCGGATCGGGCCCGACGTCGCCGTCGTCTCGCTCACCCACGTCGACTATCGGACCGGTCGCCGTCACTCGATCCCCGAAGTCGACGCCGCGGCCAGGGACACAGGCGCATTGGTCGTGTGGGACTTGTCCCACTCGGTCGGCGCCATGGACCTCGACCTGTCGGAATCCGACTTCGCCGTCGGCTGCGGCTACAAGTACCTCAACGGCGGTCCCGGCGCCCCAGCCTTCCTGTACGTCCATCCCCGACACCAATCCGAGTTCCACAACCCGATCTCCGGGTGGTGGGGGCACGTCGAGCCCTTCGCCATGGAACCGGTCTACCGCCCGGCGTCAGGTGCCGCCAGGACGCAAACGGGCACCCAGTCGATCGTGGCGCTGGCCGTCCTCGACGCCGCCCTCGACGTGTTCGAGGGGGTCGACCCCCGGGCGCTGCGGATCAAGTCCGAGAGACTCGTCGCCGATTTCATTCGCCTCGTGGACGAACGCCTTCCGTGGTTCGAGGTCGTGACGCCGCGACAGGCCAGCCACCGCGGCAGTCACGTCTCCCTCGCCCATCCGCAGGCGGGGAGGGTCATGGCTGCCCTCATCGAGAGAGGAGTGGTGGGAGACGTTAGGCCTCCCGATCTCCTACGCTTCGGCTTGGCGCCCGCCTATCAGCGGCACGTGGAAGTGTGGGACGCCGTGGAAGCGGTTCGGGGGGTGATGGAGAACGACGCATGGAGGCACGCGCCCGCTCGCTCGGGTCCGGTGACATGATGCTCGACCGCATCTTCGTCTACGGCACACTTCGACCCTCGGGCCACGCCTTCCATCTAGTTCAGCCATTCGTGGTCCGGCACTGCCCGGCCGTCCTCACCGGATACATCCTGGTGGGGGAGGGCCACCGCTACCCCTGGTGCGTCAAGTCTCCCCACGGAGAAGTAGCCGGCGAACTGCTCTGGTTGCGTGATCCGGAACGCGCCTTCGGGGTGCTCGACCAATACGAAGGGATCCACGATCCCGAACCCGAATACGTCCGGGTGGTCGCCGACGTGCTGATCGGCAACGAGATCATCCCGGCCTGGGTGTACGTAGGAGGCCCGGCGGTGCCGGGCGACGCCGTCGTCGTCGAAGGCGGCGACTGGTACGCCTGAGAGCGCCTAGAACGGCGCCGGTCCGATACCGGCGATTTCGGAGAAGGCGACCCCGTTGGATGTCTCGGGCCGCGGGTCGAGAGCGGCTTCACTCACTCCTCCCCCCGGCACCTCGATCTTCACTCGGAGGGCCTTGCCGGCGACGCCGGTCCCGGCGATGACGCGCAGCAGACCTCGCCACGAGCCTCGTTCGGGGTCGCGTTCGAGGTCGGCGCTCCCAACCGTGAGGAGGATGCCGTTCGTGTCGAGGATGCGAACCGGCCCGGAATAGGTGTCCATGGCGAGGGCCATTATGCCGCTTCCAGCCGGGGCCCCGTGCGACACTCCCGACGATGCGGAGATGGGCAGTCGTCGGGGCCGGCTTCATCGCGTGGCTGGTGGCCGGGGTCGCCGCAGCCGAATTGCCCCCCGGAGGCACGTACTGGGACGACGACGGCAACGTCCACGAAGGAGCGATCGAGGCGATCGCCGCCGCTGGCATCACGCGCGGCTGTGGCGAGTCGGACATGTACTGCCCGGACCGTGTCGTCACGCGCGGACAGATGGCGGCGTTCCTGGTTCGGGCCGTCGGCATTCCCCGCTCCGATCGCAATCATTTCTCCGACGACGACGGGAGTCGCTTCGAGGCGGAAATCGATTCGCTGGCGGGTGCCGGAATAGCCCGAGGCTGCGCCCGCGGGAGGTTCTGTCCCGACGAACCAGTCACCCGCGGTCAGATGGCGGCCTTCCTCGTTCGGGCCCTCCGCCTGCCCGCTGCGTCCGGTGATCGCTTCGCCGACGACGACCGGTCGCCCTTTCGAGCGGAGATCGAGGCGCTGGCGGTTGCCGGCGTCACCCGAGGCTGCGACCCGCCGGACAATCGCCGCTTCTGTCCCGACGCGCCCGTCCAGCGCGACGAGATGGCGTCGTTTCTCGCCCGGGCGATGGGCCTGGCCCAGCCGGAGGTTCCCGCCCGACCGAGCTTCGAGATGGCGTTCGCCGGAGACGTCCTCATCCACACCGACGTGTGGCGGCGGGCGGCGCTGTACGGATCGCCGTTCGACTTCACGCCGATGTTCGACCCGGTAGAGGGCGTCATCGCGGGAGTCGACCTCGCGATCTGCCATCTCGAGGTGCCCCTGTCGTCCGACAACCGCAACCTCTCGAGCTACCCCCGCTTCAACGCTCCCCGCCAGGTCGCCGACGCCCTGGCCGAGGCTGGCTTCGACGGCTGTTCGACGGCTTCGAACCACTCGATCGATCAGGGGGAGCCGGGGATCCGCTCCACCCTCGCCGTCCTCGCCGACGCCGGTCTCGGACAGGCGGGGATGACCGCGGAGGCGCCTCTGGAGAGGGCAGGGGCGATGTACCGGGTGGGGGAGGTCACCGTTGGTCACCTGTCCGCCACCTGGTGGCTGAACGGGCTGCGCCTGCCGCCGGGTCGGGAGTTCATGGTGCAGATGCTCGATCCCGGCCAACTGCTGGCCCAGGCCCAGCAGATGCGCCGGTCGGGAGCCGATGTCGTCGTGGTGAGCATGCATTGCTGCGTCGAGTACGTGACTCTGCCCACCGCGCACCAAAGGGAAGTCGCCCGACGCCTCATCGCCTCTCCGGATGTGGATCTCGTGGTGGGGCACCACGCCCACGTGATCCAGCCGGTCGAGCAGATCGGCGACGAGTACATCCTCTACGGGCTGGGGAACTTCCTCTCCGGGCAGCGTTCTCGGCCCGCCACTCAGGACGGGGTCATCGTCACCGTCGAATTCGCCTTGCGAGGGGACGGGTGGGCTGCCCGGCGAGTGGAGGCGTATCCGACGTGGGTGGAGGGGAGGAGCTACCGGATCCTTCCCGCCAGTCGCAATCCTGAGTCGTGGCGGCGAACCGAGCGAGCGTTGCGCCTGTTCGGCGCCGACATCGACGTCGTTCGCTGAGCCTCAGTTGTTCGGCCTGCGCAGATCGGGCCACGCCTCGGAACGAACGACGATCTCTCGCCGGTAGGAACGGTGGAGCTCCTTCATCTTCTGCTCAGCCTCGCGGGTGACGGCGTCGAGACGCTTTTCCATCTCTTCGACCTTCGCCCGCAGGCGCTGGAGCTCGTCGC
This sequence comes from Acidimicrobiia bacterium, assembly GCA_036380875.1. Taxonomy (GTDB): domain Bacteria; phylum Actinomycetota; class Acidimicrobiia; order Spongiisociales; family ZC4RG35; genus ZC4RG17. Next base: position 6,845 of record DASVDX010000032.1, read on the forward strand.
GGAGGGCGAGGACCTGCTTGACACCCTCCAGGTTCAGACCCTGGGAAGTCAATTGCTGAATGAGCTTGAGGCGCTCGATGTCCTCTTGCGAGTACCGTCGGGTCCCTCCTGGCGTGCGGTAGGGGTCGATGAGGCCCTTTCGCTCGTAGATGCGCAGGGTCTGGGGATGCATCCCCGCCAACTCGGCCGCCACCGAGATGACGAACACGGCTCGTTTCTGTGCCCGGTCACTCATCGCTGCTCCATCATGTCAAGTACGGCTGGAAGTGGGCACGAATGTCATCGCGGTCGTAGGAGGCCAACTGCTCTAGCAGCTGCTTCTCTTCCTTCGACAGCCGCTTGGGGACTTGGATCTCCACTTTGGCGAGTAGATCCCCGGGCCGGCCCTGGCCGGTGTCGAACCCCTTGCCTTTGATCCGGAAGACGCGACCGCTCGTCGTGCCCGGCGGGATCTTCATCTTGACCGGACCGTTCATCGTGGGCACGGTGATGCGCGTCCCCAGGGCCGCCTCGGCGTAGGTGATGGGCACCGTGACGGTGAGGTGCTTGTCGCGGCGCCCGAACAGCGGATGGGGGGTGACGTGCACGTCGACCAGCAGGTCTCCAGGGGGCCCTCCGTTGCGACCCGGCGCTCCCTTGCCGGGGATGCGGATCGTGGCGCCGTCCTTGACGCCGGCGGGGATGCGAACCCGGATGGAGCGGGTGCGCACTTCGGCGCCCGAGCCCCGGCACACCGTGCAGGGCTGGTCGACGATCACGCCGGCGCCACGGCACTGCGGGCACGCTTCGGAGAAGGAGAAGAAGCCCTGGTTGCGGGCCACCGTGCCCGTGCCGTTACAGGTCGGGCAGGTCCGGGGGCGGCTGGGCGGCTCGGCCCCGCTGCCGCCGCAATGGGAGCAGGTCGTCTGGCCCCGCACCTGCAACGTGGTGGTGACGCCGCGGAACGCCTCCTCGAAGGAGATAGTCAGGTCGGCGCGTGCGTCGGACCCCCGGGTCGGCCCGGTGCTGCGCCGCGTCCGCCCACCGAAGATGTCGCCGAGCCCGCCGAGACCTGAGAACAGGTCGCTCAGGTCCTCGACGCGGACCTGCTGGCCGCCGAAGCCGCCGAAGCCACCGAAACCGCCGGGCCCGCCGCCGGCCCCGAAGCCGGAGGACACGAGACGTCGCACCTGGTCGTATTCCTTGCGCTGCTCGGGGTCTGAGAGGACCGAATACGCCTCCGAAACCGCCTTGAACCGCTCCTCCGCTTCCGGGTCGCCGGGGTTGGCGTCGGGGTGGAGCTTCTGGGCGAGCTTTCGGTAGGCGCGCTTGATCTCGTCCTGGCTGGCGTCAGGCGACACCTCCAGGACGGCGTAGAAGTCCTTCTCCACCCAGTCGCGGTTCACCTCTCGTGTTCCTCGGTCTCCCCTTCAGCCTCGGTCTGGCCGGCTTCCTCCGCGTAGTCCAGAGAGACGAGTGCGGGCCGAACCAGCCGGCCCTTGAGGCGATAGCCTCGTCGCAGCTCTTCCTTCACTACCAGTCGGCCGGTGCCCGGGTTCGGTGACATGACCGCCTCGTGCATCTCCGGGTCGAAGACCTCGCCCACCGACGGCACGACCTCCAGCCCTTCGCCCTGGAGGATCGTCAGGAGCTGCTCGCGGGTGCGGTGCATCCCGGCGAGGAGCTTCTCCTCCGCGTCGGTCGACGGTTCGAAGGCGAGGGCGGCGTCGAACGTATCCAGGGCGGGGAGAAGCTCGGTCACGATCCTCTCGGCCGCTCGTTGGGTGGCCTCCCCGATTTCGCGGGTTGCCCGGCGCCGGTAGTTGTCGAAGTCGGCCGCGACCCGCTTGAGGTCGTCGAGGTAGGTCGCCGCCTCCTCCCGCGCCTCATGCACCTTGGTCAGGAGGTAGCTGATCGCCTCCTCGGGATCCTCGGGCAGCTCCAGGCCCAGGTCATCGGCCGTCGGCTGGCGCTCCGACTCGTCGAGCACCGCCTCTGCCTGGACGATCTGCTCGTGCTCTGTCTCATGTTGCTTTTCAGTCATGCCCATGTCTCATCCGTCAGGCGGCGAGGTCGGAGACCGGGATGGCCTCTGACCTCCTCGCACCGACTCAACTCTCGTCGCCTTCGTCGACGATCTCGGCGTCGACCACTTCGTCGTCGTCGACCGTACCGGCATCCCCGGCGCCCCCGGTCTGGGCCTGCGCCTGCTGCGCAGCCTGCTCGTACATCCGGGTGAACGCCGACTGCGAGACCTGGGCGACCCGCTCCATCTTCGAGCGCAGGTCTTCGGTGCTGGTGCTCTCCGAGGCGACCGCCTCCTTGAGCTCCGACAGGGCCGACTCGATCGAAGACCGCTCGTCGTCCGACAGCTTGTCGCCCTGCTCGTTGAGGACGCGCTCGGTCTGGTTGACGAGGGACTCCGCTCGGTTGCGGGTCTCCACCGCCTCCCGCCGCTTGCGGTCTTCCTCGGCGTAGCTCTCGGCGTCCTTGATCATCCGGTCGATCTCCTCCTGCGACAGGGCGGAGCCGCCGGTGATCGTCATCGCCTGTTCCTTGCCCGTGGCCAGGTCCTTGGCGCTGACATGCACGATGCCGTTGGCGTCGATGTCGAACGTGACCTCGATCTGGGGCACGCCCGCCGGGGCAGGCGGGATCCCGGTCAGACGGAACTTGCCGAGGCTCTTGTTGTCCGCGGCCATCGCCCGCTCTCCCTGGAGGACATTGATCTCCACCTCGGGCTGGTTGTCCTCGGCGGTGGAGAAGATCTCCGACCGGCGGGTGGGAATGGTCGTGTTCCGCTCGATCATCTTCGTCATGACGCCCCCCTTCGTCTCGATGCCGAGGGTCAGCGGCGTGACGTCGAGCAGGAGAACGTCCTTGACGTCACCCTTGAGCACTCCCGCTTGGATGGCGGCACCGGCCGCCACGACCTCGTCGGGATTCACGCCCTTGTGGGGGTCCTTGCCGGTCAGCTCACGAACGAGTTCCTGAACCGCGGGCATACGGGTCGAGCCACCGACCAGCACCACGTGATCGATGTCGGACACGGAGATGCCGGCGTCCTTGATGGCCTGGTGGAAGGGGCCCTTGGTGCGCTCGAGAAGATCCGCCGACAGCTTCTCGAACTCGGACCGGGTCAGCTTCTGCTGGAGATGCAGCGGGCCCTCGGCTGTGGCGGTGATGAACGGCAGGTTGATCTCGGTCTCCGAAACCGAGGAGAGCTCGATCTTCGCCTTCTCGGCCGCCTCCTTGAGGCGCTGCATCGCCATCCGGTCCTGCGACAGGTCGACGCCGTAGTCGTTCTGGAACCCCTTGACCAGCCAGTCGATGATCACCTGGTCCCAATCGTCGCCACCGAGGTGGGTGTCGCCCGAGGTCGCCTTCACCTCGAACACGCCCTCGCCGATCTCGAGGACCGAGACGTCGAACGTGCCGCCACCGAGATCGAAGACGAGGATGGTCTGGTCGCCCTCCTTGTCGAGGCCGTAGGCGAGCGAAGCCGCCGTGGGCTCGTTGATGATGCGCAACACGTTGAGGCCGGCGATCTGGCCTGCCTCCTTGGTGGCCTGGCGCTGGGCGTCGTTGAAGTAGGCGGGAACGGTGATGACCGCATCCGTCACCTCAGTGCCGAGGTAGGCCTCCGCGTCCCTCTTCAGCTTCATGAGGATGCGCGCGGAGATCTCCTGAGGCGTGTACGACTTGCCCTCAGCCTCGATCCGCCAGGTGTTCTCGCCCATGTGGCGCTTCACGGACCGGACCGTCTTGTCCGGGTTCGTGATCGCCTGGCGCTTGGCCACCTCGCCGACGAGGACCTCGCCCTCCTTGAAGGCGACGACGGACGGAGTGGTCCGGGATCCTTCCGCGTTGGGAATGATGACGGGCTCGCCACCTTCCAGGGCGGCGATCACGCTGTTGGTGGTGCCCAGGTCGATACCGACTGCTCTGGCCATGGTGGTCCTTTCGGTTTGCTTCGTAGTCGAAGATCGATCAAACGTTCACAGGGTACAACCTGAGTGCACCCATGTCATATTTCATGAATCTGATTGTTGGGTTTCCGCTAGGCTAGTGGAGGCCGAGAGGAATAGCACCCGGACATGAGGTGTTTCCTAAGTCCACAAGGCTCAGATTCACAAGAGGATTACTCCCATGCCCCATACCGATCAGCTTTCTCTGCCGGTTCTTCCGCTGACGAACGGCGTCGTCTTCCCGCACATGGTGGTGACGCTGCGCATCGAGACGGCAGAGGGCAAGACCGCACTCGAAGCGGCGCGCCGCTCCGGCGGTCGCTTGCTCCTGGTGCCGCGCGTCGACGGCCGTTACGCCTCGGTGGGCACGATCGCCGAGATCAGTGACCAGGACGAGGCCGGCCATGTGGTCGTGAGCGGCATCTCCCGGGCGCGGGTCGGCTCGGGCTCCACCGACGAGAGCGGGGCGCTGTGGTGCGCCGCCGAAGAGGTGGCGGAAGCCGACGTCATCAACGATCCGGCCCTCGAAGAACTCGTCGCCGAGTACCGAGCCGTCGTCAGCGAGGTCCTGGAGCTGCGCGGCGTCGGCGGTGGCGTGGCCGATCGATTCCTATCCATCGACAATCCGTCACAGCTGGCCGACCTGGCTGTCTACTCCCCGGACCTCTCGCTCGAGCAGAAGGTCGAGATCCTCGAGACCATCGACGTCCACGCCCGGTTGGGCAAGCTCCTCGGCTGGATGCGCGAGGTGCTCGCCGACCTCAACCTGCGCCGCAAGATCCGCGAAGAGGCGGCGGAGCGCATCGACAAGAGCCAGCGCGAGTACATCCTCCGCCAGCAGATGGAGGCGATCCGTCGGGAGCTGGGCGAGGACGACGACGTCGCCGACCAGTACCGCCAGAAGCTCGAAGAAGCCCAGATGCCCGAAAAGGTCGCCGAGGCCGTCAAGCGGGAGATCGACCGGCTGGAGCGGATGAGTGAGCAGTCCCCGGAGCACTCCTGGGTGCGCACGTGGCTCGACACGATGTTCGAGGTGCCGTGGGGCAAGTACACCGAGGACCGCCTCGACCTCAACGAGGCCTGGGCCGTCCTCGACGCCGACCACACCGGTCTCCACGACGTCAAGGAACGCATCGTCGAGCACCTGGCGGTGCGGAAGTTGCGGCGTGAGCGCGGCCTCGAAGGCGATGAGAATCGCAAGGCCGGGGCCATCCTGCTGCTCGTCGGACCGCCTGGGGTGGGCAAGACCTCGCTGGGCGAGTCGGTGGCCCGTGCCTTGGGTCGCAAGTTCGTCCGGGTGGCCCTCGGTGGCGTCCGCGATGAAGCCGAGATCCGCGGCCATCGCCGCACCTACGTGGGCGCCCGGCCGGGGCGTATCGTCCGCGCCCTCATCGAGGCCGGCTCGATGAACCCCGTCTTCATGCTCGACGAGATGGACAAGGTCGGCGCCGACTGGCGAGGCGACCCGTCCTCGGCTCTCCTCGAGGTGCTCGATCCGGCGCAGAACCACACGTTCCGCGACCACTACCTCGAGACGGACCTCGACCTGTCCGACGTGCTGTTCATCGCCACGGCCAACGTCCTGGAGACGATCCCGGCTCCGCTGCTCGACCGGACCGAAGTCATCGCCATCGACGGGTACACCGACCTGGAAAAGGTCGACATCGCCCGCGACCATCTGCTTCCTCGTCAGCTGCGGGCAGCCGGACTGGAGCCAGAAGAGCTCATCGTGACTGAGGCGGCGCTCGCCACCATCGTCGACCGATACACCCGTGAGGCGGGTGTCCGGAACCTGGAGCGCGAGCTGGGCAAGCTCACCCGCAAGGTCGCCACGATCATCGCCAAGGGAGAAGGCGAGCTGCCGGTGGTGGTCGACGCCGACGACGTGGCGGAGCACCTGGGCAAGCCCAAGGTCTGGAAGGACGAGGCCAAGGACCGGACCGACGTCCCCGGTGTCGCCACCGGCTTGGCGGTCACCGGCGCCGGCGGCGACGTCCTGTTCATCGAGGCGACGCGGATGGAAGGCGGCCGCGACCTGGTCCTCACCGGCCAACTCGGAGACGTGATGAAGGAGTCGGCGCGGATCGCGTTGTCTTACGTGGAGTCGCACGCCGATGCGCTGGGCATCGACCGTGAAGACCTCGACCAGCGGTTCCACCTCCACGTCCCGGCCGGGGCCATCCCGAAGGACGGTCCGTCGGCGGGTATCGCCATGTCGACAGCCCTGGCATCTCTCTTGACCGGTCGGAAGGTACGCAACGAGGTGGGGATGACCGGAGAGGTGACTCTCCAGGGCAAGGTGTTGCCGATCGGCGGGGTGAAGCAGAAGGTGCTCGCTGCCCACCGGGCCGGCCTCACCGAGGTGATCCTGCCCAAGCGCAACGAGGTGGATCTCGACGACGTGCCCGAATCGGTGCGCAACGACCTCCAGATCCACCTGGTCGAGGACATGAGCGAGGTTCTCGCTTTGGCTCTGGAGTGATCCAGGGCAACCAGGCAGGCGTCGACTGATCTTCGCGGTCGTCGGCGCCTGCCACCGGTGGGAGGCACAGGCGCAGCCAACGGGCGATACTCCCCGCATGCGACGTGCGGACCTGGTCGTCGCCCTCGAAGGGGCGAGAAAAGCCCACCACGAATACGAAACCGTCTCCCTGGCCGGTGAACCGGACGCAATGTGGCCCGCCTTCTATGCCGCCTTCGTCATCGGCCGACTCGGGGAGGTCACCTCTCCCTCCCGGCTCGTGGCGATCCTGGAATCGGTCCAGGGCGAGCCTTGGCCCGAGTTGGCCGCCGATGCCGTATTGGAGGCCATCCGGTGATCGACTGGGTGCTCCTGGCTCTCCGCCTGTGGCTCGGCATCGTGATGCTGGCTCACGGGTTCCACCACGCCCGGTCCCTCACCGGCACCGCCAAATGGTTCGACCAAAAGGGCTTCACCCGCCCCATCGTCACCGCCACCCTCTCCGCCGGCGGCGAGTTGGCGATCGGGGCTTCTTTCGTTCTCGGATTCCTCACCCCGTTCGCCGTCGCCGGACTGGTCGCCACGATGACGATCGCCTTCTGGACCGTCCACCGAGCCTCCGGCTTCTTCGTGTTCCGTCGCCCCGACGAAGGCTGGGAATACGTCGCCACCCTGTCCTTGGTTGCGGTGGTGATCGGCGTGCTCGGTCCAGGTCGCTTCTCGGCCGACTCTCTGCTCGGCTGGGGGTGGGTCGACGGTTGGACGGGAGCCATCGCCGTCGCCTTTGGCCTCGTGATCGCCGCCATTCAACTCCTCATCGGGTGGCGTCGGCCTCAGGAGAGAGGAGAGGGAGGCCGATAACGCCGCCATGCGCTTCATCGCTGCCGCCCTCGGAGCCCTCTTCCTGGCCATGGCACCGGGTGGGTCGTTCACAGACGACGACGGCTCCGTTCACGAAGGAGCCATCGAGGCCATCGCCGCCGAAGGGATCACCCGGGGATGCAACCCGCCGACCGACGACCGGTTCTGCCCCGACGATCCGGTCACGCGCGGCCAGATGGCAGCCTTCCTGACTCGAGCGCTGGACCTCGAGGCCCGTCCGGCGTCTTACGAGGACACGATGGATTCGGTCTTCCGCCACGACGTCGGTGCCATTGCTGCTCGCGGCATCACCCGGGGATGTGATCCACCGCGCAACCGGCGGTTCTGCCCGGAGGAACCGGTCACGAGGGGACAGATGGCGGCGTTCCTCGTCCGGGCTTTCGGGTATGCCCCGAATCCGCCCAGCTTCACCGACGTCGCCGGATCGGTCTTCGCAGAAGACATCGGGGCGTTGGCTGCCGCCGGAGTCACACGTGGGTGCGATCCACCGGCCAACACCCGTTTCTGTCCGGATCGTCTCGTCACGAGGGCGGAGATGGCCACCTTCCTCTCCCGCGCCCTGGACCTCGACCCCCTCGCCCCTCCGGACCGATGCCCCACGTTCCCCGCCGACGACATCTGGAACACGCCCATCGATGACCTGCCCACCCATCCGCGATCGGACGCCTACATCGCCTCCATCGGCACCGACCAGACGGTGCATCCCGACTTCGGCTCGGGAGTTTGGCCGCCGGGATCCAACAGCCCGATCGGCATTCCCTACGTCGAGGTCGACGCCGGCACCCCTCTGGTCGACATCCGCTTCACCGCCTACGGCGACGAATCTGATCCCGGGCCGTACCCGATCCCAGCCGATGCGCCGATCGAAGGCGGGCCGGACTCCGATGGCGACCGTCACGTGATCGTGGTGGACCGGTATCGATGCAAGCTCTACGAATTGTTCGCCGCCTATCCGCAGCGGGGAGGGGCGTGGGAGGCGGCCTCAGGGGCGGTCTTCGATCTCGACTCCTCCCGGCTCCGGCCCGACGGGTGGACGAGCGCCGACGCCGCCGGCCTGCCGATCTTCCCCGGCTTGGTCCGCTACGACGAGGTGGCTTCCGGCGAGATCCGTCACGCCCTTCGGTTCACCGCTCCCCGCACCCGCAACGAGCACGTGTGGCCGGCCCGCCATCACGCCGGCGCCGGCAACGACCCCTCACTGCCGCCGATGGGTCAGCGCTTCCGTCTCCGGGCCGACTTCGACACGAGCGGCTTCCACCCCCAAGTCCGGGTGATCCTCGAGGCCATGAAGACGTACGGCATCATCCTGGCCGACAACGGTTCGCCCTGGTACCTGTCCGGAGCCCCCGATCCGCGGTGGGACAACGACGTGCTCCGCCAGTTGCGGTCGGTGCGCGGCTCCGACTTCGAGGCGGTGGATGTCTCGAGCCTCATGGTCGACCCCGACTCGGGTCAGGCCAAGCGCTGACGCTCGGCCGCCGAATAGATCCAGCCTGTGGTCGCCGGGACCTCGACGCTCCCGGAGACGACGTCACCCTCACGGCCTTCGGGCGTGTACTCGAGACGCCACTCGCCGGGGGGCAACTCCACCTCTACGGGCTCGTCGCCCAGATTCGAGATCCCGAGCACCTGCCCGCAGATCACGAGCGCCACCCCGGGCGGCGCCGGCAGCCACTCCACCTTTGCACCCCGCCGGGACGCCAGTCGTTTGCGGGTGGCGAGGAGGCGCCGGAAGCGATGGAGGAAAGAGTCGCCGTCCTGGCGCTGGTGCTCGACTGTCTCCTCTGGGCGGCGCGGCGCCGAGATCAGCCATGGCTGGGCGGTAGAGAACCCGTTGTTCGGTCCCGAGTCCCACGGCATGGGGGTGCGACAGAAGTCACGGCTCTCCTCGTAGGCGGCCAGACCCACGGGGTCCTGGACGTGCTCGGGTGCCACGTAGCCGTCCTCGAGGCCCAGCTCCTCACCCTGATAGACGAAAGGCATTCCCGGGATCGTGACGAAGATCGTCCACACGGCGAGAGCGCGGGCCCTTCCCAACTCCCCTCCCCCGAACCGGGTGACGGGGCGGCTCTCATCGTGGCTCGATATCGTCCAGGCGAAGCCGTGTGGCGAGGCGAGGGACCAGGCGCGGATCTCCTCCACGAAGTCGACCGGATCCCACTGGCGGCGGTTGAGAGCGAAGAACAGGCACAGGTCCAGGCCGCCGATGCCCATGTAGGAGGCGCTCTTCTCGACGTCGAGGACGTAGACCTCTCCGAGAAGAAGAACGCGGTCGGCGCCGGGAAGGCTCTTCCAGCGCTTGTAGATCTCCTTCGTGGAATCCTGGCTGTGGTCGTGGATGTGCTCGAAGGCGGCCATCGCCTGGTTGGGGGTGGCATCGTCGGGCAGGGGCAGGATCTGAGGGTTGTCGCGCAGCTCCTGGTCCTTCATCAAGGCGTGAGCCACGTCGATGCGGAAGCCGTCGACGCCCTCGTCGATCCAGAACTGGAGGATGCGGTCGAACTCGTCGCGCACCGCGGGGTTCGACCAGTTCAGATCCGGCTGCTCCCGGTGGAAGAGGTGGAGGTAGTACTCGCCGCTCTTCTCGTCGAGCGTCCACGCCGGGCCTCCGAAATGCGAGACCCAGTTGTTGGGAGGCCCGCCGTCACGTCCCGGTCGGAAGATGTAGTAGTCCCTCTCCGGCGAAGAGGGGTCGGCGAGAGCCTTCTGGAACCAGCGGTGCTGGCTCGAGGTGTGGTTGGGGACGATGTCCACCATCACCTTCAGGCCGAGTTCGCGGGCCCGGGCAACGAACCGACGGAAAGCGTCCATGTCGCCATACGCTGGGTCGACGTCTTCGTAGTCGGCGACGTCGTAGCCGAAGTCGTACTGCGGCGAGGGATAGAACGGTGTCACCCACACCACGTCCACTCCGAGCCACGCCAGGTGATCGAGCCGCTCGGTGAGGCCGTCGAAATCGCCGATGCCGTCACCGTTCGAGTCGTTGAAAGAGCGGATGTAGACCTCGTAGCCGACGGCGTTGTCCCACCAGTTCATCGGCGGAAGGGTATCGGGCCGCTCGCCGCTTGCTGACCTTGACCCTTCCTTGGAAAGCGCTTACATTCGGCCCGGCGCCACATGTCTCGAGCAGCCAAGATCGAAGACGTGGCCAGCCGAGCCGGCGTCTCCGTGGCGACGGTCAGCCGGGCACTGCGAGGTCTCCCTCACGTCTCCCAGGCCACAAGGGAGAAGGTGCTACGCGCCGCCGAGGAACTCGACTATCGGCCCAACCCTCATGCGGCGCGTCTCGCCGCCGGCCGATCGGGGACGGTGGGAGTGGCCCTCCCGGTCCTCAACTCCTGGTTCTACGCCAACGTCCTCGCCGGAGTCGAAGCGGTGCTGGCCGAAGAAGCCCTGGACATGCACGTTGTGGTGGTCGACGGGCCGGATGCCGTCGAGCGATTCATCGCCGAGCTGCCGGCGTTGTCGAAGCGGGTCGACGGCCTCGTCCTGTGCGACCTGTTCATGCCGGACCAACTGTGGGAAGACCTCGCCGGAGGACCTATGCCCGTGGCCACCATCGGGGTGGACACGGGGCTGTTCGATTCGGTGACGATCGACAACGTCGTCGCCGCCTCCGACGCCACAGACCACCTCCTCGATCTCGGACACACGCGCATCGGCCTGATCGGTGCGGGGCCCGAGGCGGCGGCCGACAACGAGTCCGCTGCCTTGCGCCGCCGGGGGATGATCGAGGCGCTGAGACGTCGGGCACTGGACCTCCCGCCCGAGCTCGAAGCGGCGGGCAGCTTCTCGGTGGCGGGTGGCAAAGAGGCGATGCAAGAGCTCCTCGGCGATACGGCGCCGACTGCCGTGTTCTGCCTGTCGGACGAGATGGCGATCGGGGCGATGTGGGCGGCCGACGAGGCGGGCTTGGCCGTACCTGGGGACCTGGCGGTCGTCGGCTTCGACGACCAGCCCGTGGCCGAGGCGCTCGGACTCACGACCGTTCGTCAGCCGGTGAGCATCATGGCGGCCCGGGCCGCCAACTTCGTATTGGCCCGTCTCGAGGGCGAAGAAGGCCCGGTCGAGAGGCACGTGATGCCCACGCAACTCCAGAAGCGCAGATCAACGGACTTTCGTCACTTGACGCACGTTCACGCTCACTCGTAATGTCCGAAAGCGCTTTCAGTACCCCGGCCCAGAGCCGGGACTGATCGACCGCCGGGTCCCCCCGGCATCAACCCAGCAAGTAGGAGGAAACATGAGGAGATGGGCGAGATTGCTGGCGCTCGTGACGGTCCTCGCGCTCATCGTGGCCGCTTGTGGCGGCGACGGGGAGGACGGGGCCGACACGACTCCCGCCGACACGGGAGCGCCGGCAACCACTCCGGCCGACGGCGACACGACTCCACCGGACACCGGTGGCGAGACCACGCCCCCGGATGGTGAAGCCGAGCAGGTCGGAGCGGAATTCGCTCTGTTCGGCGCCCCGACCGGGCTCGAGGGTGACGCCCTCCAGGGCTTCATCAACGTCTACAACGAGCAGACGGGGTCGAACATCACGTACCGCGGTTCAGACAACTTCGAGTCGGAGTTGAGGATCGCCGTCGACGGCGGCAACCCGCCCGAGGTGGCGTTCACGCCTCAGCCGGCGTCGATCTGCGCCTTTGCCGAACAGGGTCATCTGGTGGCTCTCGAAGACATGGGCTTCGACATCGCCGAGATGGAGGCCAACCACTCGAAGTACTGGATGGACCTCGGACTGTGCGAAGACGGGAAGCACTACGGCATCCCGTGGTTCCCGAACTACAAGTCGATCATCTTCTATCACATGCCCACGTTCGAGGAGAACGGGTATGAGATCCCGGAGACCTACGAGGACCTCGTGGCGCTCTCCGAGCAGATGGTCGCCGACGGGATCACCCCGTGGTGCTTCGGATACGGTGCTGGCGACGCCACCGGTTGGGCCGGCACCGACTGGATCGAGGACATCTTCGTGCGCCTGCACGGCTCCGAGGCCTATGTGCAGTGGTACACGCACGAGATCCCGTTCAACGATCCGATGGTGGCCGAAGCCTTCGAGACGTTCAGCCAGATCCTCCATGGAGAGGGCTTCGTCCTCGGCGGCGCTCAGAACGTGCCCAGCATCATCGTCGAGGACTCGCCTGCTCCGATGTTCCAGGATCCACCTGGATGCGCCATGCTGAAGCAGGGTTCGTTCGCGACGAACTTCTTCGTGCAGGCGCCGGAGTACGAAGAGGGTGAGGAAGCCGAGATCGGCGTCTTCAACTTCCCGACCATCAATGGCAACACCGGTGCCATGGGCGGTGGCGACACCCTGATCGTGTTCGAGGCAAACGAAGGCGTCGTCCGGGCGATCCAGGACTGGATCACCCCCGAGTGGCAGTGCACCCTGGCGTCGGCCTCGGGCGGCGGGATCGCGCCGTACGGCGGCCACGGTGTTGCGGGTGTGGAACGCCTGCCGGGCAACGCCAACACCGATCCCAACTGCTACGAGACCGAATCTGGCAAGACCTTCGCCGAGGGAATCACGACGGCGTTGGCGGAGAACACCTTCGTGTTCGACGCCTCCGACCTGATGCCCCCGGAGGTCGGCCAGCGGACGTTCTGGGACGGCATGGTCGATCACGCCAGCGGTGTCGACATCGCAACGATCCTCGACACGATCGAGGCGAGCTGGCCGTCGGAGTGATCTGACAAGAGCACGGACTGGAGGGGCGGGAGACCGCCCCTCCAGCCAACTTCGAACCGATCCGCCCGCTATGGTCGGATCGCGAGGGACGGAAGGACGGAGGGACTAGATGACTACCCCACTGCTCCGGGACGAAGAGGCGGAAGTCGGTCAGCCTTCGACGGAAACCGGGGCCCATGACAACGCTCCGCACGTGTGGCTGCTGCGCATCATCAGCGCCCTGATCGTCCCCGCAGTACTCGCTCTCTTCTTCGTCGTCTTCGAGTTCCTCCAGGACCCCCGTCGCAACAAGCTGCTCCAGATCGCCCTGGCGATCGTGGTCGGCGTCGGCGGGGTGTGGCTCCTCTACTGGGCGCTGGACCGAGTGGTGACCCTGCTGCCGGAGCGGGCCCAGGCCGCGGTCCGTCCCTTCGTCTTCGCCGGACCGGCGCTGATGATCCTCGGCTTCTACCTCGTGTACCCCACCGTGGACACGATCCTCACCAGCCTCCGCAACGCTCGGGGCGATGAGTTCGTCGGTCTCGACAACTACATACGCATCTTCACCGAGAGCTCCTACCTGCTGTCGATTCGCAACAGCGTCTTCTGGGCGGTGATCGTGCCCATCGTGTGCGTCATCGCCGGTCTGGCCATCGCCACGCTGGCCGATCTGCTTCCCCGACGCACCGAATCGGTGTTCAAATCCCTGATCTTCCTGCCGATGGCGGTGTCCTTCGTCGGAGCCTCGGTGGTCTTCACGTTCATCTACAACTTCCGCCCCGAGGGCTTCGGCGAGCAGATCGGGTTGCTGAACGCCATCGTTCAGGCACTCGGCGGCTCCCCCACCGACTGGTTGCGGATGCCGTTCTGGAACAACCTCTTCCTGATGGTGATCCTGGTCTGGACTCAGACGGGGTTTGCCATGGTCATCCTGTCGGCGGCGATCAAAGGCGTGCCCGACGAGCTCCTCGAGGCGGCCCGCATCGACGGCGCCAACGAATGGCAGGTGTTTCGTCGGATCACCGTCCCCACCATCGCCTCGACCATCGTCGTGGTGTGGACCACGATCCTCATCACGACCTGGAAGGTGTTCGACATCGTGGCCGTCATGACCGGTGGCCGGGACGGGACCTCCGTGGTCGCCGAGAAGATGGTCACGGAGTTCTTCACCTTCCAGAACAACGGGATCGGTGCGGCGCTGGCCGTGGTGCTCCTGATCGCCGTCACCCCGATCCTGGTCATCAACATCCGCAGGTTCCGAGAACAGGAAGCCACACGATGACAGCAGTCGCCGAAAAGCCGACCGTCGCCGACGTCAGGGTCCCGAAGGACCCCCGCGAGTCCTTCTCCGCCAAGCGTTTCCCCGTGTACCTGGCCTGTGCGGCGATCGCCCTCCTGTGGCTGATCCCCGCTCTGGGACTCATCATCAGCTCCTTCCGAAACCCGTCCGACATTCGGGGCTCCGGATGGTGGACCGTCATCGGCAACCTGTTCGAGTCGGGCGCCTGGACGTTGGACAACTACTCCACCGTCCTCAGCCAGGGATTCGGTAACGCCTTCGCCAACAGCCTGGCGGTCACCATCCCGTCGGTCGCGATACCCATCACGGTGGCGGCTTTCGCCGCCTACGCCTTTGCGTGGATGGACTTCCCGGGTCGCACGCTCCTGTTCGCGATCGTGGTCGGGCTGATGGTCGTGCCCCTTCAGATGACGCTGATCCCGATCCTGCGCATCTACACCAATCTCGGCATCACCGGGACCTTCCCCGGCGTGTGGCTGGCACACACCGGATTCGGCCTGCCCCTGGCCGTCTACCTGTTACGCAATTACATGGGTTCGTTGCCGTCGTCGCTGATCGAATCGGCTTCCATCGACGGAGCGGGCCACTTCCAGATCTTCACACGTCTCATCGTGCCGCTCTCGACACCCGTATTGGCTGCCTTCGCCACCCTCCAGTTCCTGTGGATCTGGAACGACTACCTGGTCGCCCTGGTCTTCCTCGGTGTGGCCGATCCCACCAAGGAGGTCGTGACGGTGGCGCTGGCGGCGTTGAAGGGGCGGGGTGAGGGTGCGCTCAACCTCCTGCCCGCAGGCGCCATGGTGAGCATGATCCTGCCGCTCACCGTGTTCTTCCTGCTGCAGCGGTACTTCGTCCGCGGGCTCACGGCCGGTTCCGTCAAGGGTTGAGAGACCCCCGGCGGGACGACGCCAACACCGCCTCCCGGCGGCGGAACTGGCTGGCCCTCACCGTCGCCCTGGTTCCGTTGTGCTTCAGCTATTTCGCCTATGCCGCCGCCTTCATTCCCCCAGAGGGCACAACGGATCCGGTGCTGAGGCCGGAGCTGGTGGGGCTGGCGGCGGCGATCGCCCCATTCGTGTTCGTGGCAGTGGGCTTCTTGTCTCGGAACGCCCGGGCGCCAAAACGAGTGCTGGGCGCCATGGGGTTGCTCGTCGCTATCGGCCTGGCAGTGGGCCTCCTGGCACCGGTATTGGGGATCGCGGCCGGATTCGGGGTCGGCATCGCCATGACGCTCAACGAGCCGGGTGTTCCGAACGTGCTTCGAAACCGCCTGTTGGCCGTGGCGTTCATCACCGCCTACGTATTCGCGCTCCTCGTTTTCATCACGCCGGCGGGCGTATTGAGCGGAGCGCTCTTGCCTCCGATGTTCGTCGGGCTGGCCGACGAGTATTCGGTGTGGCGCGCCGCCCGCGATGGTTGAGGAAGCCCCTCACCACCCGAGGGCGGTCAGGCGCTCAGCCACCATGCGGACGTAGCCGCCGCCGAACAGCCGAACGTGGACGAGCAAGTGATAGAGCTGGAGGAGAGGGCGGCGCTCCTCCCACCCGTCGTCGAGCGGCCACACCTCCCTGTATGCCTCCCACATCACATTGGGGATCCCGCCGAAGACGGCGGCAAAGGCCAGGTCCAGCTCCCGGTCGGCGTAGTGGACGGCGGGGTCGATCAGCCACCGGCCGTCGACGATGTTGCCGGACCACAGGTCGCCATGGACCAGAGACGGGAGCTGCCCATGCTCCAAGAGAGCTTCGAGGTGGCCGCTGTCGATCCGAGCGCGGATTCGATCACCGAGCTCGGCCGGCAGGTCGCCGAGGTATGGACTGAGCCTCTGCTCGATGAAGAAGTTCGACCACGACCCGTCCCACCGGTTCGACTGGGGGAGCGGGCCGATCACGTTGTCGATGTGATACCCATAGCGGTCGGCGCTCGCCCGGTGGCATCGGGCGAGAGCGCGGCCGAGTCCTTCCCAGTCCGCCGGCCCACCCACCTCCTCCAGCACCAGCCGATGGGTGTCCACCGAAACGATCGTCGGGACTGGCGCTCCCGCTTCAGCGAGGGAACGGAGGCCGTCGGCTTCGAGTCGGGCGTCGTATTCGGTGGTCTTCACCACCACCGGTCGGCCGTTTCGGAGCTCGCGGGTGATCGACGACCAGGCGGCCACGGTCAGGGGAGTCGGCCCGACATGATCGCATCGACGATTGCCTCGGCGCCGGAGCGCGCCTTGCGGATGGTGGCGTCGAAGACGGCGTCGTTCATTCCCCAGGGGTCGGGCATCTCGTCGGAGTCGGCATGGGGGTCGAAGCTGCGGTACAGGTACATGCGGTCTTCGAGATGGGGTGCGATGCGCCGCAGCGCATGGAGATTCGAGCGATCCATCGCCAGTATCACGTCGTAGGGCTCCAGGTCCTCCGGAGAGGTGATCTGGCGCCCGACACCCTCGATCTCCAATCCGGCTCGCCGTCCGGCGGCCCTGATCTGGGGATCGCGCGGCTCTCCCACGTGCCATGGGCCCGTGCCGGCCGATTCGACTTCGATGTGCAGCCCTGCCTCGGCGGCGGCCTCCTTCAGAGCCGCCTCACCGGCGGGCGACCGGCAGATGTTGCCCAGGCACACGACCAGGATCCTCAAGACCTCCTCGTCGGGCATTCACAGTTCCTTTTCGTCCCGGTAGCGGGCGATGCGTTCTTCGGCGAGGGCGATGTAGGCGGGGTCGGTGTCGAATCCAACGTAATGTCGCCCTGTCTCGATCGCCGCCACCGCAGTGGTGCCCGAGCCGATGAACGGATCGAGTACCAGGTCTTCCCGATATGTGTAGAGCTCGATCAAGCGGCGGGGCAACTCGATGGGGAACGGGGCGGGGTGGCCGACTCGGGTGGCCGATTCGGGTGGGATCTCCCACACGTCGAGGGTGGCCTCGAGGAACTCCTCGGTCCCGATGGTGGGCTCGTGCGGCAATCCCAGCTCCTGGCGCCGGCTCCGGGGCAGGGCCCGGTCGAAGCGGCCTTTCGAAGCGACGATGACTCGCTCGGTGACGTCACGGAGCACCGGATTGGCGGGGGAGCGGAACGACCCCCAGGCGCACGACCCGCCGGCGCCCTTCGCCTTCCGCCAGATGATTTCCCCGCGCAGCAGGAGGCCGAGGTCGTCCTGGAGGATCGAGATGACATCGGCGGAGAGCGATCGATACGGCTTGCGTCCCAGGTTGGCGACGTTGATGGCCATACGCCCGCCGGGCTCCAGCTTGTCGACGCAGACGGCCAGGACTTCGTAGAGCTTGTCGAGGTACTCGACGTAGCTCTTGGGCACGTTGCCCGAAGCCAGGTCCTGCTCGTAGTCCTTGCCGGCGAAATACGGAGGTGAGGTCACGACCAGGGCAACGGAGCGATCCGCCACCTGGGCCTCGGTCATCTCGGCGGCGTCGCCGCAGAACAACATGTCCAGTGCCGAGGGACGCCGGATGTCGGCATCTTCGGACAACACGGGCGGCTGGAACCGCCGGTAGAACCCGGACGAGTCGTGGCTCTCACGCTTCCCCGAGCCGAAGCTGCGCGTCTTCGTCGGACGGCGCCTCGACGCCGGAGCCGCGCGGCGCAGTGGTTCCGCGGAAGGGACGGTGGCCATTGAGCCAGCCACCCTACCGTCTCCGCCGGGGAGGACCCGGGAATCCCGAGCGCTCACAGCTCGTACCGGTAGACGTTGGTCTCCCGAAACTGGAAACCGACGTCTCGGTACAGGCGGTTGGCGGCTTCACGGGAGGGCCGAGAAGTGAGGTCGACGGTCTTGGCGCCGAGCTCCCGGGCGAGGTCGAGGGCGTGTTCGGTGAGCCTGCGCCCGATGCCCTGGCCCCTCGCCGACTGGTCCACGACCACGTCCTCGATCCAGGCTCGAACCCCGGTTGGGATCGGGAACACGACGAGTGTGAGTGAGCCCACGATCTGGTCATCGGATTCCGCCACGAGCAAGTGGCAGGCAGAGGAGTCGACGATCGTCCTCAGCGCCTCCTCGGACGGGGGCGGGCTGGAACTCGAGAGCTGGGGGATGAGGCGTTCGAAGGCCGACACCAGTGACGGTGTCACCTCCGTCACTTCGATGATGTCGACCAACGTGCCACCGACCGGGCGCTACTCGGACGATTCCTCGTCGGCGAGCTCGAGATCGAGGGCCGCCGAGTTGATGCAATATCGCAGGCCGGTGGGAGCGGGGCCGTCCGGGAAGACGTGGCCCAGATGGCCGCCGCAGTTGGCGCACCTCACCTCGGTACGCACCATGCCGTAGGAGCGATCCTCCACCTCCTCGACCTCGGCACCCGCCATCGGCTGAAAGAAGCTGGGCCATCCCGTGCCGGACTCGAACTTCGTGTCGGACGAGAACAGCGGCTGGCCGCAGCCGGCACACCGGTAGGTTCCCTTGCGATGCTCGTCCCAGTATTTGCCCGTGAAGGCACGTTCGGTGCCTCCCTGACGGAGGATGTGATACTGCTCGAAGTCGAGCTTGTCACGCCACTCGGCGTCGGTCTTGGGCAGGTCACTCATGTCGATCACCTCGACCCATTCAACCATCGTGAGGGACTTGTCGTTCCAGGGCGTCGAGGATGGGGCCGTATGCAGGGTTCAGCTTCTTCCTCGCGGTTGCGATGTCGAACCAACCCACCCGATCGACCTCGGGGAACGTGGCCGGCTTCCCGCGCAGCATCATCGTGAAGGTGCCCGGCTCGAGGGTGGCCGGGTCGTAGTCGCCTTCCGCCCCCCACACCATGACTCGCTTCCCTGAACGCAACCGCACCTCGCCCAACTCGATCCACGGCTCGGATGGGGGCTGCCAGCCCGTCTCCTCCTGGAACTCGCGGGCCGCCGCCTGCCGGGCGTCCTCGCCTTCTTCGATGAGGCCCTTGATCACCGACCATGCCCCCTCGTCCTTGTTGGCAAAGAACGGGCCGCCGGGATGGGCGATCAGGACCTCGAGGGCCTGTCGACGACGATACGGCAGGATGCCGGCAGAGATCACGGTGTAGTTCCAGACGGTCGGCGGGGTGGTTTCGGGGTGGCAGCAGCCCGACGATACCCTCGGGTGTCGTGAATCGAGCCTCGACGGCCGCTCCCAGCCGACCCGTCGGTGGCCGCGGAGCGGCTCTCATCTGGCGCCAGCTCAAACGCGCCGCCCGGCAATTCGCGATAGGCGGCGTGGGGACCACGCTGTTCGCCGCTGCCACCGTCGTCTCGTCCTTCGTCCTCGGGTGGGTGACCGACTCGGTGCTCGTTCCTTCGGTGGAAGCCGGCGAAATCGACATGGCTCTCTTGACGGGAGCCGCCCTGGCGGTGCTCGGAGTGTCCGTCGTCCGGGCGATAGGCATCACCACTCGGCGCCTCGGTGCCTATGCCGCTCTCTACGCGCTCCAGGCCAAAGATCGCACCGAGGTGACGGACCGGTATCTGCAGCTCCCAATCGAATGGCATCGACGTCACCCGGCGGGCCAACTCCTCTCCAACGTGAACTCCGACGTCGAGTCCGCGGCCTTCATCGCCAACCCGTTGCCGATGGCCTTCGGTGTCGCCCTGATGCTCGTGATCACGGCGGTGGTCATGGTCATCACCGATCCCTTTCTCGCCCTGGTCGGCTTCCTCGCCGTGCCCGCCATCGCCGCCGCCAACCTGTTCTACCAGCGCCGGATGAGGGCGGCGGCGTCGGAGGCGCAGCGCCTGCGGGCGGAGGTCGCCGAGATCGCCCATGAGTCGTTCGACGCCGCACTCGTGGTGAAGACGCTGGGCCGGGAAGAGGCCGAGGTGGATCGCTTCGGCGAGCGGTCCGACCTCCTCCGGGACCGGATGGTCGAAGTCGGCCGGTTGCGCGCCACGTTCGATCCTTTCATCGAGGGCCTCCCCAACGTCGCCATCCTCGCCATCCTGGTGGTGGGTGCCTGGCGGGTGGACCGCGGTGTACTCTCGGCGGGCGACCTCGTCACATTCGCCTACCTGTTCCGTCTGGTAGCCCTGCCGATGCGGGTATTCGGTTGGCTCCTGGGCGAGCTGCCGCGGGCTGTCGTCGGCTGGGAGCGGGTGGAGGCGGTGTTGCGAACACGGGAGCGCGTGGAGTACGGGCGGGAGCGCCTGGAAAGCGACGGAGCTGCCTCGGCGGCCGCCTCCGGTGTCGCTTACCTGTACCCCGAGTCGACGGTGGTCGACCTGGCTGAGGCCGACCAGGAGCATTCGCCAGGTGAGGAGGCTGATCGCCGCGGCATCGAGTCGATCACGCTGGACGTCGAACCGGGTAGGACCGTGGCGTTGGTCGGCCCGACCGGCGCCGGCAAGTCCACGATCGCCCATCTCCTCGTCCGCCTCTACGACCCCGACCGGGGCGATATCCGCCTCGACGGTCGGGGGATGACCGACTTGCAGAGGGAAGAGATATCGGAGAGTGTCGCCCTGGTGTTCCAGGAGCCGTTCCTCTTCGATGACACGATCCGGGCGAACATCACGCTTGGAGGGGACTACACGCAGGAGGAGGTCGAGGAGGCGGCCAGGCTCGCCCAGGCTCACGAGTTCATCGCCGCCCTCCCCGACGGCTACGACACCCATGTCGGAGAGCGCGGGGCGGCCCTCTCTGGCGGCCAGCGACAGAGGGTGGCGCTGGCCCGAGCCCTGATCCGAAATCCCCGGCTCTTGGTGCTCGACGACGCCACCTCGGCGGTCGACCCTGCGGTCGAGGCGGCGATCCTCGAGGGGCTGGGCACGCTGCCGACGACGGTCGTCATGGTGGCCTATCGCCGGTCGTCGATCATGCTCGCCGACGAAGTGTTCTTCATCGACGACGGGCGCGTCATCGGCCGGGGAACGCACGAAGAGCTCTACAACAGGCTGCCCGAATACGCCGCGCTGATCGACGCCTACGAGATCGAGAGCACGGCATGACTGCGACCACTGTGCCCGCCAGATCCTCCCGGGCCGGCGCCCTCACGACGATTCGCCGCGGGTTGCGGCTGTCGCCCGAGCTTCGGCGAGGCCTGCCCGGCACACTGCTCCTGGCGGCGATCGCCACCGCCGGGAGGGTGATCATCCCGGTGGCCATCCAGCAGGTCATCGACCGGGGCATGACCCGGGACGGCGTGGACATGGACTTCGTGATGCTGATGTGCCTTCTCGCCCTAGGGGCCGTGCTGGTCACCGCCGGTGCCACCGGATGGATGCATCTGAGGTTGGCGAAGGTGTCCGAGACTGCCCTGTCGGGACTGCGAGTCCGTGCCTTTCGCCACATCCACGACCTGTCGATGCTCCACCAGGCCGCCGAGCAGCGGGGAGCACTCGTGTCCCGGGTCACCTCCGACGTCGACGAGATCAGCCGGTTCATGCAGTGGGCCGGCCTCATGCTCATCACCAACGGCGGCCAGGCGCTCCTCGCCCTGGTGGTGATGTTCGTGTACTCGATTCCACTGGGTGCGGTGGTGGCGGCGTCGCTTCCCGTCATCATGGCTGTGATGCGCTGGTTCCAGCGCCGTCTCGACGTCGCTTATCTGACCGTGCGGGAGAAGGTCGGCCGTCTTCTCGCCGTCCTCGCCGAGGTGGTGGTGGGCGCCCCGGTGATCCGGGCGTACGGGATCGAAGACCGGGTCCGACGCCGACTGGCCGTGGCCATCGAAGAGCATCGGGAGGCAGGCACTCGCACCGGAATGCTCTCGTCGACTTTCTCGGGAGCCGCCGAGGTCCTCTCGGCCCTCGTACTCGCCGCCGTCCTCGTCGTCGGGACGGTGCTGGCAGTTGGTGGCTCGATCACCATCGGCGAAGTGATCGCCTTCATGTTCCTCGTCCAACTGTTCATCCAGCCGGTGCAGATCCTCGGTGAGGCGGTCAACGAGGCCCAGACCGCGGTCGCCGGCTGGAGACGTGTCCTCGACGTGCTGGATCTGGAGCCCGATGTCGCCGATCCTGGTCCCGACGGGGTGGATCTCCCCAATTGGCCCTTGGGTGCGACCTTCGAGTCGGTCACGTTCCGCTATCCGCGGTCGGGCGAGTCGCCCGCCGAGGCGACAGGGCCGGCGGCACTGATCGACGTCTCGGTCCGGATCGAGCCGAAACAGAAGGTGGCGGTGGTCGGTGAGACCGGCTCCGGCAAGACCACGTTCGCCAAACTGCTCACCCGTCTCATGGATCCCACCGAAGGGGTAGTGCGGATCGGCGACGTGGACGTCTCCACTGTGCGTTTTCGCTCCCTGCGTGATCGGGTCGTGATGGTGCCCCAGGAGGGGATGCTCTTCTCCGGATCGGTGGCCGACAACGTGCGGATGGGGAGGCCCGAGGCCGCCGACGAGGAGATCGAGGAGGCATTCCGGGAGCTGGGGCTGGACGGCTGGCTCGAGGAGCTTCCTCTCGGGCTCCACACGCCGGTCGGGGAGAGGGGCAGCGCCCTGTCGGTGGGCGAGCGCCAGCTCGTCACGCTCGTACGGGCTGCCATCGCCGACCCCGACCTGCTGGTCCTCGACGAAGCCACCTCGTCTGTCGACCCGGTGATGGAGATGCGGATCAACCGTGCCCTGGAGGGGCTGGCGTCGGGAAGGACCGTGGTGACGATCGCCCATCGACTCTCCACTGCCGAGCAGGCGGACCGGGTCCTCGTCTTCGACAGGGGACGAATCGTCCAGGACGGTCCCCACGTCCAGCTCATCGCCGAGGGCGGCGTCTATGGGCGGCTCTACGCGTCGTGGAAGAGGGGCACGTCTATCGGGCGGTGAAGCCCTCCGGAAAAGGCCCTTTAGACCCATGTCCCTTCGGGTCGCGCACCTATGTGCCGATGTATGGTGCGAGCGGGGTCGAGGTCACCTGCCACTCGCTCGCTCCACCGTCGGCTACGGGGACTGGAGGTCGCCACGTTGGTCAACACAGTGCGCCGATTCCGTCTCATCGCACGGATATTGGTGGCTGTGTTGGCGCTGGGATCAGTGGTCCTCGCGTTCCAGGTGGTCGCCGGCCCCGTCACCTACTCCGGCTTCGACGAAGAGGGTGCGCTGCTCGTCGAGGCGGCTCTGGCCCGGTTCCAGGCTGCCGGCCTCGAGCTACCCCTCACCCACGTTCGGCGGGTCTCCTTCGGCGAGCGTTGCCAGCCTCGCGGGCAGGCCGTGAACTCGTGGCCGATCAAGGTCGCCAAGATCTGCGCCGTGTCCGAGGAAGTCATCGTCCACGAACTCGCCCACACGTGGGCGTTCGTGAACCTCGACGAGATCGAGCGTCGCGAGTTCGCTCTGAGGCGAGGCACTCCGACCTGGCGGTCCCGGGAGCACCCGTGGATGGACCGGGCGTCGGAGCACGCCGCCGACATAATGACGTGGTATCTCTACTGGTCCGAGACCGACGGTGGGCCATACCGCATCGGCGGAGACGTGAGTGTGGAGGCTTTCCTCTCCGACTTGTCCTGGCTCATGGCCTCGGCGGACGCCACGGAGGCGTCCCATATCCTGGCCGAGCGGGCGGCTGACTTGGCGCCGCTATGGGTCAGCTCGGAGAGTCAGTGACCCTCACCTGAAGGTGCGGCCGCTTTCGGCGGCCTCGACGAGGACCTTGGCGGGGGCGAATCGCGGGCCGTGCTTCTCCTCGAGGGACCGGAGTCGTTCTACGACACGGTCGGCGCCCTGCTGGTCGATCCAGAAGAACGGGCCGCCTCGGAACGGCGGGAAGCCGAGGCCCATGACGGCGCCGATGTCGCCGTCCTGGGCTGAGCGGAGAATCCCCTCTTCGAGGCAACGCGCCGCTTCGTTGATCATGGCGAGCGTGATGCGTTCCTGGATCTCGCTGCGACTCACCATCCCCTTCGGCTCGATACCGAGGTCCGAGTAGACGGTGGCGTCCACGCCGCCCCTCTTTCCCGACTGGTCGTACGAGTAGAAGCCCTTTCGGTTCTTGCGGCCCTTGCGGTCGGCGGCGACGAGGTTCTCCATCATCTTCGGGGGCGCCATGCGCTCCCCGAAAGCGTCCACGAGGATCACGGCGATCTTGGCGCCGACGTCGATGCCCACTTCGTCGGCGAGGCGCAGCGGCCCCACCGGGAAGCCCCACGTTTCGATCGCCTGGTCGATGTCTTCCACCGTTGCGCCTTCGGCGAGGAGGTGCAACGCCTCGGCCGTGTAGGGGCCGAGGATGCGGCTCGTGTAGAACCCGGTGCCGTCGTTGACGACGATCACGGTCTTGCCCTGGGCGAGGCCGTAGGCCACCGCCGTCGCTTCGGCTTCCTTCGACGTCTTGTCGGTGACCACTACCTCGAGGAGCGGCATCTTCTCGACCGGCGAGAAGTAGTGCATGCCTACCACTGTCTCGGGTCGAGACGAAGCCTCGGCGATCTGGGCGATCGGGATGGACGAAGTGTTCGAGGCGAACACGGTGCCCGGAGAGGTGACCGCCTCGACCTCGCGCAGAACCTGGCGCTTGACCTCCAGGTCTTCGAACACAGCCTCGATGACGAGGTCCACGTCGGAGAACCCCGACCAGTCGGTGGTGGTGGTGACGAGGAGTTGCACCTTCTCGGCGTCGAATCGCCGCATCCGCTTGCGGCGCACGCGGTCGGAGAGCACCTTGGCGATGTAGGCCTTGGCGCGTGCCGCGGCCGCGGGGTCCACCTCCTTGATGCGGACGAAGCTTCCCGCCTTCAGGGCCGAGACCGTGGCGATGCCGGCCCCCATGAGGCCCCCGCCCAGGATCCCCACCTTTTCGACCTGGCGGGCGCCCGTGGTGTCGGGCTTACGGCGAGTGGCGAAGAAGATCGACCGGAGGGCCTTCGACTCCGGCGAGGCGATGAGCTCGCCGAAGAAGCGGGCCTCGGCGTCGTAGCCGGCGCGGCGGCCGCGATGGAAGCCGACCCGCATCGCCTCCAGAGCTTTCTCCGGGGCGGGGTAGTTGCCTTTGGTCTCCTCCAGCAGCCGCTTGCGAGCCTGCTGGAAGAGGAGGTGCTGGCCGACGGGGTTGGTTTCGAGAGCCACCTCCTGGAGGCCCTTCGGTGTCAGCCGATCCTTCAGGCCGGGCTTCTTCTGAGGGCGTCCTTTGCCGATGAGCTCTTTGGCGCGGCGGCGGGCCACCTCGTCGAGCAGTTTCGACGGCACCACCTCGTCGACTAGCCCGAGGCGGAGGGCGCGGCGGGCGTCGATCGTTTTCCCGGTGAGGATCAGGTCGAGAGCGGGAGCAATCCCGATCAGGCGTGGCAGACGTTGTGTTCCGCCACCGGCGGGGATGATCCCGAGTTGCACCTCGGGCTGGCCGAGGCGGGTCTTCGGGTCGTCCGTGGCGATGCGGTAGGAGCAGGCGAGCGCCAGCTCGTTGCCCCCACCCAGGCAGGCGCCGTGGATGGCCGCCACCACCGGCTTGCCGCGGTGGGTGTGGAGCCGCTCGAGGCGGTCGAAGGCGGCGTGGGCAGCCCGGATCGCCTCTGTTCCGGTTTCGGGGGTCAACTCGGCGAACCACCTGATGTTGGCGCCGGCGAGGAAATCCGGCTTGCCCGAGGTGATCACCACCGCCGAGATGGACGGGTCGCTTTCGAGACGGTCGAGGACCGCAAGGAAGTCCTCCATCAGCGATGGGTCGAGCGTGTTGAGGTCGTCGTCGGCTCGGTCCATGACGACGGTGGCCACACCGTCGGCGACTTCGAACCGGAAATGCGCGAGGGTGTCGGTTGGGGACATGTCAGCGCTCCAGGATCACTGTGGCTCCCAGACCGCCGGCGGCGCACTGGGAGATGAGGGCGGTGCCTTTGTCGCGACGGACCAACTCGTTGGCCATCGTCAGCAGCTGGCGGGCGCCGGTGGCCCCGAAGGGATGGCCGAGGCTGATCGATCCGCCGTAGATGTTGAGCTTCTCGTCGGGGATCTCGCCGAGCGGCTCGTCCCGGCCGAGGTGCTCCCTGGCGAACTCTGCCGAGGCGAAGGCATGCCGGACGGCGAGGATCTGGGCGGCGAATGCCTCGTGGAGGTCGATCAGGTCGATGTCGTCGAGCGTCATCGCCGCCCGGTCGAGAGCCACCGGCGTCGCCAGGGCCGGTCCGATCAGCAGCTGCCAGCGGGGGTCGACGGCGGCAGTGGCGTAGGAGCGGATGAAGGCCTTCGGTTCATAGCCGAGACGGCGAGCAGTGCCTTCCTCCATGAGGATGAGGGCTGCTGCTCCATCGGTCAGAGGCGAGGCGTTGCCGGCGGTGATCGTGCCGTAGCGCCTGTCGAAGGCCGGCTTCAGCTTGGCGAGCCGCTCCAAGGAGGTGTCGGGACGGGGCAAGGTGTCACGCTCCACCACCTTCTCGTACTTCGGTGGAACAGGGAATGGCATCACCTCGGTGTCGTAGATGCCCTTCTCCCAGGCCTCCACCGCCCGGCGGTGGGATTCCAGGGCGAACTGGTCCTGCTCTTCGCGGGTGATACCCCAGTCTCTCGCCATCTTCTCGGCTCCCTGACCCATGGTCTCGCCGGTCGAACGGTCGGCGATGGCAGGCGGGTTGGGAGCGAGGTCCCGGGGACGCAGGCGGGAGAAGATCTTCAGGCGTGTCGGGAGATCGCGGGCAGCTTGAGCCGCCATCATCACGTCCACGAACTCGGGCGAGAACGTGACAGGAGGGTTGGACAGCGAATCCGCTCCGCCGACGACGGCGACGTCGATGTCGCCGAGGAGGATGGCTTGGGCGGCATCGATGGTGGCCTGGGTGCTGGTGGCGCACGCCCGGGTGACGCTGTAGGCGTCGACCGTGTCGGGGAGGGGAGTGGCGAGCACGATCTCGCGGGCGATGTTGGGGGCGTGGACGTCTTGGACGACGGAACCGAAGACGACGCGGTCGATGAGCTCGGGGTCGAGGCCAGAGCGGGCGAGGAGCTCGGTCACCACCGCGGTCGACATGTCCAGAGTCGTGGCATCGGCCAAGTCGGTTCCCGCCTTGGCGAAGGGAGTGCGGAGACCGTCGACGATCGCCACCCGACGTCCGTTCACGGTTGCCGGCATGATGAGCTCCTGACTTTTGACTGTTCACTCAAAGTTAGTCGATGAGCACGTGTAGTGCCCACGCGGCCCACCCTACGCCGGACTGGTGACCGCGGGGCCCTCATACACTGGAGCCGTGGCTCTCGTCGACGCCATCCGCCGCCGCATCATCACCTCGGCGACCTCTCCATTCGCCCACGCTCCCTACCCCCTGGCAGAGACTCTCCGCTACCAGGGCGATCCGGGATTGTTCGGACCTGGCTCGGTGAGCTGGAAAGTGGTCGGAGACGTCTGCACGATGGTCGGTGGGATCCGGGCGCTCCTCATCCAGTCCGCCCATCCGGAGGTCGTGGCGGGGGTGGCGGACCACTCCCGATATCGCGAGGATCCCCTCGGCCGCCTGTCGCGCACTTCCGCGTATGTCACCGCCACCACCTTCGGGGCAATGCCGGAGGTCGAGGAGGCGGTAGAGCGGGTGAAGCGGGCCCACCGAAGAGTGGTCGGGATGTCCCATCGGGGACGGCCCTACTCGGCGGACGCGTCGGACCTGTCTGCCTGGGTCCACAACGCCCTCACCGACTCGTTCCTGGATGCCTACGTCCGGTTCGGGCGGTCGCCACTCACGGGCGACGAAGCCGACCAGTTCGTCGCCGAACAGGCGAGCATCGGCCGCCTCCTTGGAGCCGACCCGCTGCCCGAGACGGCGGCGGAGCTCCGTCGATGGATCACCGAGCACCAAGCCGTAGGCCCGTCACCGGGCATGGCCGGAGCCGTGTCCTTCCTCACCGACCCGCCACTCGAGGGCGTCGGGCTGAAGATCGGCTACCGCATCCTCCAGGCGGGAGCCGTGGCGACTATTCCCGAGCGGTTGCGCGACGTCCTCTGCATCGAGTCCTTCCCTGGTGCGCAGGAGGCGACCAGGTCACTGA
Source organism: Acidimicrobiia bacterium (assembly GCA_036380875.1). Taxonomy (GTDB): domain Bacteria; phylum Actinomycetota; class Acidimicrobiia; order Spongiisociales; family ZC4RG35; genus ZC4RG17. Next base: position 34,961 of record DASVDX010000032.1, read on the forward strand.
TCGCTCCGCTGCGCTGGGCCCTGGGGTCGTCGCCGTCGTGGCATCTGGCGCTCATCCGCACCGGAGCGCCGGTGCCGGAGGGCCTGTTCCGACAGCGGCTTCCCGTCGATCCATCCTCGCTCCGGACGGCCTAGGTGAATCCGATCTCGGTCTACTACCCTCAGTGGCGATGGCTGAAGACGATTACATCCGTATGCGAGGGACCGTGAAAGAGGTGCTTCGTGACGCCACCTTCAAGGTGGAGATCGAAGGCGGCCTCGAAGTCATGGCGCGTCCCTCGGGGCGGATGAGACGGGGCCGGATCATCCGCATCCTCCCCGGAGACCAGGTCGACGTCGAGGTTTCGACCTACGACCCCACCAAGGGTCGCATCGTTTGGCGGTATCGCTGA
>DASVDX010000033.1:0-4379 GCA_036380875.1 Acidimicrobiia bacterium
ACGACGATGTCGGCGACGCTCCTCATGCGGCCGCGATGGTAAAGGCGACTACCCGACCGCCTCAGAAGATGTGGAGCTCCCTCGCCACCGCCAGGCTCTCCAGGAACGGGACCACATCGGTCTGTGACTCGAGCCGCATCGAGGCCTGAGTGTCCCCGGGACCGACCTTGACCCCGACATCGTTGGCGAGGAGGGCGGCGAAGGCGTCCTCATCGGTCACATCGTCGCCGACGTAGCAGACCAGGTCGGCGTCGTACTTCTCCCGGAGCCGGCGCACCGCGTCACCCTTGTCCCACCGGCTCACCGAGAGCTCGATGACCTTCTTGCCCGCCATGACCCGGACCCTGGGCCGTTGTGCCGGGCCCCTCATCACCTGTTCCACCACCTTCTCCTCGGCGTCGATGGCCTGGCGGTAGTGGATTGCGATCGAGGTCGGCTTGATCTCCACCAGGGTCCCGGGGTGCCCGGCGGCGATCGCCTCCAGGTCGGATCTGACCTTCCCCAGCAGCTCGCGTTGCTCCCCGTCCAGTTCCTCGTCCCCCTCCCACTCGGCGCCGTGGCCACCGACGAGATCCACACCGGAGATCGGGAACAAGTCCTCGAGCTCGGATCTCGGACGACCCGATACGACGGCAACGAAGGTGTCGGGAGCGGCGGCGAGCCGCTCCACCACGGCGAGTGTCGCCCGATTGGGTCGGGCCAGGGAGGGATGGTCCGCGATCGGCGTCAGTGTGCCGTCGCAGTCCAGGATCACCAGGAGGTGGCGAGCCGTGGCCAGGGCGGCCGCCGCTTCCTCTGACGTCATCCGTCCACCATCATCGCCAGACAGGTCTCTGCCCATTCGAATACATCGGCGCTGTTCACCACCCGGCGAAGGGCCCTCATTCGTCGTCGTTGCTCACGCTCGTCCATCTCGAGGGCGTGGATCAGGGTGGCGGCGACATGGTCCACGTCGTGGGGGTTGACGACGAGTGCCTGTCGCAACTGCTCGGAGGCTCCGGCGAATTCGCTGAGGACCAAGACGCCGGTGTCGTCGACCCGAGACGCGACGTACTCCTTGGCGACCAGGTTCATCCCGTCGCGGAGCGGGGTCACCATCATGATGTCTGCGGCGAGGTACGCCCCGACCAGGTCCTCGGGCCCGAACGACCGGTAGAGGTAGTGCACAACGGGCAGACCGGTGCGGGCGTTCTCCCCGTTGATCTGCCCGACGAGACGCTCCACCTCCTCCCTGGTCTCCTGGTAGAGCGGGACGGCCTCGCGGCTGGGGACCGCGATCTGGAGGAACTGCACGTCCTCCGGTGTCAGTGACTGGCGTTCCAGCACGGTCTGGAAGGCGCGCAGCCGGACATCGATCCCCTTGGTGTAGTCGAGACGGTCGACACCGAGGACGAGGCGCCTCGGGTTCCCGGCCCGCTCGCGGAGGTCCCGGGCGATGCGATGCACCTCCTCCTCGGCGGCGAGGCTCTGGAAGGTCGCCACGTCGATCCCGATCGGGGCGCGGTCGACCCTCACCTCCCGGCCGTCGTGGGTGACCCGCCGCCAGTCCGCTCCCCTCACCCCGGCGAATCTCCGGGCCGCGGCCACGAAGTTCTGGGCGTCCTTGCGGGTCTGGAACGCCACCATGTCGGCCCCGAGCAACCCCTCGACCACCGGGCGCCGCCACGGAAGCCTCGAGTACAGCTCCACGGGCGGGAAGGGGATGTGGAGAAAGAAGCCGATCCTGACGTCCGATCGGATCGACCGCAGCATCGCCGGGACCAATTGGAGCTGGTAGTCGTGCACCCAGACCACGTCGCCGGGGTCGGCAGCCGCCGCGGCCTTCTCGGCGAAGCGACGGTTCACCTCCACGTATGTGGCCCACCAGGTGCGGTGGAACTCAGGTGGCCTGACGGCGTCGTGGTACAGCGGCCACAGCGTTCCGTTGCAGAAGCCGTGATAGAAACCGTCTTCCTCCTCGGCGGTCAGCGCGACGGCGACCTGGTCGATGCCGTCGACCTGAAAGTCATCCTGGTCGACGCCGGGGACACCGGCCCAGCCGACCCACGCGCCGCCGCGACCCTTGAGCAGGGGCGCGAGGGCGCTGACCAGACCGCCCGGGCTGGTCTCCCACTCCCCCGTCTCGTCGAGTTGCACGGGCAAACGGTTGGCGACGACGACGAGGCGTCGATCGGTGGTGCCCATGGCCTCGTATATACCCCGCGTGGCGGGCTACCACCCAGGCGGAGGAGCCGGGGGACCGAGGGCGTCTCAAGGATGGGATCGCCGCCGGCCCGCCACCAGGGTGACGACGATGGCCAGTCCCTGAACGATCAACACGGTGGCGAGCATCTCGGGGCGATTGCCCAACGAGACGTCCGGGTCCAGTGCGGCGACGATCAAGTACACGATCCATCCGGCCGCCGCCCCGACCAAGGGTGACAGGACCAGCCTCCGACCCTTCGCCTTGGCGTACAGGCCGGCGTAGAGACCCGACAGCACCCCGCACAACGCGACCAGCACGCCGGTGAGGAAGCGATCGCTGACCCCTAGTTCGTGCGCCGGATCCCAACTGTTGGTCACGGCAACCGTGGCAAAGATCAGGATGACGCCGACGGACGGGAGGAGCGCAGCCACCAGCAGCACCAACTGCCACAGCGGAGCCGGTCTCGTGCGTCGGACGGACCCCTTTACCTCTGCTTCGGATCGGTATTCGCTCATCGGAGGCCTTCCTGTCCGGTTGCCCGCGATTCAATGACCGCGAGCCGGTGCCCGCCATGGGGGATGTCCCGCACCCGCGGGACGGATCAGCCGATTCGGATGGGTGGAGGTTGAACGGGTTGATCGCCGAAGACCCCACCTGCAGCGAAGGCCGCGATGAGAGCGGAGACGACCCATCCGACCAAGGCCGCGACCAGGGTCGGCAGCACCAGCCTCCAACCCCTGACCTTCACGATCAGCGAGGCACCGAGACCCGACACGAGCCCCGAACATGCCCCGAGCAACCGGAGGAGGAGAGGTCGGGAAACACCCGGTTCCTGCGGGGCATCGAGACCGGCGGTGAGGCCCGCCAACGCCACGAGGGAGAAGACGCCGAGCGACGTGAACAGAACCAGGAACGCCAATGCCAACGACCCCAGAGCGACGCCTTGCACAGGACTCTCGGGCCGGGATGCACTCGGAAACCGTGGCACGTGCCCCATGTCATCGGATTCAATAGCTCCGGGCATGGGAGCGTCATGGGGGATCACCCCGACCTGGCTGTAATGAAGAGTGATCCCGTCCTTCTGGTGGGCGTTGACGGACTCGAACCGCCGGCCTCGTGCTTGTAAGGCACGCGCTCTAGCCATCTGAGCTAAACGCCCGGGGGGATATGGAGGATTCTAGGAGGCGGCCCCTGCCAAGGCCGCACCGGGGCTCTCCGGGGCCCGATCCGAATGGGTCGTAGTGCCCATCAAGCCTTGTGGATAGGTGCCGATGGTGATTTCCACAAATGCCATGACGTGGCGCGACCCGTTCCTACGCTGGCGGAGAGGGTGATGAGCAGATCGATCGAGCGTGAGGTCAGCGACGAAGCCATCCGGAACTACCTGGACGGCATCGGCAGCTACGAATTGCTCACTGCCGAGCAGGAGGTCCAACTCGCCCGCGCCATAGAGGCCGGTCGCAAGGCCGAAGTCGCCCTGGAGAACGAGCGTGACCCCGCCAAACGGCGCAAGCTCAACCAGCTCGTCCGCGCCGGCGAGGAGGCCCGCCAGACCTTCATCCGGGCCAACCTGCGTCTCGTGGTCTCCATCGCCAAGCGTTACGGCAACTCCCGCCTCCCCTTCCTCGACCTGGTCCAGGAGGGGAATCTCGGTCTCATCCGCGCCGTGGAGAAGTTCGAGTACCGCAAGGGCTTCAAGTTCTCCACCTACGCCACCTGGTGGATCCGGCAGGCGATCACCCGTGCCATCGCCGACAAGTCCCGCACCATCCGGGTCCCCGTCCACATGATGGACACCATCACCCAGATGCAGACCGCCGAGGCCAACCTCTTGAAGCGGCTCGGACGCGCCCCGACCGACGAGGAGATCGCCGAGGAGTCCGGCATCACCGTGGAGAAGATCCGGGAGGCGCGCAAGATCGCCCCCGAGCCGGTGTCGATCTTCGAGCCCGTCGGTGAGGACAACGCCACCCTCGGAGACTTCATCGAGGACACCGAGGCCACCGCGCCGTTCGAGCTCATCGCCTCCAAGCTCAACCTGGAGAACCTGCGTCACGTCCTCGACCGCCTCAACGAGAGGGAGCGGGAGATCATCGTGATGCGATACGGGCTCGGCGGGCGCGAGCCGGCCACCCTCGACGAGGTCGGCCGTCACTTCAACGTCACCCGCGAGCGGATCCGTCAGATCGAGGCC
>DASVDX010000034.1:0-3752 GCA_036380875.1 Acidimicrobiia bacterium
GTGGCGTACCGGGCGACCTGTTCGGCAACCAAGACCTCGCCATCCTCGAGAACCCGTGGCCCAACGCGCAGACGGGCGACCTCATCAGCCGCGCGGTACAGGACGTTGACCTAGCCGGCAACTTCTTCGCTGTCCGTCGCCCGAACCGGATTCGGCGGCTACGGCCCGACTGGGTATCCATCATTCTCGGCTCCGATAGCGACCCCGAGGCCGACGCGACCGATATCGACGCGGAAGTAATCGGCTACGCCTACCACCCCGGTGGCTACTACTCCGACCGTGACCCCGTGATCCTCATGCCGGAGCAGGTGGCCCACTGGGCACCCATCCCGGACCCCCTCGCCGGGTATCGCGGCATGTCGTGGCTGACCCCGATCCTGCGCGAGATCATCGGCGACTCCGCCGCACGGGATCACAAGGTCAAGTTCTTCGAGAACGGCGCGACCCCCAACATGGTCGTGTCGATGGATCTTGACGACCCTGACAAGTTCAAGCGGCTCGTCGAGCAGATGGACGCCGAGTACAAGGGCGTCGCCAACGCCTACAAGACCCTGTACCTCGCCGCGGGGGCAACGGCAACGCCGGTCGGGGCGAACTTCCAGCAGCTCGACTTCAAGACGGTGCAGGGCGCTGGAGAGGTTCGCATCGCCGCCGCAGCCGGGATTCACCCCGTCATCGTGGGGCTGGCCGAGTCGCTGGCCGGCTCCAGCCTCAACAGTGGCAACTTCCAGGCCGCTCGCCGCCTGACGGCCGACCGCACCCTGCGCCCGTTGTGGGGCGGACTCGCCAGTGCGCTCCAGACCATCGTTCCGGCACCTAGCGGCGCGCGCCTGTGGTACGACGACCGGCACATCCCGTTCCTCGCCGACGACGTGAAGGACGCCGCCGAGGTGCGGCAGATGAACTCCGCCGCCATTCGCCAACTGATCGACGGTGGCTTCGACCCCGATTCCGTCGTGGATGCCGTGGTGTCCGGCGACCTCGGCCGCCTCAAGGGCAACCACACCGGCCTCGTGTCGGTCCAGCTTCTCCCGCCCGGTACGACGGGCGACCCCACTCCCGCGCCCAACCCGATAGATGAGGGCCGTGCGCTACTCGCTCGCTTCGTGGAAGGAAACGCTCGATGACCGACAAGATCAACCAGCCCCCGAAGGAGAACTTGGTCCGGGCCGTCTACCCGGCTGTTGAGCTTCGCTCAACCGGCGACGACGACGCGATGCCGGTTCTGTCTGGGCACTTCGCCAAGTTCAACGAGTGGACCGAGATCGACTCGCTGTGGGAGGGCCGGTTCCTCGAGCGCATCGCACCTGGCGCCTTCGACAAGACCATCACGGAGAACCGTGAGCGTATTCGGCCACTGTTCCAGCACGGGCAAGACCCGCAGATCGGTGACAAGCCACTCGGCCCGATCCGCGAGTTGCGTGAGGACGACGAGGGCGCGTACTACGAGGTCGATCTGCTCGACACCTCTTACAACCGTGATCTCGTTCCGGGCCTCAAGGCCGGTCTGTACGGCTCGTCCTTCCGGTTCTCCATCGTCAAGGAGGACTTCGACAAGAAGGCCAAGCGATCCGCGCACAACCCGGAGGGACTGCCCGAGCGAACCATCCGCGAGGCCCGTCTGTTCGAGTTCGGACCCGTCACCTTCCCCGCCTACGCCGGAGCCACCGCTGGCATCCGGTCGCTGACTGATGTCTACACCCTCAACCGCTTCGTCCGTGACCCCAAGCGACTAGCCGAGGTCATGGATGCCATGCGTCCCGCACTCCCGGACGACGGAGCCGCCACTGAGCACTCCGACGAGGGGAGCCGCAGCGAGCCACAGGCTCAACCCAGTCCACCGCCCGCTGTGGCGGCCACAACCCTCCAAGACCCGCCATCCGGCGGGTCTTCTAGTGTCCGGGAGAACCAGACCGTGAACACCATCGAGGAGCGCGTCGCCCGTCTCGACGAGATCGGCGCTCGCCTCCAGGAGATCAACGCCGAGCACGGCGTCGATGTCCTCCCCGACGCGGTGCAGGCCGAGTGGGATCAGCTCGTGAGCGAGCGTGAGACCCACGAGAAGGCCGTCTCCGCCTACGAGACTCGCAAGGCCACGCTGGAGCGTGCCGCGACGCGCCCGCAGAACGTCGAGCGCATCGAGGCGCCGCAGCGCCACATCAGCCGCGAGAACATCTACGACCTCGAGCGGGTCCGCGCCGAGTCGCGCACCGACGCCGAGTTCACCTCCAAGGTCCGCGACAACGCCCTGCGCGCTGTTGAGGGCGCCCGGTTCGCTCACGAGCGCGCCGACGAGAACAAGAACAAGGTCGAGATCGAGAAGCTGCTGTCGCAGGACGAGTCGGGTGAGTTCGCCCGCCACATCCTCGCCACGGGCAGCCCGGTCTACCTGCGGGCCTTCTCCAAGGCCGTCGCGGGTCGCATGCTGACCGCCGAGGAGCAGCGCGCCATCGCCACCGTGGGCACGACCACGGCCGGCGGGTACGCTGTTCCGTTCACCCTCGACCCGACGCTCATCCTGACCAGCGATGGTTCCGTGAACCCGCTGCGCCAGATGGCCCGCGTCGAGCGCCTGACGGTCGGGAACACCTGGAAGGGTGTCACCACCGCTGGCGTGACGATCACCCGTGGTCCGGCCGAGCTTCAGCCCGTCACGCCTCTCGACGTGACCCTGGGCCAGCCGGAAGTGACGGTCCAGCCGGTCAAGGCGGAGATTCAGTTCTCCATCGAGGCCGACGAGGACTGGCCGCGACTCCAGCAGGAGCTTGCCCGGATTCTCCAGGAGGCCAAGGACGACGAGGAGGCGGATTCGTTCGTCAACGGCGTCGGCACCACGGTCTACCCCGAAGGCGTCGCCTACGGCTTGGATGCGTCCAGCGATGTCGGGACGACCGGCGATGGCCTGACCATCGACGACCTGTTCCGCCTCGAGGGTGCGCTGCCGCCGCGGTACCGCGCTCGGGCGCAGTTCCTTGCCAACAAGGCCATCTACTCGCAGATCCGCCAGTTCAGCACTGGTGCGACCTCGGGTGAGGGCGCCGTGTGGCAGCGTGGCCTCCAGGCTGGCGACCCCGCCCAGCTCCTCGGCTACCCGGCCCGCGAGTCCTCGGCGATGGAGTCCGACCCCACGGCAGACGGCGAGCGCGTGATGCTGTTCGGCGACTTCCGTGCCGGCTTCCTCATCGTGGACAAGGTTGGCATGACCATCGAGATCGACCCGCACGTTCGGGACGGCAACGGCAAGTGGATCGGCGCCCGCGCGCTGCTGGCCCACTACCGGAACAGCTCGAAGGTCATCAACGACAACGCCCTCCGGGCGCTGAAGATCGGGGTCGTGACCAGCTAGGTCCGGCTCCCCACTGAATAGCCGGGGCGGGGCTCCTCCACCCGCCCCGGCTACCTCGCTTCGGAGGAATGGAGGAAAGCCATGCCCCGCGCCAAGCAAGTCGATTACTACGTCGCCACCACTTCCGGTGTCCTGAAGGTCAATGGCAAGCGCGAGACGTTCGTCCGAGGCCAGACCATCGTCCACCGCGACTCGCCCTTGTACCGAGCCCACCCCCACCTGTTCCGCCCGGTAGAGCGCCCCTCGGTCGAGCAGACCACGGCGGCTCCCGGTGAATCTCGCTAGGAGCACCGATGAGCCTCGTCACCCTCTCCGAAGCACAGGATCGCGTCGGGGAGTCCGTCACACAGGATCACATCGACGAGGTGGAGGAGGAGCTGGTCGCCCTTGTCGGCCCCCTCATCGG
>DASVDX010000035.1:0-191486 GCA_036380875.1 Acidimicrobiia bacterium
CGACGACGTAGCCTCCCGTCTCCAGGAGAAGCTGGTGAGGCGTCATCCCCACGTGTTCGGGGACGTGGAGGTGGAGGACGCCGCCGAGGTGGCCGCCAACTGGGAGCAGATCAAGCGCCAGGAGCGGGGGGACGAAGAGCCAGAGTCCTTGCTCGACGGGGTTCCAGCGGGCCTGCCCGCACTCGAGCGCGCCGAGGCGCTGCAACGCCGGGCAGCCAAGGTCGGATTCGACTGGGAGACACCGGAGCAAATCGTCGAGGTGCTCCGCCAGGAAGTCGAAGAGCTGGAGGCGGCTCTGGTGGACGATGCCGATGCCGTCTCCGAGCTCGGCGACGTCGTCTTCACTGCCGTCAATCTCCTGCGCCGCCTGGGCGTGACCGGGGAGGAGGCGCTGCGCCGGGCCAACGCCCGGTTCGAGGAGCGCTTCCGGGCGATGGAGGCCGAAGGGCCACTCGAAGGGCTGACCCTCGAGGAAATGGACGCCCGCTGGCAGGCCGCGAAGGAGAAGCTCGGCCGTTCGGTGGGATGAGGGGCGCCGGATGAGCGGCGCAGGGCCCAGGATTCGATACGCTGAGCCGCTGTGAGGTGGTGCTAGCGTGCCGCCTCTGTGACAAGGAGGGTCCCGATGTCTACTCAGATCAGTTCCATCCGGGCCCGTGAGATCCTCGACTCCCGGGGAAACCCGACCGTCGAGGCCGAGGTCGTCCTCGCTGGCGGCGGCTTCGGCCGGGCCGCGGCCCCCTCGGGAGCATCGACAGGGGCACTCGAAGCCATCGAGCTTCGGGACGGCGGAGACCGCTTCGGAGGTAAAGGGGTCTCGCGGGCGGTCGAAGCCGTCAACGAAACCATCGCCCCGGCGCTCGTCGGCATGGACGCCATCCGCCAGCAGGCGATCGACCAGGTGATGCTCGACCTCGACGGCACGCCCAACAAGGCCTCGTTGGGCGCCAACGCCATCCTCGCCGTGTCGCTGGCGACGGCTCGGGCCGCCGCCGATCAACTCGGGATACCTCTCTACCGCTACCTGGGCGGTCCCGGCGCCAACACCCTCCCCGTGCCGATGCTGAATGTCCTCAACGGGGGAGCGCACGCCGCCAACTCGGTCGACATCCAAGAGTTCATGATCGTCCCCGGCGGCCTGCCGTCCTTCCGGGAAGCCCTCCGGGCCGGCGTCGAGGTCTATCACGCATTGAAGAAGGTGCTTTCGGGCCGGGGCCTGTCGACCAACGTCGGCGACGAGGGCGGTTTCGCCCCCAACCTCCCCACCAACCGCGCCGCCCTCGAGCTGTTGGCGGAAGCGATCGAGACGGCGGGCTACGAGTTGGGCGGCGAGGTCGCCCTGGCGCTCGACGTCGCCTCATCGGAGCTGTACCGGGAAGGGGTCTACTCGCTCGAAGGCGAGAAGATGTCGTCCGGCGACCTGATCCAGTACCTCGCCGACCTCGTCGAGGAGTTCCCCCTGGTGTCGATCGAGGACGGGATGGCCGAGGACGATTGGGACGGCTGGGTGGCCCTGACCGAGCGACTGGGAACCAAGGTCCAGCTCGTCGGCGATGACCTGTTCGTCACCAACTCCGAGATCCTGGCTCGTGGCATCGAGCGAGGAGCCGCCAACGCCATCCTCATCAAGGTCAACCAGATCGGCTCGCTCTCGGAAACGCTGGCCACCATGGAGATGGCGGCCACGGCCTCGTTCGGGCGGATGGTGTCGCACCGGTCCGGCGAAACCGAGGACACGTTCATCTCCGACTTGGCCGTCGCCACCAACGCCGGACAGATCAAGACCGGGGCACCGGCGAGGAGCGAGCGGACCGCCAAGTACAACCAGTTGCTTCGGATCGAAGAGGACCTCGGCAACGAGGCCCGGTACGCCGGCTGGGAGACGTTCCGGAGACGCCGATGAAGCTCCACCGCGTCGCTCTGGTCTCCTTCACCTTGACGCTGCTTCTCGTCGGCTTGGCCGTGGTCACCAACGTCGTCCCCTACCGCCAGATCGTCGAGCAGAAGAGGCAGGTGGCGGAGGCGGCCGCCGAGTTGGCGGCCCTCCAGGAGGAGAATGCCATCCTCACCGCCAGGCGCGACGCGTTGCAGACACCCGTCGAGATCGAGCGTCTTGCCCGGGAGAAGCTCGGTTACGTCCGGCCGGGCGAGATCGCCTACGTCGTGCTCGACCCGCCCGAGTCTCCGACCACGACGATTCCGGCCGAGGAAGAGGAACCGGTGGAAGACGAGTCCCTCCTCGAGGAGGTGTGGGACTTCGTCACCGGTGCCGACCTGGTCAAGTGACCGACGAGGCGACGGTCGAAGCCCAGATCGGCCGCCCACTCCGTGCCGCCTCCCAGGTAGTCGCCCGCTGTCACCTCGGTTTGCCCGTCGTCGTGGCGGTGCCTCCCATCCTCGACGACGGGACACCTTTCCCCACTCGCTACTGGCTCACGTGCCCATTGGCGGTCACCCGCATCGGCCGTCTGGAGGCGTCGGGAGGCGTGAAACGCATGGAGGCCAAGGCGGAGGTCGACGCCGAATTCGGCGCGGCACTGGCCGAGGCACATCGCCGCTACGCCGCCGAACGTGACGCCCTCGTTCCCGACGGTGTCGAGCCGCGGCCCAGAGGGGGAGTGGGAGGCAGCAGCCGGGGAGTCAAGTGCCTCCACGCCCACTACGCCGACTACGCCGCCGGCAACCCCAACCCGGTCGGTGAACTGGTGGCGGCGTGGATCGAGCCGCTCGACTGCGTGATCCCCTGCGTGATCGAGGGCGCCCGCAACCCCGACTGGTCCCCCCGGCCCTGAATGCGCCTCGCCGCCGTCGACATCGGGACCAACTCTGTCCGCCTCCTCGTCGTCGACCACGATCGCTCCGACCTGGTCCGGCGCACCGTCATCACCGGACTCGGCCGGGGAATGCAGCACACGGGGCGCCTGAATCCCGATGGTCGAGTCGAGACTCTCGCCGTGTTGGGTGAGTACCGCCGCGAGATGGAGGGCTTGGGGGCCGGCGCCGTGCGAGCGGTGATGACGGCGGTAGGCCGGTCTGCTTCGGACGTGGAACCCTTCCTCGAGGAGGCGAAGGGGGCGCTCGGAATCCGTCCCGAAGTCATCTCCGGACACGAGGAGGCACGGCTGTCGTACCGGGGTGCGGTCGCCGGGCTGGAAGGCGGCGATTGGACTGTCGTCGACATCGGCGGGGGCAGCACCGAGATCGTCTCCGCCGCGGCGGCCCGTTCGGCCGACATCGGCTCGGTCCGCCTCACCGACCTCTTCCTCGGTGCCCGGCCGGCGCCGGCGGAGGCGGTGGAAGCCGCCCGGGAGCACGCCCGCCGGATCTTGGCCGGCGAGAAGGCGCCGGATGGTGTAGTGGGGGTCGCCGGGACCTGGACGACTCTGGCGGCGTTGACGCTCGAGGAGTACGACCCCGAACGGGTCCATCACTTCACCCTCGGGCGGTCCCAGGTGACGGGCTGGGTGGAGCGCCTGGCCATGCTCAGCGTGGAAGAGACGGCCGCGCTGCCCGGTATCGAGCCACGGCGGGCGCCGGTGATCCTCGGCGGCGCGATCGTCGCCGAGCAGGTCATGGAGGTTCTGGGAGTCGACCACTGCCTGGTATCGGAACGGGACCTGCTCGACGGCATCGTCGCCGGCCTCCGGGACGCCGGGTGAACGGAGTCTTCGAACTCGGTACCGTGGGGAGAGAGTTCGTGCCCGGGTGGCGGAACTGGTCAGACGCGGAGGTCTTAAAAACCTCTGTCCCCGAGCGGGACGTGTGGGTTCGACTCCCACCCCGGGTACTGTCACTATTTGGCCCCCGCCACCCACCCCGGTCGGCGTCGGCGATGATTCGGATCCCGCCACCCACCCGTCCCGCCCTTGCGCGTCTCTGTCGGTTTGTGCGTCGGTCGCTCTGCGGCTTCTTCCCGTGTCGCCATCCGTGTCGCCCGACGAGTGAGTATCCGGGCGATTTGCCGGCTGGGGTTGCGGTAGGACGGCCCGCAACGCATCCTGGTCGGCGTCGTGACGTCCGAAAGTCCCGCTCTCTCCGATTCCCGTCTCGCCAACCTCGGGGCGCGGCTCATCTCCGAGGCCTATGAGGACTTCGAGAGCCGCTTTCGCATCGTCACCCGGCGGGCCCGGGTTCGGTTCGCCGAGCGGGACTGGAAGGGCATGGCCGCCGACGCCCGGGAGAGGCTAGATCTGTACGAACGCGTCGCCCGGCGAGCCGCCGACTCGATCCGCGACCTGCTCGAGAACCGCACCAAAGACCAGATGGTGTGGGCGGGGATGAAGGCCGTCTACTCCGGGCTGATCATGGAGCGCCACGATTGGGAGCTCGCCGAGACCTTCTTCAACTCGGTGACTCGCCGGATCTTCACCACTGTCGGCGTCGATCCCCGCATCGAGTTCGTCGACACCGACTACGAAACGCCGCCCTCGGACTCGGTCGCACCCATCCACCGCACCTACCCGAGCATGCCTATTCCCGAGCTCGTGAGGCGGATCCTGGTCGACGCCGGCCTGGGAGCGAGTTTCGTCGACCTCGATGGGGACTCTGCCCGAGCCACCGAGCGGATCTCCGAGCACCTCCGAACGATCGGGGCACTGCGGGTCGTCGACCGCACCGAGGTAGTCGACGCCGTGTTCTTCCGCGGCAAGGGGGCCTACGTCGTCGGTCGCATGTACTCGGGATCCCATGTGGTGCCGCTCGTGCTCGCCCTGCTCCATCCACCCGAGGGCGTCGTCCTGGATGCCGTTCTTCTCACCGAGAACCAGCTCTCGATCCTCTTCTCGTTCACTCGGTCGTACTTCCACGTGGACGTCGACCGGCCATGGGACCTGATCCGCTTCCTCCGCTCCCTGATGCCGAGGAAGCGACTGGCCGAGCTCTACATCAGCATCGGCCACAACAAACACGGCAAGACGTCGCTCTACCGCGAGCTGCGCTCGCACATGCACGCCTCGGGGGATCGCTTCACCCTCGCCCGGGGCGCCCGGGGCCTGGTGATGGTCGTCTTCACCCTCCCGGGATTCGATGTGGTCTTCAAGGTGATCAAGGACCGCTTTCCTCCCCAGAAGACCACCACCCGCTCCCAGGTCAAGGAGAAATACCAGTTCGTGTTCCATCACGACCGGGCCGGCCGGCTCGTCGATGCTCAAGAGTTCAACTACCTCGCCCTGCCCCGCGATCGGTTCGAGCCGGAAGTGCTGGAGGCGCTGACAACGGAGTGCGCCCGGTCGGTCGACGTCGACGACGAGTCGGTGACCATCCGTCATTGCTACGTGGAGCGCCGCGTGATCCCTCTCGACCTGTACCTGCGGCATGCCGACGTCACGCTCGCCCGGGAGGCGATGGTCGACTACGGCAGGGCCTTGCGTGAGCTCGCCGCCTCGGGGATCTTCCCCGGCGACCTCCTCCTGAAGAACTTCGGCGTCACTCGCCACGGGCGGGTCGTCTTCTACGACTACGACGAGTTGTCCCCGCTGACCGACGTCAACTTCCGTCACATGCCCGATGCTTCCGACCCGGACGTGGAGCTGGCACCCCAGAGCTGGTTCTCGGTCGGGCCCACCGACGTCTTCCCTTCCGAGTTCTCCACGTTCCTCGGTGTGCAAGGGGAGATCCGACAGGCATTCGAGTCCTACCACGCCGAGTTGTTCGACGCCGGCTGGTGGAAGGCGATGCAGGCCCGGGTCGAGGACGGGGAGCTGATCGAGATATATCCATACGATTCCCGCGCCCGTCTCGAAACGCGTTTGCGTTAGCCTCGGATCGTGGTTGATTACCCAAGCGAATACGAGCTGTCGGTCGTCCTCCGGGACGGGAGCGGCGTCCAGATCCGGCCCATCCGCCCCGACGACGGGGACCTGATCAGAGACCTCTTCGAGCGGCTCGGACCCGAGAGCCGCTACTTCCGCTTCTTCCGGGTCAAGCACACCCTCGACCCCGAGGAGATCGAGTACTTCACCCACGTCGACTACCACGAGCGGATGGCGCTCGTTGCCATCGCCCAGGACCGGATCATCGGCGTCGGGCGCTACGACGCCCTGAAAGACGACCCCTCGACTGCAGAGGTCGCCTTCGCCGTGGCCGACGAGCACCAGGGGAGGGGAGTCGGCACCGAGTTGCTGCTTCTGTTGACCTCGTACGCCCGCAACCACGGCATCAAGCGGTTCACGGCGTACGTCCTACCCGAGAACCGCCAGATGATGCGGGTGTTCCGCAACTCGGGGTTCGAGCTCACCCGCACGCTGGAGGAGGGCATGTACACCGTGGACTTCCCCGTCGAGGAATCCGAGAGCACCATCGCCGTCTGGGGCGAAAAGGAGCGGCGGGCGGTCACTGCCTCCCTCGGCCCGATATTCGTTCCCCGCTCCATCGCCGTGATCGGAGCGTCGACCGACCCGGGGTCGATCGGCAACCGCGTCTTCCGCAACCTGTTCCAGGACGGGTTCACGGGGCCGATCTACCCGGTGAACCCGAACGCCAAGGTCGTCAACTCGGTGCGGGCCTACCCGTCCGTGCTCGACATCCCCGACGACGTGGACCTGGCCTACATCGTCGTCCCGGCGAAGGTCGTCCTCGATGTCGTCCGCCAGTGCGTCGAGAAGGGAGTGCGCGGCATCGTCGTCATCTCGGCCGGGTTCGGAGAGGTGGGCGAGGAAGGCGCCGCCCGGGAAAAGCAGCTCCTCTCGATCGTCCGCCACGCCGGCATCCGCATGATCGGCCCCAACTGCCTGGGCGTGATCAACACGAATGCCGCCGTCAGGATGAACGGCTCCTTCTCGCCGGTGTACCCGCTCCCGGGCAACATCGCCATGTCGTCGCAGTCGGGGGCGCTGGGCATCGCCATCCTCGACTACGCCACGGCGGCGGGAATCGGGCTCTCGTATTTCGTGTCGGTAGGCAACAAGGCCGACGTCTCCGGCAACGACCTGCTGCTGGCGTGGGAAGAAGACCCGAACGTCGACGTGATCCTCCTCTACCTGGAGTCGTTCGGCAACCCGAAGAAGTTCTCCCGCATCGCCCGCCGCATCTCCCGCCGCAAGCCGATCATCGCGGTGAAATCGGGCCGCACCCAAGCGGGAAGCCGGGCGGCCTCCAGCCACACCGGCGCCCTAGCTTCTTCCGACATCGCCGTCGACGCCCTGTTCCGTCAGGCCGGCGTCATCCGCGTGGACACCATCGAGCAGATGTTCGCCGTGGGCCGCCTCCTCGCCGACCAGCCCATCCCAGGCGGGCGAAACGTCGCCATCGTCACCAATGCCGGTGGTCCCGGCATCCTCGCCGCCGACGCCCTGGAAGCCATGGGCCTCGATCTGCCGGCGCTGAGCGACGACGTCCAGAAGAAGCTGAGGGAGAAGCTGCCGGCGGAGGCCGCCACCACCAACCCGGTGGATCTCATCGCCTCGGCGGGCCCGGAGGAGTTCTATCACGCCACCTCGACCATCATCCAGTCCGGCGAGGTGGACTCGGTGGTCGTGATCCACGTCGAGGTCACCCCGGGAGCGGCCGTGCCCGTGGCGGAGGCGCTGCGCCGGGTGCAAGACGACCACACGGGCGAGATCACGCTGTTGACCGTGTTCATGGGCGGCGAAGACGCCGCTTCGCTGCTGGCCGGCAACGACGGCTCGCGGACGATCCCTCACTACCAGTTCCCCGAGCAGGCGGCTCTGGCTCTCACCCGGGCCGTCAACTACGGCGAGTGGACGCGTCGCGACCCGGGCAGTGTTCCGCATCTCACCGACGTCGATGCGGTCGCCGCCCGGGGCATCGTCGACCCGGCCCTGGATCGCCTCGGCCCCGAGGGCGGCTGGCTCGAACCGGAGGAGGTGATGGGCCTGCTCGAGACGGTCGGCTTGCGGGTGCCGGTCACCAAGACCGCCACGACCGAGGACGAGGCGGTGGCCATCGCCGCCGAGATCGGCCGGTCCGTCTTGAAGGTCATCTCCCCCTCGGCCCTCCACAAATCCGACGTCGGGGGCGTCGTCCTCGACGTCTCGGGTGAGGAGGAAGTGCGGGCGGCCTACCGGCAGGTGACGTCGGCCGTGCCGGACCCCGAAGGCGTCGTAGTGCAGTCGTTCGTCCCCGCCGGCCACGAGGTCCTCATCGGGTCGACGGAGGACCCGAGCTTCGGGCCGCTCATCGTCTTCGGATTGGGCGGCGTGACCGTCGAGTTGCTGGGCGACGTCGCCTTCCGGATCCATCCGCTCACCGACGTCGACGCCGCCGAGATGGTCCGCTCCATCAAGGGCTTTCGGATGCTCGAGGGCTACCGGAACATGCCCGAGGGCGACGTGGCGGCGGTGGAGGAGGCGCTCTTGCGGGTGTCGACGCTCATCACGGAGGTGCCCGAGATCATCGAGATGGACCTGAACCCGGTCAAGGTGCTCGCCCCCGGCGAAGGTGTGGTCGTGGTCGACGCCCGTATCAGGGTGAAGCCTCTTGCACCGACGGAACGGCCGGAACTCGCCGACCTGCCGTCGGTGAAATGAAATGAAGCCGGTACAGTCGCCGCACCCCGAACCGGAGGACACGTGTCGCTCGTAGACGTTTCTCGAGATGGGGCTGTCGCCCTCGTCACGCTGAACCGCCCACCCGTCAACGCCCTCAACCAGGAACTGTCGGAAGCACTGGTCGAAGCGTTCCGCGAATGCGCCGATCCCGAGATCAGGGCCGTGGTGGTCACCGGCGAGCCGCACTTCGCCGCCGGGGCCGACATCACCGGCTTCCAGGCCTCTTTCGAATCTGGCGCCGACGACGAGATGGCGGGAGCGCTCACCGATGCCATCTGGACGCTCGAGTCCCTGGCGAAGCCGACCATCGCCGCCATCCGCGGGTTCGCCCTCGGCGGCGGGCTGGAGCTGGCGATGGGCGCCGACTTCCGCTATCTGGCCGAGGACGCCAAAGTCGGCCAGCCGGAGATCCTCTTGGGCCTGATCCCCGGTGCGGGTGGGACACAGCGGCTGCCCCGCCTCGTCGGCTACCAGGTGGCCAAGGAACTCGTCTACTCCGGCCGCCACGTCGGCGCCGAGGAAGCCCAGGCCATCGGTCTCGCCGACAAGGTCGTCTCCGGGGACGACCTTCTCAGCGTGGCGATGGCGGACGCTTCGAAGTGGGCTGAAGGCCCCACCCAGGCGATCGCCGCCGCCAAACGCGCCCTCAACCAGGGCTGGGGCCAGCCGATGGAGAAGGCGCTCGAGATCGAAGCCGCCGAGTTCGCGAATGCGTTCTCGACCGAAGACGCCCGAGAAGGCGTGGCGGCATTCCTCGAGAAGCGCAGGCCGACGTTCACAGGGCGCTGAGCGACTCCTCCACCCTTTGGGCGAAGCGGTCCAGGCTTCGGCGCCAGATCACCCCCAGCACCCGCTGCACCACGTAGGAGGTGATGGGGCCGCCCAGCCACCAGGGGAACTCGAGCTGTTCGGTCCAGGTGAAGCGGACGCCCCCGGCCATGGGGTCGAGACGGAAACGGCCCCAACCGCCGACGGTGCCGACGTGGGAGATCTCGATGAGGCGTCTCTCCGCCCACGCCGTCACCACGAGCCAATCCGAGACCCGGAGCGGACCGACCCGGGTGGCGACCTGCATCGTCGTGCCGACCCCGCGCCGCTGCTCGTCGGCGAACCGGATCGACTCTACGTCGCCCATCCACTCTCCATGGGAGGCGAAATCGGATGCGGCGCGCCAGACGGCGTCCAGCGGGGCGTCGACGAACACCGAGACAGAGACCGGGGGCATCGAGCCAAGCGTAGGCGCTGGGCGTTGGACGGCCGCCGTGGGAACATGATCCCGATGCTGTACGTCGACCACGCCGCCACCACCCCGATGCGCCCCGAGGTCGCCGAGGCGATGCGGCCGTACGAAGGCGACATGTTCGGAAACCCTTCCGGAGTCCACGGGATCGCCCGCCGAGCCAAGGACGCACTCGAGGAGGCGCGCGAGCGGGTCGCCCAGCTGCTCGGCTGCGAGCCGCTCGAGGTGGTCTTCACCGGTGGTGGCACCGAATCGGACAACTTGGCGGTCAAGGGGGCCGCGCTGGCGTCGGGCCGCCGGGGCGGCGTGGTGACGGTGGCGACCGAACACGAGGCGGTGCTCCAATCGGCAGAGTTCCTGAGTCGGCTCGGCTGTCCGGTGACGATCGTGGACGTCGACGAGAACGGGCTGGTCGCTCCCGAAGCCGTCGCCGCGGCCGTCACGGGCGAGACGGCGGTCGTGTCGGTGATGTGGGCCAACAACGAGACGGGGGTGATCCAGCCCGTCTCGGAGGTGGCGGCCGCCGTTCGAAGGGTCTCCGGCTCGGTGGTGGTCCACACCGACGCCGTGCAGGCGGCGGTGTCTGAAGACGTCACGGCCGATGGCCTCGACCTGCTCACCATCGCCGGGCACAAGCTCGGCGGCCCCAAGGGCGTCGGAGCGCTGATCGTGAGATCAGGAGTCCCTCTCGAGCCGGTGATCCACGGAGGAGGCCAGGAGTTGGGGCGCCGATCGGGAACCCACAACGTGGCGGGCGCCGTGGGGCTGGCGACCGCCCTCGAGTCGGCCGTGGCCGACCGCGATCGGTTCCGGAGGGACGTCGGCGAGGCGCGACGCCGCTTCGAGGAGCGCCTCACCTCCAAGCTGGCGGACGTCGTCATCAACGCCCCCGAAGACCGCCGGCTCGTCCAGCACAGCCACGTCCACATCCCCGGCATCCGCAACGAGACGGTGCTCATCCGCCTCGACCGCGCCGGGGTAGCCGCCTCGGCCGGCTCCGCCTGCCAGTCCGGGGCGAGTTCGCCCAGCCACGTGCTCACGGCCATGGGGATGACTCCCGAGCAGGCGCGGGAGTGCCTCCGGTTCTCGTTCGGCTGGACCACGCGGCCCGAAGACGGCGACGAACTCGCCGACGCGGTCGTGGCTGCCGTCGAAGGGTCCCGGTAGGACAGCCGAGTAACCTGCCCTCGGGAACCAAACCACCTGGGCGCGGCATGACTCCGATCGAGACCTGGCGGGAGGCGATGAGCTCGCTCGTTCCGGCGCGCGGCCCCACCCTGATCGTCGTCGACAGCGACGACGGCTCTATCGGAGACGTCCTCGAGGCCCTGCCTCCCGGCCTCGCGCCGGTGAGACGGGCGGTGGCCGCCGAGGCGACGCGGGCCGTGGCGGGCTGCATCGCCGAACGCCTCGATCTGGACGATGCCGCCGAGGGCCTGATCGTGGTGGAGGAAGCGCAGTGGGCCGACGCCTCCTCGTTGGGCCGCCTGCAGCGCCTGATATCTCTCCCCGGCTCTGCCCTGACGGTGGTCCTCGGGCGCCGCGCCGGCGACGGGTGGATGATCGAGAGGTTGGTGGATTCGGCCCGCCGCCACGGGACACTGCTCGAGGTGTCCATCGAACCGGAGCCGGTGCCGGCCCCGTCGGACGCCGCGGCCAGGGATCTGCTGATCGCCGCTGCGCTAGTCGGCCAGCCACTCACGGTGGCGGCGGCGGCGCGGGTCCTGGGGCTGGGAGAGGCCGAGACCCTCGCCCTCGCCGAGTCTCTCGTCGCCAGCGGGTACCTGTCCGAGGAACGAGGGGGGTTTCTCAGCTCCCGGCCCGTCCAGGTGGGTGAGGCGCGGAAGGGCTACGTGGCCGGCCGACTCGCTTCCGTCCTCGAGGAGGCCGGTGGTGGCCCCGACGTGATCGGGCTCCTGAGGATGGCGGCGGGCGATCCGGCGGCGGCCTACCCGCATCTGCTGGCGGCGGCATTGGCGGCTAGTGATCGGTCGGCGATGGGGGAGGCATACGTGTTGGCGGGTGCCGCCCTGGAGGCGGCTGATGCCACGAGTGTCGACCCCGGCGATGTAGGCCAACTGCATCTCATCCGCGGCCAGCATCTCCGCGCCGCCGGACGCTCCGAAGAAGCCGCCGCCGAGTTGGAGGAGGCGATCGGGCTCCTCGAAGGCGAGGCCCGGATCGATGCTCTGGGGTTCGCAGCCGCGGTCGCCGACGACCGCCAGCACCCTCAGGAGGCGGAGCGGTTGCTGGCAACGGCCGAGTGGGAGGCGGTCCGCCTCGGCGCCCCCGCGAAGCTCGGCTCTCTCGCCACGTTCCGGGCCCGAGCCCTCAACCGCCTGGGATTCGCAGACGAGTCGGACGCCATGGTCGAGAAGGGCATGCAGTGGCTCGTCCTCGGCAACGCCGCTCCCCGCCAGCGTGCCAATGGCGAGAACAACCGGGCCTGGATCGCCTTCGATCGGGGCCTGGCCAGCCAGGCCGAGGTCCAGTTCACCCACCTACGCGACATCACCCCGGCCGACGACCATGCCGGCCGCGCCGACAAGGAGGCGTGGCGGGCTCGCGCCCTGTTCGCCGCCGGGCATCCCGACGCCGCCCTCGAAGCCGTGGACACGGCTCGGCGACTCGCCGACAGCGCTCAAGTAGAGGCACCGCTGTTCCTCTCGGAGCTCGCCCTGGCGGAAGGCGGCCTCGCCTATGGGCAATTCGGCGAAGCGGAAGCGGCCGCCGAACGGGCCCTCGACCTCGTCGAGTTGCAGCTGCCCGCCTGGCAGAACGTCGTGCAGAGCCTCCTGGCTGTGATCCGCCTCCGCAAAGGCGCCGTCGCCTCCGCCCGCGAGGCACTGGAAGCGGCCTCGGCCTCCACCCCAGAAGGCGCCGACGGGTGGCGGCTGAGGTCGCGGTGCGGCGCCATCGCCCTCGAGATCGAAGCCGCCGGGGGACGCTTTCGCCACAGAGCGGCCGTCGATCTCGCCGACTCGCTGCTGCAGGCGCGCTATTACGGGTGGGCGGCCGAACTGATGTGCGTCATCGCCGAGCAGCGCCGCAACCCTCCGATCGCACGAGAAGCGATGGCGCTCGCCATCCACATCGGGAACCCGATGCTGGCGGCCCGTGCCGCTCACGCGGGGAAGCTGTGGCGCGAGCCCGAGGCGGCCCCCGTGGTCCGCGCCATTCGCGCCCTCGCCTCCCGCATCCCGGAGGGCTGGGAGGAGGACTGGAAGCGACAGCCCGGAGTGGCCGCTGCCCTCGCCGCGCCGGAGCCGGCCTCCGACACGGGCGTCGAGCAGAACCGCCAGGTGCTCGAAGAGGCACTCCGGCGGGCCGGCCTCAGCGCCGACACCGTCCTCAGCCCCGCCCAGCGGCGCAGCAGCGGCCTGGTGGGGAAAGGGCGGCGCCTCACCCTGGCCCAGATGATCGCCGCCGCTCTCGGGGTCGTCGCCCTGGCCGTGGGCACCTCCGTGGTCGTCCAGAGCCTGACTCCGGCGCCGCCGGCCGTCACGGTGGTGAGGGAGGTGCCGGTGACCCAGGCGGCCGAACCAACACGGGACGAGATGCGACTCGATCCGCCCCCGGAGCCGATCATCGGCTCGGCGCCTCACCGCGGTGGCCCCGCCCGCACCGGAGTGCTGGAAGCGTCGGGGCCGAGAGCCGTCGACGGCTTCTACTGGACATACGCCACCGCCGGTCCCATCGAGTCCACGCCGGTGGCCTATGGGCGCAGCGTGTACGTCGCCAGCACCGACGGCACCCTCTACGCCCTCGACCAGACGACCGGCGAGCAGGTGTGGACGCTGCGCACCGACAGCCGCATCACCACCACCCCGGAGATCGCCTCCGCCGAGACGACGGAAGGGCAGGTCGCGCTGCTCGTCCTCGCCGGCGACGACGGCATCGTCCGCGCCCGGGAGGCGCTGAGCGATCTGAGAACCGAGGCGTGGTCGGTGCCCCTCGGATCGAGGATCGTGTCTTCGCCTGTTGTGGCAGACGGCCTGGTTTTCGTCGCGACGAGCGACGGCTTCGTCCATGCCCTCGGCATCGATGACGGTCGAGAGATGTGGCGCTATCCCGCCGAAGGCGAGGGCCTCGGCGTGGTGAGCGCACCGCTCGTCTACCACGAAGGCGTCGTGTACGTGGGAACGGAGAGCGGCATCCTCCACCTCGTCGAGTCCGCCACAGGAGAAACGAGGTGCCAGTTCGACGCCGGCGCGGGCATCGTCACCAATCCCGTCATCGCCGACGGGGCGATGTACCTGCCGACTCGCGGCAACACGATCTTCGTGCGGCCAGTCGGCCAATGCGACCCAGGTGCTGTCCCCGACCGTCTGCCGCTCTACGGCACCGAAACCGCCGTCGAAGTGGCGCCGGCGATTCGCGGCGAGCGCATGTATCTCCCGGCGGGCCGCTTCCTCTACGCCATCGACCTGCGCGACAACAGCCACGCCTGGCCGGCGTCGACCGTCGACGCCGGGAGCCTCATCTCCGGAGCCCCTGTCGTGGCCGGAGACACCGTCTATTTCGGCACCGAGGACGGGCTGGCCATCGCCGTGGACGCCGACACCGGCGAGGAGTTGTGGCGTTGGCAGACCGGCAACTTCGTCCGAGCTTCGCCGGCGGTCGTCGATGGCGCCGTCTTCGTCGCCTCGGGCGACGGGCTGCTGTACGCGCTGGGAGAGGGCTAGGGCACTACCGACATCGGGGCCGGTGCCTTTACCCTCTCCCTGATGCCCCGATCCGTCCTCGTCGCCATGTCCGGAGGAGTGGATTCCTCCGTCGCCGCCGCCCTGATGGTGGAGGCGGGCTACGACGTGATCGGGGTGACCATGAAGATGTGGGAAGGCCCCAACGGCGAGGCGCCCACTTCGGGCTGCTGCACCGTGTCCGACGCCGAAGACGCTCGTCGGGTCGCCGCCAAGCTCGGCATCCCGTATTACGTCGTCGACTACACCGATCACTTCTCGACCGGCGTCATCGACCGCTTCGTCGGAGACTATCTGGCGGGCCGCACCCCCAACCCCTGCATCGAATGCAACAGAACGGTCAAGTTCTCGGCGCTCCTCGACCACGCCGCCGACCTGGGATGCGACTGGGTCGTGACCGGCCACTATGCCCGCATCCGCCAAGAGGACGATCGGTGGCGCCTGTACAGGGGAGCGGATCGCCAGAAGGACCAGTCGTACGTGTTGTCGATGCTCGGCCAGGAGGAGCTGGCCAGGGTGAGGTTCCCGGTGGGAGAGCTGACCAAGACCCGGACCCGGGAGAAAGCGGCGGAGCTCGGCCTGCGAACGGCCAACAAACCAGAGTCGATGGACATCTGCTTCGTGCGGAGCGGCGACTACCGCCAGTTCCTCGCCACTGCCGCTCCTGAGGGGTTCGTCCCCGGTCCGATCGTCGACGAGACAGGTCGGGTGGTCGGACGACACCAGGGCGTGGTCGGCTTCACGATCGGCCAGCGTCGCGGGCTCGGGGTGGCGGTGGGCGAGCCGCGGTTCGTCACGTCGATCGACGCCCACACGGCCACCGTGACGATCGGGCCGCGTCGACGATTGATGGTGGAGGCACTCACCCTGGAACAGGTCACCTGGGTCTCGGGTGAGGCGGTGTCAGGCGACGTGCTCGTCCAGTACCGGGCCCACGGCGAAGCGGTGCCTGCGAAGGTCGAAGGCGACCGGGTGGTGTTCGAAGAGCCCCAGCAGGCGGTCGCCGCCGGCCAGACGGCGACCTTCTACCGGGAGGACGAAGTGCTGGGAGGCGGGATCATCTCCGCCACCCACCGGCTGAACTAGGCGTCCTCGTGCGTGTGCTGTTCGGCGATCTGGCGACGGACCTCGTCCATGTCGAGGGCCTTCACCTGGCTGATCAGGTCCTCGAGGACGGGAGGTGGCAGGGCTCCCGGCTCCCGGTAGAGGAGGATTTGATCCCGGAACACCATGAGGGTCGGAATCGCCCGGATGTCGAGAGCTCCTGCCAGTTCTTGCTGTTCCTCGGTGTCGACCTTGGCGAAGACGATGTCGGTGTGCTTCTCGGACGCCGTCTCGAAAGTGGGGGCGAAGGCGCGGCAGGGCTCGCACCAGTCGGCCCAGAAGTCGATGATGACGGTGGAGTTCTGGTTGATGGTGTCCGTGAAGTTGTCTTTGGTCAGGGCGATGGTCGCCACGGGTGCTCCTGAGTCGATTGCTTACGAGTCAACCGCTACCCCTTGCGGCGCATTCCATGCGCAAGATTTCGCTCCGACCGGTTGAGACGCCAGACTTGCACCATGGCGATGAGGGAGGCACTCGGAGCGCCCCGTGTCGACGGATTCGCCCCCTTGCCGGGTAGCGGGGCGGGTCGGTTCCACGACTGGCTGACGGAGAACTGGCCCACCGCCGAGGAGCGGCTGGGCCGTATCGTCCACCGCTGGCAGCCGCTGGCCGGCTTCATCGAAGTCAACTTCTTCCACCCTCAGCACGGGCCGTCCGGAGCCTTGGTCCTCACGATCTCCACCGTCGACGTCTCACGGAGCGTGCAGAGGTTGGCGAGGCTCGAAGTCATCCCCCATCGCGAGGTGGAGCCGTACGTGCCGAAGTGGCGCCGAGGCGAAACGGTGCTCGTCCACGTCGACGACATGCCCCACGACCTGTCTCGCCGATATGTGGCCACCAGGGTGCGCTGGTCGCTGAATGTCCCGGTGATGGCCGAGCAGGAGTGGGTGGGCCTCGTCGGTGCCGTCGCTTCCGAGCCCGGCTTCGAGCCCGGCGCGATCGAGGCGTTCGAGGCGTTGGCCCGGCTGTTCACCGCCGAGCTCGCCGCCGATACCGCCTGGAAAAGTTTCCGGGTCGATGTCGGTAATCGTTTACCGTATCTAGTACGCTGACTTCCGCGTGGCCGGCCACGGGGTAGGCTGGTCCGCCGAATCTCGTTGCCCCCCTGACCCGCCCCGGAGGGAATAGAGAATGGACGCCGTCGTGGACCAAAGCGGCGAAGGCGCCGTATACAACATCGGCACCGCCGCCAGAAAGTCCGGACTCTCGGTCACCACGATTCGCACCTGGGAAGACCGCTACGGCGCGGTGGTGCCTACTCGAGATGCCTCGGGACGCCGGCTCTACAGCGCCGAGCAGATCGCCCAACTCACCTGGCTCCGCCAGCAGACCGAGGCGGGGCTGCGGGCGTCGGAGGCGCATCGGTTGCTGATGTCGGGTGAGGCCAATCTCACTC
This sequence comes from Acidimicrobiia bacterium, assembly GCA_036380875.1. Lineage (GTDB taxonomy): Bacteria > Actinomycetota > Acidimicrobiia > Spongiisociales > ZC4RG35 > ZC4RG17. The sequence goes on from DASVDX010000035.1 coordinate 16,951, forward strand.
GGGCGGTCCCGCTCGTCGATCACGGGTCCGCCTGGGCGACGCTCCTCGCCTGGTCGCAGCAGGAGTCCGAGTGGCTCACCTCGATCCTCGCCGACTTGCGCCGCGGACTGCGCAGCGAGGCGGCGTCGATGGCGGCGGTGATCGACAATCCGGTGGCCGGCCGTGTCCTCAGCCTCACCCATCTCGACCCCGACGCGAGCGAGTCGGACCTGATTCGGCGTCTGGCTTTCGTGGTCGTGGCCGACGTTGCCGGTCTCGAGGAGGTCCTCGATGGAGGCGAGGCGCAGGCCCTCTCCGGGCGGGGCTTCGGGATCGACCAGGACGTCGTGATCGCTCCCGTTCAACACGGCGGAGTGCTCGGCGGGGCACTGGTCGTGGTGGCGCCGACGGCCAACGACCCGGCGACTCTGACCACCAAGGCCGTCCGGGTCATCGAATCGCGTCTCGAGGCCGATAGGGCGCGTTCCGCGTTCAGCAGCCTGCTCGATTGACCTGTTCTTTCGTCACAGGCCGGCGGTAACGTCGCGCCCATGAACGAACTCGAGGCGAGGGTCGCCGAGCTGCGAGAGAAGATCAGCGAGGCGAACTACCGCTACTACGTCCTCGACGATCCGACGATCTCCGACGCCGAATACGACGAGCTCATGCGGGAACTGCGCTCCCTGGAGGAGCAGCATCCCGACCTGATCACCCCGGATTCCCCCACCCAGCGCGTCGGCGCCTCCGTCGCCCAGTCGAGCTTCGCCCCCGTCGAGCATCTCCGGCCGTTGTTCTCACTCGACAACGCCGAGTCGATGGCGGACCTGGAGGCGTGGGCCGACCGTGCCCGCCGGGCGCTCGGGCACGATCCCAGCGGCTACGCGCTGGAGCTGAAGATCGACGGGCTCGCCGTCGTCCTCGTCTACGAAAACGGCCGGTTCGTGCGGGGAGCCACCCGGGGCGACGGCACCGTGGGCGAGGACATCACCACCAACCTCCGCACCCTCGACCAGGTGCCGAAGCGCCTGGAAGGCGACGACGTGCCCAATCTGCTCGAAGTGCGCGGCGAGGTCTACATGTCCTTCGAGGCGTTCGAGGAGCTCAACCGCCGCCAGGCCGAAGCCGGGGCCCGGCTGTTCACCAACCCCCGCAACGCCGCCGCCGGTTCGATCCGCATGAAGGACGCCTCGATCACGGCTACCCGCCAACTCGGGATCTGGATCTACCAGGCCGGGATCATCGAAGGAGGCCCGGAGCTCTCCACCCAGACCGAGGCGATGGCCTACCTCTCGAGCCTCGGGTTCCCCGTCAACCCGTCGTCGGCACGGGTCGAGGAGTTGTCGGAGGTCGAGGCCTACATCAAAAGCGCCGAAGCCGGTCGCCACGACCTCCCGTATCAGACCGACGGCGTGGTCGTGAAGGTCGACTCGTTGGCGGAGCAGGAGTCCCTCGGCTTCACCGCCCGGGCGCCCCGATGGGCGATCGCCTACAAGTTCCCCCCCGAGGAGCGCACCACGAAGCTCCTCGACATCCAGATCAACGTCGGGCGGACAGGCGCAGCTACCCCCTACGCCGTCCTGGAACCCGTGTTCGTGGGCGGGGCGAACGTGAGCCGGGCCACACTCCACAACCAGGACCAGATCGCTCTGAAGGACATCCGCGTCGGTGACCAGGTGGTGGTGCGGCGCGCCGGGGACGTCATCCCCGAAGTGGTGGGACCCGTGGTGGCGGCTCGCACCGGGGAGGAGCGAGTGTGGCAGATGCCTTCCCATTGCCCGTTCTGCGGCAACCCCATCGTGCGTCCGGAAGGCGAGGCGGTGGCACGCTGCACCGGAGGATTCGACTGCCCGTCTCGACTCCGTGAGTGGCTGTTCCACTTCGCCGGCCGGGGCGGGATGGACATCGAGCATCTCGGTTATCGGACCATCGATCTCCTGCTGCAGAAGGGCCTGATCCGGGGCCCGGCCGACCTGTTCACCTTCGACGCCCGGGTCCTCCTGTCCGAGGAGGGCTGGGGCGAGACCTCCGTCGCCAACCTGGAGCAGGCGATCGACGCCGCCCGCAACCGCCCCCCGGCGCGCCTCCTCACCGCGTTGGGAATCCGCCACGTGGGAGCGACCATGGCGCGGCGGTTGATCCGCCACTTCGGATCCATCCCTGCTCTCCTCGACGCTCCGCTCGAAGAGATCGCCGCGGTGGAAGGGGTCGGCGAGGTGATCGCCCGCGAGGTCAAGCAGTGGGCCTCCGACCCGGCCAACCGCGATCTCATCGACCGGCTCGCCGCGGCCGGCGTCCAGATGGGAGAGGAAAAGGAGGCGAAGGCGGGCGGAGGTGTCCTCGAGGGGGTCACGCTGGTCGTGTCGGGGACGCTCTCGGGCTTCTCACGGGAGGAGGCCGAGGCGGCGATCGAAGCCGCCGGGGGCCGGGCCACCGGGTCGGTGTCCGCCAAGACCACGGCGCTGGTGGTGGGAGACTCGCCGGGGGCGTCGAAGGTCAACCGGGCGGAGGAGTTGGGGGTGCCGATCATCGACGAGGCCACCTTCGTCCGACTCCTCGAAGAAGGGCCGTCCGTTCTCCAGACCTGAAGGCTCAGTGGACCCGGAAGCTCCACTCGAAGAAGCCGCCCTCGGGACTGCCGGAGACCCTGAGCCACTCCACTCGCACGGTGTGCTCGCCAGTGGTCCACTCGGTCATCACGGCCGAGTTCGGGTGCGGTGCCCAGGTGTACACGCCCGTGGCCGGCACGAACGTGGCATCGGGGATGGGCATGCCGTCGACGAAGATCGTCGCCTGGTAGCCGATGTCGAGATCGACCGACAGGACCGCCTGGCGGATCACGGAGTCTCCCGGCTCGGGCGAAACCGCTTCGATGGGCGGGGGCAGTTCGACCGGTTCCCCCTCCGGGGCGAGCGCCACACCCAGGGCAACGGCGGCCACGGCGAGTAGCGCCAGACCGGCGTAGATCAGTCGGTACGGCACGTGGAGGACGGTACTCCAAACGGCTCCACAAGCCGGAAAACGGGCGCCCGCGGGCTAGCCTCGCCCCATGCGGACCAATCCCGCGCTCGACCGCGTCGGCGCTCACCCCATAGCCGGGCTCCAGCAGAAGGTGCGCCGGCTTCGGGACCAGGGCGCCGACGTGATCGACTTCACGCTGGGCGATCCCACGGAGCCCACCTGGGAGGCGATCCCCGAGCAGTTGCGCCGAAAGGTCCCCGCCGTCTCGCAGTACCCGACGACGAACGGCCTGGCGGAGTTGCGGCGGGCGATCGCCGGGTACGTCCGGCGCCGGTTCGGCGTGAGCGTCGACCCCGACACGCAGGTGATTCCCACCTCCGGCGCCAAAGAGGCGATCTTTTCGACGGCGCTGGCCTTCGTCGACCGCGACCGCGGCGACGCGGTCGGCTACCCGGACCCCGGCTACCCGGTGTACGCCCGGGGCGCGGTGCTCGCCGGAGCCGAGGCGGTTCCCGTACCCGCCGGTCCGGATTTCGTCACGACGGTCGAGTCGGTGCCGACACCGCTGTGGGAGCGGATGGCGCTGTTGTGGATCTGCACGCCCTCGAATCCGACGGGGGCGGTGATGGGCGAAGCGGAGTTGGCCGCGGTCGTGTCCGAGGCCCGGCGCCACGACGTGCTCGTGTGCAGCGACGAGTGTTACGCCGATCTCTACGCCGAGGGGGCACAGCCGCCTCCCTCGGTCCTGCAGGTCGCCGACGGCACCGAGGGTGTCCTGGCGTATCTCTCGCTGTCGAAACGGTCGGGGATGACCGGGTACCGGTCGGGGGCGATCGTGGGGGACCCGTCCGCGATCGAGAGGCTCTACCGGCTCCGAACGTCGACGGGGACGGCGTCCCCCGAGTTCGTCCAGTGGGCGGCTGTGACCGCCTGGGAGGACGACGAACACGTGGCGGAGCGGCGGCGGATCTTCGATCGGAAGCGGCAAATCCTGCGCGAGGGCCTGGAGGCGGCCGGGCTGAAGGTGGTGGCCTCGGAAGCAGGCCTGTATCTGTGGGTTGCCGTCGAAGACGACCTGGCGGCGGCGGAGACGCTGGCCGAGGCGGGCGTGTTCGTGTCTCCCGGTCGGATATTCGGCGAGCGGGGCTTCGGCCACTTGCGGCTCGCCTTGGTGCCCGACATCGACACCTGCCGCCGGGCGGCCGACCTGATCCGACAGGCGCTAGTTGGCGTGTAGCTCCTGGTTGAGGCCCGACCAGGTTCCCTTGGTTGGCAGCGCCTCGACCACACCGGTCGTCGAGTTGCGGCGGAACAGGAGTCCGCTGGATCCGGACAGCTCCCGCGCCTTGCGACGCGTCCCATCGGGGAGGGTCACGATCGTGCCTGCGGTGAGGTAGAGGCCCGCCTCGACGATGCAGTCATCGCCGAGCGAGATCCCCAGGCCCGAATTGGCCCCGAGCAGGCAACGCTTTCCGACCGAGATCACCTCGGTGCCGCCGCCGGAGAGCGTTCCCATGATCGAGGCACCGCCGCCGATGTCGGTTCCGTCACCAACGACCACGCCGGCGGAGATCCGTCCCTCCACCATCGAAGCCCCCAGGGTCCCGGCGTTGAAGTTCACGAATCCTTCGTGCATCACGGTCGTCCCCTCGGACAGGTAGGCGCCGAGGCGGACCCGGTCGGCATCGGCGATGCGCACGCCCGAAGGGATCACATAGTCGGTCATCCGGGGGAACTTGTCGATCGACGTGACGTGCACGGGGCGACCGGCAGCGAGGAGTCGGATGCGGGTCTCCTCGAAGTCCTCGACCGGGCACGGGCCCTGTGTCGTCCACACGACGTTGTTGAGCACGCCGAAGATGCCTTCCAGGCTGATCTCGTGGGGGCGGACGATGCGATGCGAGAGCAGATGCAGCCGCAGGTAGGCGTCGGGCGGGTCGGCCGGGGGCTGGGAGAGGTCTTCGATGTGGGTGGCGACCAGCACCCGCTCGACGTCCCGGTCCGGGTCGGGGCCGGCGAGACCGATGAGACGCTGCTCACCGAAGAACGCCGCGGTGGAGGGTTCGATGCGAACCGTGCCGGGGGTCAGTTCTCGACCCTCGGGCACCCCGAGCCGGGGGCGGGGGAAGTAGGTGTCGAGGACCTCGCCCCGGGCGTCGACCGTGGCGATTCCGATACCGGTGGCGCTCTCGCTCATAGGACGCGGAGGCTACACACCTGCCTCGGTAGTCTGGCAACCATGGACGCCCCCCTCGTCGAAACGCTGGCCTGGCTCGTCGACGTCCCATCGCCGACCGGAGACGAGGGAGAGATCTGCCGCCAGATCGCCGAACGCCTCGGAGGGCTGCCCCAGGAACGGATCCGGGAGTCCCTTGTCGTCGGGCGACCGACAGGCAAGCCGCTGGTGGTCCTGGCCGGGCACATCGACACCGTCCCCTCGCAAGGGCAGGGCCCGGCCCGCATCGAAGGCGACCGTCTCTTCGGCCTGGGCGCCTCCGACATGAAGGCCGGCCTCGCCGTGATGATCCACCTGCTGGAGGATCCCGACGTCGCCTCGGGACGCTACGACGTGGCCGGCGTGTTCTACGCCGCCGAGGAGGGACCCCACGAGGACAACCAACTCCGCGACGTGCTGGCGGCCGTCGATTGGCTGGCCGCCGCCGACTGCGCGGTGGTGCTCGAGCCGACCGACGGGGAGATCCAATACGGCTGCAACGGAGTGGTGAACGCCACGGTTCGATTCCTCGGAAAGGCCGCCCACTCCGCCCGGCCCTGGTGGGGCGTGAACGCCATCACCAAGGCGGGGGAGTGGCTGGCCCGCCTGGATCGGATCGAGCCCCGTTCCTACGTCGTCGACGGCTTGGAGTACAAGCGGACGGTGGCCGTGACCCGGGCTCGAGGAGGGATCGCCAACAACATCGTTCCCGCCGAGTTCACCCTCAACGTGAACATGCGATTCACCCCCGACATGACTGTCGACGAGGCCGTGGCCGAACTCCGGGAGATCTGCGCCGGCTGCGACGAGTTCGCGGTGACCGACAGCGCCCCGGCAGGGGCAGTGTCGGCCGACCACCCCCTCATCACCCGGCTGGCGGAGTTGAGCGGAGCCCCGCGGGCCGCAAAGCAAGGGTGGACCGACGTGGCCCGGTTCTCGGAGATCGGTGTCCCGGCGATCAACTACGGGCCGGGTGAATCCGCCCAGGCCCACCAGGCGGAGGAGTCCGTCGATCTCCGTCTGGTGGGCCAGGTCCACGGCGCCCTGCGCCGCCTGCTCACGGCCTGATCAGTCGCCGGCCACGAAGTACCCCCACGTGCCGTCCGGGGCGATGCCTACGCGCCAGCCCAGGTATCCCTCCCCGTACTGGCGCAGCTCCTCTGTCGTGTCGGCTCCGAGGATCGGCTCGAGCTCGGCCCACGACACCTCGTTGGACGGATCGACGTGGACGGCGGGCCAGGCCCAGTAGCCGGCGGGGTCCTCGGCAGGTGTCGTCGTCAGGAGGGCGGCGAGGACGGCCAGCGGGTCCCGACCGGCGCGGCCTTCGGCTACCCAGAACTCGACGGGGTCGCCGGCCGCGCCGAAGCTGATCGTCGTCCCGTCCGCCTCGACGATGGCGGCGAGCCCCTCGTAGTCGCACGACGCCGCCAGGGCGGCGAGTTGCTCCCTCGTCTCGGCCACGGCCGGGGGCAGGTCATGGGGCGGGAGGCCGATCTCCTGGGGCTGGCAGGGGAGGGCGGCGTCTTCCCCGCCGAGCCCGGCGTCGTAGCCGACCTCGAGATCCACGAATGGAACCGCCGAGCCCTGCTCCACCGGGGGCAACGACCAGGCACCGGACTCGGAGACGAGGAGCGTCTCCGCCGGTGTCTGCACCGCCCAGCCCGCCTCACCAGCGGTGAGGTTGAAGGCCCCGGCCGGGATCTCTCGCTGCCACAGGGTCTCGCCAGTGCGGACCGAGCGAACGACGAGCTCCGTTCCCTGGAACGGCAGCGTGGCCAGCGATTGCCCGTCTGCCGAGAGCCGCGTCATCGTCGTCCGCGGGAAGCACTCGTCGGACAGGGGAGAATCGATGGGCCCGTCGCTGATGTGGGCGAACTCCAGCTGCCTGCAGTCCTCGCCGTCCCGGGTGAAGGCGACGACCGGACCGCCCACATCGAGCATGACGGATACACCCGGCTCGTACTCGAGGCTCTGGATCTCGCGAGTCTCCCCGCTGTCGAGGTCGATCGCCGTGAGGCGGCTCACGCTGCCGACGTCCGTCGGCCTGTCCACCAGGTAATAGAGCAGCGGCTGACCCGCTTCCCCCTCGCCCGTGCCGATGGGCACGATGTTCGCTCCCGAGGGGGGAGACACGACCACGCTGGGTTCGGCGGCACCTGGCGCCAGGCGCAGCACGGTGTCCTGCTCCCATGGCATCGGTGTCGTCTCGTGCTGGAACACGATCCCGCCGCTCAGGTCGGGAGCCGCCCAAGCGACATCGGAGTAGGGTCCCGCGTCGGTGAGCTCGAGCAACGTGTTCCCGTCCCGATCGAGCACGGTGAGGCCGTCTGGCCCGGCGACGATCACCCCGCGCGGCTCGGCGGCCTCAGTTGGGATCGTGGTCGGCGGCGTTTCGGGAACCGTTGTCTCGGTGGGCCTCGTGTCCGGGGTGGGTTCGGTGGCGACCGGCGGGCCGCCCGGCCCGGTGTCGAGCACGTTCAGCACCCCGACGAACAGCGCCACGACGGCCGCGGCTCCGAGGACCCGGACGGTGCGGGCGCGGATCTGACGGCGACGGCCCTCCTCCATCACCTGTTCCAGCCGGTCCTCGGCGACCAGGTGGGAGGTCATCGCCTTCAGATGGCTCTTGATGCGCTCCTCGGTGTTCATCATTTCGTCTCCAGCTTCTGGCGCAGCTCGTTCATCACCCGGTGCAGCCGGCTCTTGGCGGTGCCGGTCGGGATGCCGAGAGCTGCGCCGATCTCTTCGTAGCTCCAATCCATCAGATGACGCAGGACGACCAACGTGCGGGCCTCGAGCGGCAGCTCGCGAAGTGCACGTTCGACGTCGGGATCTGGAAGCGGCTGGTCGACGGGATTGTCAGGTGGTCGATCGTCCAGGTGTTCGCGGGTCTGTTTGCGGAGCCGGGAGCGAGCCCAGTTCAGCCCCACCCGATACACCCAGCCCGGGGCGTTGTCGTAGGTCGAGACCGTGGTCCAGCGTTGATACGCCCGGGTCATTGCCTCGTCCGTCGCCTCCTTGGCCAGCTCTATGTCCCCCAATGTGGCGGCCAGGGCGCGGAAGACGGGCTGATGGTGCACCCGATAGAAATCGGGAAATTGCCGCTGCCGCAGCCGCGTCGTCGTGGCTTGTCTCAAGGCGGTCAAGTTCCTCCTTTGTCACCCACAAACGCAGATCCCCCCGTCGGCGTTCTGTGTCAGGCGGGTGACATCGAGATGTGATACGTGCCGGTTCCGTCGGTCAGCCAATGAGGCCATACGACGAGGCCGCCGGACTCCAGCGGATGGACGAACAGCTCACACGGGCGGAGGGCCGAGATGAGGATGCTGTGGTCGTCGTCGACGAGCCGGAAGCGGTGACCCGACACCGCCAAGGGCTCGGTGGCGTCGCGCCATTGCCCGCCGTCGACCCGAATGCGTGGTGTGCGGAGTCGCAAGGGGAACTCAGGGCCCATTCGCACCAACTCCGTGGCGGAGACCGTGAGCTCGAGCGACAGCGCGCGCCCGTCGAGCTCCAAACGCACGGAGCTGCCGGTGTCGGAGCCGAGGGAGAGGAAAGCCTGTCCCCGTCCCTGGCCCCGACCCTGTACGAACAGACGCTCGGGCTCCGGCTCGGCCCCTTCTTCGCCGACCAGGCGGCGGAGCAACACCGCCGGCACCGGCGGGTGGACGGCTGTGATCGGCCACCGTCCCGCCTTGTCGTCCCAGAACGCCAGCACACCCTCTGCCGGGTCGACCACGAGCGAGGCGGCGACGGTCTCTATGTGGACCTCGTCGGTGCCGTCGGCGTCCCAGTCGATGTCCGTCACCTCGACCCAGTTGTCGCCCCGCTTCAAGGCCCGATCGAGGGCAATGGCGGCATCGAGCAGATCGACTTCGGGATCGGCGAATCCGGGGTCGAGCAGGTGCTCGCGGGATTGGAGGCGCAAGAGGGCGTCTTGGACCGGGCTGCGGCCTCCTTGCGCCGCGGTGCGGAGGACGAGCTTGCGATAGAACGGTTCCCGGGAGGGATCCGGCTCGGGGACCGCCAGGCGAGGTTCCAGTCGTTCTCTCGGCCCATGCTCGGACAGGAACCGTGACACCGACGCCAGCTGTGGCCCATGACGGGACACGAACTCCTCGAGCCCGTCGGAGTCGACGATGACTGCCACCAGGCCGTCGCCTTCGACGTCGGGCGCTTCGGGGAAGACCGGAATGCCGATCACGGCTGTTCCGGCCCGCTCGATCGGGCCCGGGGCGGTGCTCTTCTCTGCCAGCACGTCGGCAGAGAAGAACACCAGTCGGTGCCCGGCGTCTGACGCCACCGACACCAGCGCCGGCTCCCATTCCCCGTCGACCCACAACCCGCCCGGAGAGATCCCGGCCACGTCCATGGCCGTTCTCTCCCGTTCCAGTTGCAGCCGGACGGCGTTCGGGGAGATCCTCGTCAGCAGCGGGTCGGAAAAGCCACCCGCCAGCCAGAGGACACGATCCTGGTCCAGGCTCTCCAGAGCATGGCGAGCGGTGTGGGTCAGGAACTCGATGGCGGCGCCGGGTAGACGCAGCACCACCGAGAGGTCGGCGTGTCGATCGAGACAGTCGGCGACGGCGGTCACGGCCGCTTCCCATGCCTCCGGGCCGGAGGCATGAGCTGCCACCACCACGGGAGCCAAGTGCATCGCTTGCACGGTAGCGGTGGCCGCCACGAACCATCTCCGACGGGCAGCGGCCGGCGGCCCATTACAATCGCCGCAATGCCCGTCGACATCGATATCGCCCATGTGGCGCGCCTGGCCCGCTTGGCGCTGGACGACTCCGAGCTCGAGATCTACCGCCGTCAGCTGTCGCAGATCCTCGAGCATGCCGCCAAAGTGCAGTCCGTCGCCACCGACGACACGGCGCCCACCGCACACCCTCTCGGGCTGACCAACTCCTTCCGATCAGACGTCGTGCAGCCGTCGCTCGATCGCGACGAGGTGCTCTCGCAGGCTCCCGAGTCGCAGGACGGCTACTTCGTGGTCCCGCCGGCACTCGAGGTCGACGGGTGAGCCTCGCCGACCTCACCATCGTCGAAGCAGGGCGGCGGCTCGAGGCGGGGGAGATCACCTCGGTCGACCTGACCGAAGCCGTCCTCGAACGGGCGACGATGACGGAGGCCCAACTCCACTGCTATCTCACGATCGACCGGGACGGAGCCCTGGAGAGCGCGGCCGCCTCCGACGAGCGGCGGAGCCAGGGTCGGGCTCTCGGGCCGCTCGACGGCATACCCGTGGCGCTGAAGGACAACATGTGCACCCGGGGCGTCGAGACGACCGCCGCCTCACAGATCCTCGCCGGCTGGGTGCCGCCCTACGACGCCCACGTCGTCGAACGCCTGCGTGAGGCAGGGGCGGTCCTCGTGGGGAAGACGAACCTCGACGAGTTCGCCATGGGGTCCTCGACCGAGAACTCCGCCTACGGCCCCACTCGCAACCCCTGGGACACCGATCGCGTTCCGGGGGGGTCCTCGGGCGGGTCGGCGGCGGCCGTGGCGGCAGGATCGGCGCTCGGGTCTCTCGGTTCCGACACCGGTGGCTCGATCCGTCAGCCAGCGGCGTTGTGCGGGGTGGTCGGTGTCAAGCCGACGTACGGCCGGGTGAGCCGCTACGGGCTCATAGCCTTCGCTTCCTCTCTCGACCAGATCGGGCCGCTGGCCCGCTCGGTCGACGACGCCCGCCTGCTCCTCGAGACCATCTGGGGTCACGATCCCCGCGATGCCACCTCCTATCCCGGTGAGTACCCGTCCCTCGCCGCCGCCCTCGACCGCGGTGTCGGAGGGATGAGGATCGGCGTGGTCGAGGAGTTCGGCGGCGAGGGGTACGAGAAGGCGGTCGAAGCGGCCGTGTCGGCGACCATCGAGCGGCTCGCCGGCGCCGGAGCCGAGATCGTGGAGGTGTCCATCCCGACGGCGCAGGTGGCCCTCTCCGCCTACTACCTCATCGCCCCTGCCGAGGCGTCCGCCAACCTCGCCCGTTTCGACGGCGTCCGCTACGGCAATCGGGTGCCCGGGGACACCACCGAGGAGATGATGGCTCGCACCCGCGCCGCTGGGTTCGGTCCCGAGGTGAAGCGCCGCATCCTGCTCGGCACGTATGCCCTGTCCGCCGGGTACTACGACGCCTTCTACGGCAAGGCACAGCAGGTGCGGACCAGATTGATCCAAGAGTTCCGGGCGGCCTACGAGACCGCCGACGTGCTCATCTCGCCGACTAGCCCCACCGTCGCCTTCGAGCTCGGAGCCAGGGTCGACGACCCGCTCTCCATGTACCTGTCGGACGTGTGCACCCTGCCGGTCAACCTCACCGGCGATCCCGCGATCTCGGTCCCGGTGGGGACCGACGACGCCGGCCTGCCGATCGGGCTCCAGGTCATGGCGCCGGCGCTCGGCGAGGAGCAGATGTTCTGTGTCGCTGCCGAGGTCGAGCGGCTCGCCGCTTTCGATGCCCGTCCTCCGCTGGGAGACGCGTCATGAGTTGGGAACCGGTCATCGGAATCGAGACTCACGTCGAGTTGAAGACAGACTCGAAGATGTTCTGCGGCTGCGCGGTGGGCTTCGGTGAGGAGCCGAACACGAACGTGTGCCCTGTCTGCCTGGGGCTCCCCGGGGCGCTGCCCGTGACGAACCAGCGGGCGATCGAATGGATCACCGCCATCGGCCTGGCGCTCGACTGTCAGATCAGCTCGACGTCGGTGTTCCATCGCAAGAACTACTTCTACGCCGACCTGCCGAAGAACTACCAGATCTCCCAGTACGACATCCCGGTGTGCCACGACGGGCATCTCGACGTCGACGTCGACGGGGAGACGATCCGGGTCGGCATCGAACGGGCCCACATGGAAGAGGACACCGGCAAGTCCCGCCATGTCGGCGGGGGCGGTCGTATCCACCAGGCGGAGGCGACGCTCCTCGACTTCAACCGTTCGGGGGTGCCCCTGGTCGAGATCGTGTCGCGGCCCGACATCCACTCGGCCGCCCAGGCACGCGCTTACGCCCAGGAGCTGAGGGCCGTAGTCGCCGAGCTGGGCGTCTCCGATGCCCGTATGGAGGAAGGCTCCATCCGCTTCGACGCCAACGTGTCGGTGCGGCCCGCGGGCAGTTCGGAGCTGGGGACGAAGGTCGAGATCAAGAACATGAACTCCTTCCGGTCCCTCGAACGCGCCATCGACTTCGAGATCACGCGCCAGATCGCCGCCCTGGAGCGCGGCGAGAAGCTCGTCCAGGAGACCCGGCACTGGGACGAGGAGTCGGGTGTGACCCACACCATGCGGGTGAAGGAGGGCTCCTCCGACTACCGCTACTTCACGGAGCCGGATCTGCCTCCACTGGTGCTGGACGAGGACTGGGTGGAGCGGATCGCAGCCACGCTCCCCGAGCTGCCGTCTGCCCGGCGAGCCCGGTACGCCGCCGCCGGTCTCGACCCGCAGATCGCCAGCGTCCTCTCCTCAGCCGAGCCCGAGCTGCGGCAGTTGTACGAGGACGCCGTCGCCGCCGGCGCCGATCCCAAGGCTGCCGCCAACTGGGTCACCGGCGACGTGACGGCGGGGCTCCGCCGGCTGGGGCGCGCCGTGGAGGAAGCCTTCCTCAGCGGCGAGGTCATCGCCGATCTGGTGAAGATGGTCACCGACGGGAAGATCTCGTCCTCCGCCGCCAAAGAGGTGCTCGCCGGCGTGATGGAAGGCGAGGGCACCCCTGCCGAAGTGGCCGAGAAGCGGGACCTCCTCCAGATCTCCGATTCCTCCGAGCTGGAGGGATTGATCGCCTCCGTCCTCGAGCAAAACCCCGATGCCGTCGAGCGTTACCGGTCAGGGGAGGCCAAGGTCATCGGCTTCCTCGTCGGCCAGGTGATGAAAACGTCGGGCGGCAAAGCCGATCCGAAGCTCGTGAACGAGTTGCTGCGCCGAAACCTGGAAAGCTGACTCACGTGGGACGCTTCCTGGGTTTCGAGGGGGTCGACGCAGTGTTGTTCGACTGTGACGGGGTTCTCGTCGACTCCGAGCCGATCTCGGCGCGGGCGTGGCGAGCGGCGTTGGAGCAAGTCGGTGTCGAGCTCCCCGACTTCGCCGACTGGGTCGGCAAGACGGACCAAGAGATGGCTATCCACTTCGCCGCCGAAGCCGGTATCTCTCCGACCCGCCTCAACTCGATGATGGCGGAGCACCTGGTGGAGATACTGCGCGAGGAGGGGGTGGAGGCGTTCCCCGACACCCTCGTCGCCCTGGACGCCGCCGAACGCTCCCGCCTCCCCCTGGGAGTGGTCTCCAACAGCCAAGGATGGCGACTCGACCTGATCCTGGCGGCGGCGGGAATCAAGGACCGGTTTTCGGTGATGGTCTCGAGTGACGACGTCTCCCGGCCCAAGCCTCATCCCGACATGTACCTCCTCGCCGCCCAGCGCCTGGACGTGCCGCCGCTTCGTTGCCTCGTCGTCGAGGACACCCCTGTCGGCATCAGTGCCGGCCGGGCGGCGGGCATGCGCGTCGTCGCCGTCGACCGTGGGATCTTCCACCCCGACGAGCTCCGGCACGCCACGAAGATCGTCCCCGCCGTCGACCGGGATCTGGACTGACGGGCCAACGCCGCTGATTCCGCTACCTTGCCCGGGGTGAGACGAACCAAGATCGTGGCCACTCTGGGGCCGGCGACGGATTCCTACGAGCAGGTCCGGGCGCTGGTCGACGCCGGGATGGACGTCGCCCGGCTCAACTTCTCCCACGGCGACCACGACACCCACCGTCGATGGTTCGAGTGGGTGAGACGGGCGGCGGACGAGAGCGGTCGCAACGTGGCGATCCTCCAGGACATCCAGGGGCCCAAGCTGCGAGTCGGCCGATTCCCCGACGGGGCCGTCGAGCTGACCCCGGGAACCACGGTCACCCTGGTGCCCGACGACGTCCCCGGCGGCGACAGGCTTATCCCGATCTCGTACCCCCACTTGACCGAAGACGTAGGGGAAGGGGATCGGATCGTCCTCGCCGACGGCCTCATCGTTCTCGAAGTGACCAGTGTGACGTCGGACTCGCTCACTGCGCTGGTCCGGATAGGAGGGACGCTCGCCGACCGAAAGGGAGCGGCCTTCCCCGACAGCGACCTGAGGACGCCCGCCGTCACCCGAAAGGACCAGGAGGATCTCGAGTTCGGTCGGGAGCTGGGGGTGGACTGGGTGGCGGCGTCGTTCGTCCGCACTGGTGAGGACGTTCGCCAGGTCCAGGCGCTGTGCGGCCTGGCGCCGGTGATCGCCAAGATCGAGCTGGCCGTCGCCTACCGGAACCTAGATGAGATCCTGGCCGAGTCGGACGGCGTCATGATCGCCCGGGGGGACCTGGGGGTGCAGCTGCCACTGGAGCGGATCCCCATCATCCAGGCCGAGATCCTGGCCCGGGCCAATGCCGCGGGGCGGATCACCATCACCGCCACGGAGATGCTGGAGTCGATGACCCACAACCAGCGCCCTACCCGGGCGGAGGTCACCGACGTGGTCAACGCCGTAGTGGAGGGCACCGACGCCGTCATGCTCTCAGGGGAGACGGCGGTGGGGGAGTATCCGATCCGCGCCGTCGAGATGATGGCCCGGATATGCGAGGAAGCCGAGCGTTCGCCCCATGCCAGGCGCCACTCCGTGCCGTTCCTCGGCGCGGTCAACCGTGTCGCCTCGGCCGTGGCGCGCGCCGCCACCGAAGCCGCCGCCGATCTAGGGATCTCCACGATCGTCGCCTTCACGGAATCGGGAAGCACCGCCCGCCTGATCTCCAAGTACCGCCCGGAGGCGGCGGTCGTCGCCTTCAGTCCCAATCCCGCCACCCGGCGGCGAATGGCGCTGTATTGGGGGGTGACCGCCTACCCGTTCGAGAGGCGCGAGTACACCGACCACGAGATCGCCGCCGCCGAGAAGTTCCTCGAACGCGAGAAGCTGTGCCATCGGGGGGACCTCGTCGTGATGGTGGCGGGCATCCCGCCGGGGCAACGCTCCGCCACCAATCTCATGAAGATCCACATGGTGGGCGAACGGGAGGGCGGGGTGCTGTCCCAACGCAGCGGTCGGCGCACGCCCGAGGTGGGCGGGCTCGGTGTCTGAGCGAGGCAGTCCCACCACTAACATCGCCGCATGGGCCAGACGATCGAGATAAACCGCGCCTTCCGAGTCGGCGACTCCCTGGTCGTCATCTGTGACCGGACCCTCGCCGGACAGGACGGAGAGGCCTACACGCCCGGGACCACAGCGGGGCTCGACACATGGCCCGCCCGCCTGGCCGAGCGGCTATTCGCCTCCGACGGCGACATCCAGCGGGTGCACGTGATGTCGAACGCTGTCACGATCACCCGCTCCGGCGGCTGGACTCCCGAGGCCGAGGAGAATGCTTCGGCCGTCGTGCGCGACTTCTTCCGCTACTACTGAGATCCAGCAGGCGACTGACGGCTGCGGCTCTACTTCTCGGATGCGTCGTGATCGATCGCAGCCTGTAGGAGCCCGCGCAACTGCTCCTCTCCTCTCGCGCCGAGTCCTCCGAATATGCGCTCTTCGAGCCGTGTCACCTCCTCGTCGCACGCCTTGAGGAGGGCGAGACCCTCGTCCGTGAGCTCGGTCAACTGGATGCGGCCGTGGTCGGGCGACACCCGCCGCAGGATCAGACCGCGCTCCTCGAGAGAGTTCACTACCTGATGCATGGCCTGGGCCGTGATGTACGAACGTCGAGCCAGTTGGGCGTTCGACAGGCCGGGCCGATGTTCCAGGATGCTCATCAGTGTGTACTGCGGCACCGAAAGGCCGAACGGCTTGAGCACCTCCGACAGCTTGGAGCGTATGAGCCGGTCGAGGCGGGCGACCAGATAACTCGTTCGGGGCCGTGTGTTGCCGTCGCTGTTGCTCATGACATCCCTAGGTCAACTCGAGGAGCTCTTTGGCATTGTCCATGAGGATCATCCGCTCCACGTCATCACCCAGGTCGAGCCGGTGGAACTCGTCGAGCCATCGATCGGGGGTGATCAGCGGGTAGTCGGATCCGAAGAGCACCTGCCTCCGGAGCGGGCCCCGCATGTAGGAAATCAACTGCGGCGGGAACCGCTTCGGGCTCCAGCCCGACAGGTCGAGACGGACCTGGGGCTTGTGCAGAGCAATCGAGATCGCCTCGTCCTGCCAGGGGAAGGATGGGTGGGCCATGATGATCTTCATTTCGGGGAAGTCCACCGCGACATCGTCGATGAGCATCGGGTTGCTGTGTCGCAGCCTGATCCCTCCGCCCCCCGGAAGTCCGGCCCCGATCCCGCTGTGGCCCGTGTGGAAAAGGGCGATCGCTCCCGCAGCTTGGATCAACTCGTAGAGCGGGTAAGCGATGCGGTCGTTGGGGTCGAACTGCTGGATGCTCGGGTGGAACTTGATGCCTTTGACCTCGCCGGTGGAGAGCAGTTCTTCGGCCTCCGCGACGCCTTCGGGGCCGCGGCGAGGATCGATGCTGGCGAACGGGATCAGCACGTCACGATGGCGACGCGCCCCTTCGACGATGAAGCCGTTCGGAATGCGGGGCTGGCCCGTCGTGAGAGCCGAATCCACACCGAAGACGACCGCCTTCATTCGTCGGGAGCGGTAGTACTCGGCCACCTCGTCGAGGGTCGGGAGAGGGCCCTTTTCCCGGAAGTATCGGTTCGCCGCCTCTCTCAATTCCGGGGACAGATGGTCTTCGCCCTCGGGACCCACCTCGATGTGGACGTGCACGTCGATCGCCACCCAATCTTCGACTTCTGGGGTCAAGATCTCTCCTGCGGGCAAACCGGGACGATATCAAGATACCTGATATATTGCGGTCGTCCGTCGAGCCAGGAGGAGCCGGTGAGAGGCTTGATGCAGGACGTCCCGCTATCGATCTCTCTGATCCTGCGCCGCATCCTGTCGGTCGGAGCAGACATGACGGTCACCTCCGTCCAACCGTCCGGCGTCGATATCCGCCCGTACTCCGAGATCGCCGACCGCTCCCTCCGGCTGGCCTCCGCACTCGAGGAGCTCGGACTGCCGCCGGGCGCCACCGTCGCCAGCTTTGCCTGGAACGGACATCGGCATCTCGAGCTCTACTACGGAGTCCCGGTCTCCGGGCGGGTCCTCCACACCATCAACGTGCGGCTCCACGACGACGTGATCCAGTACATGGTCGGCCACGCTCGAGACCGGGTCATCTTCGTCGACGGCTCGCTGACCCCCCGGCTCGCTCCACTTCGCGATCGCCTCTCCGTGGATGTCTTCG
The DNA here is from genome assembly GCA_036380875.1 of Acidimicrobiia bacterium. GTDB lineage: Bacteria > Actinomycetota > Acidimicrobiia > Spongiisociales > ZC4RG35 > ZC4RG17. The sequence goes on from DASVDX010000035.1 coordinate 34,351, forward strand.
TCGTCATGGAGGATGGCGCCGAGATCGACCCGGCTTTCGCAGACGACCCGCGCTACGAGGAATTGATCGGCGCTCAACAGCCGGCGGAGCCGCGGGACGTGGACGAGCACGAGGCGGCCTCGATATGTTTCACCAGCGGCACCACCGGTCGGCCCAAGGCCGTGGTCTATTCCCACCGCTCGATCCTCCTCCATGCCATGGGCCAGCTCATGGTGGACGGCCATGGGATACGTCGAGGCGATGTCGTCTTGCCTCTCACGCCGATGTTCCACGTCAACTGCTGGGGTCTGCCCTATTCGTCCGGCCTTGCCCCGGCCTCGCTCGTCTTCGCCGGTGCCGACACCAGCCCTGAAAGCGTGGCATCGCTGATCGAGCGGACGCGCCCCAACGTCCTCGCCGGTATCCCGACGTTCTGGGTGCAGATGAACGAGGTCTTCGCATCCGGGGCGTACGACCTGAGCTCGGTGGACCGGATCCTGTGCGGTGGCGCCGAGCCTCCCCCTGCCCTCATCCAGAGGTACACCGACAGGGGGATCCATTTCTTCCATGGCTGGGGCATGACGGAGATGTCCCCCAGCGGGACCGGAAGCTGGATCCCGGCGCAGAGCGATGACGTAGAGCGGAGAGCGAGACAGGGTGTGGCCGCGCCGACCGTGGAGCTACGGCTGGTGGCTGACGACGGGACCGAGGTGCCCTGGGACGGGACCTCGGTGGGCGAGATCGAGGCGCGTGGACCGTGGATCGCTGCCGCGTACTACGAGCCGGACGACGACTCGAACGAAAGCCGGTTCCGCGAGGGTTGGCTGAGGACTGGTGATGTCGGTCGGATCCACCCGGACGGGACGCTGGAGATCGTGGACCGCACCAAGGACCTCGTGAAGTCTGGGGGAGAATGGATCAGCTCAGTGGAGTTGGAGCGGGTGCTGGCCGCACATCCGGCCGTGAAGGAGTCCGCGGTCGTGGCGGTCCCTCATCCGCGATGGGGGGAGCGGCCTGCGGCATTGGTCGTTCTCGACACGGGCGCCGAGGCAACCGAAGAGGAGCTGAAGGAGTTCCTGGCAACGAGAATGGCGAGGTGGCAGGTGCCCGACATCATCGAACTGGTGGACGATCTGCCCAAGACCGGCGTGGGCAAAGTCGACAAGCGTCGGCTCAGAGAAGAGGTGGTTCCCGCCCTCGCCGACCGGTGGCCTCAGTCGTAGAAGCGGTAGAGAGCTTCGGCGGCCAGCGCCGGCTTCTCCTGGCCTTCGATCTCCATCGTGAGGTCGGCGGTCACCTCCACCCCGCCGGGGACCTCCCGCGCCGATGCCAGCTTGCCGGCGAGTCGCACCCGGGAGCCCACCGGCACCGGGGCGGGGAACCGGAGGCGGTTCAACCCGTAGTTGATGGCCATCCCCACCTTTTCGACCTGGAGCAGCTCCGACCAGAGCGGGATCACGAGGGACAGAGTCAGATAACCGTGCGCGATCGTCGACGCGAAGGGCCCCTCGGCGGCGCGCCGGGGGTCCACATGGATCCATTGACGGTCCCGCGTGGCGGCGGCGAACAGGTCGATGTCCTCTTGGGTGATCTCGATCCAAGAGCTCTTCCCGAGCTCGGTTCCGTCCTCGATCTCGAGGAGGTCTGCCGGCTTTTCTACCGAGAGGGCCATCGTGGCTCCTTCCTAGTCGTCCAGTTCCGGGGGAGTGATCCCGTAGGTCTCGAGGTTCTCACCGACCGTGGTGGCGAAGGCTTCGGCGATGGCGTCGGCGTCCCATCCGCCGTCCTTGAAAGCCGTCCGCACCTCGGTGGGGTGCGACCACAAGCTGAGGCGGTCGCCTCCGATGCCGATGCATTGGCCGGTGATGTGGGCCGCCTGGTCTGAGGCGAGAAAGACCACGAGACCGGCGCAGTCTTCGGGAGGGCCAAAGCCTACCGAGCGTCTCACCTTGCTCGGCAATGGGTCGCCTCTCTCCACCATCTCGACGTAGGGCTGAAGGAACGGCACGGTGGCGGTCATCGCCGTCACTGCATTGGGGACGATGGCGTTGACCGTCACTCCGGCGCGAGCCAGTTCGAGAGCCCAGGTGCGGGCCATGGCGGCGATGCCTGCTTTGGCCGCGGCGTAGTTGGTCTGCCCGAAGTTGCCGCGCTGGCCGGCGGGCGAGCCGGCGAGGATCAACCGGCCGCCGTGACCCGCCTCACGGAAATAGATGGCTGCGGCCCTGGCGCAGGTGAACGTGCCGCGAAGATGGACCCGGATCACCTCGTCGAACTCGTCGTCGCTCATCTTCCAAAGTGTGCGATCCCGCAGGATCCCGGCATTGGTCACCATGGCGTCGAGTCGGCCGTAGGTATCGACGGCGGCAGACACGAGCGTGTCGGCGGCCTGCGAGTCGCCGACTGGCACTCCAACCGGGATGGCCTCTCCGCCGGAAGCCCGGATCCGCCGCGCGGCGGCTCCGGCCTTCTCGTCGTCGACGTCATTGACGACGACCGATGCTCCCGCCGCGGCGAGTGCCTCGGCGTATGCGAGGCCCAGGCCCTGTCCGCTCCCAGTGACGATGGCGACCTTTCCCGACAAGTCCAATGCGCTCTCCTCGGCCGTTGTCCAGACGAGTATAAAGTAAACTGATACTGGCTCACGCCGCGATCCCCCCGAAGGTTCACGCCCGCTTTTCCTTGCCGATATCAGGTAACTTGATAATATCGACGGAAGCGAGGAGGAGCTGGCCACGAGACGGAATCTCGCCCGGCGGGGCAGCGCGAGGCGTCCGGATCATTTCTGATGACCTTCATGCTCGAGCTCGTAGACGTCGGCAAGAGCTTCGGGGGCCTGCGCGCTCTGGACGGTCTCTCGCTCCAGGTACGGGAGGGCGAGATCCTGGGATTGATCGGCCCCAACGGCTCGGGCAAGTCGACCGCTTTCAACGTGATCACAGGGTCATTGAAGTGCGATCGCGGTTCGGTTCTCTTCGCGGGAGACGACATCACAGGGCTTCCGCCACACCGCATCGCCAGGCTGGGCATCGCCCGCACCTTCCAAATGGTGCGTCCCTTCTCCAACCTGACCGCCCTCCAGAACGTGTTGGCGGGTCACCTCTTCGGCGGCCGACCCGGAGGCGGAGGCTATGAGCCTCGCGACGCGGCGATGGCTGCGCTGGATAGGGTCGGACTGGCGCACAAGGCAGACCAGCCGGCTTCCGCCTTCACCATCGTGGAGCGCAAATGGCTCGAGGTGGCTCGCGCCATCGCCGGCAACCCCAGGCTGGTTCTCCTCGACGAGTTCATGGCCGGCCTCACCGCCCAGGAGATCCCACGGGCCGTGGAGTTGATCAAGTCCGTTCGCGAATCGGGGGTGACCGTCGTCGTGGTGGAGCATGTGATCAAGGCCATCACCGGTGCATGCGACCGCGTGGTCGTACTCGACGCCGGCAGGAAGTTGGCCGAGGGCCCGCCCGACGAGGTGGTCGAGAACCCGGCGGTGATCGAGGCGTACCTGGGGAGCCGACATGCTCGAGGTTGAAGGTCTCGAGGTCGCCTACGGCGACCTCCAGGTCGTGTGGGGGGTCTCCTTCGAGGTACATCGAGACTCCATCGTCGCCATCCTCGGGCCGAACGGCGCCGGCAAAACGACGACGCTGCTCTCCTTGATGGGTCTCCTCCCGAGGAAGGCCGGCTCGGTTCGGTTCGAGGGCGAGGACCTCTCGGGGCTGCCGACCCACGAGATCGTGGGACGGGGCATGGTGATGATCCCGGAGGAACGGGCCGCCTTTCAGACACTGACGGTGGCAGAGAATCTCGAGCTCGGGGCCTACTCCCTACGAGAGAAGGAGGCATTCGGGGAGGCGCTCGGGGAGGTGTTCGAGATCTTTCCTCGCCTCGCCGAGCGGCGAAAGCAGGCTGCCGGGACTCTCAGCGGGGGTGAGCGGCAGATGCTGGCCATCGGAAAGGCCCTGATGGCCCGTCCCCGGCTGCTGATCCTCGACGAGCCGTCTCTGGGGCTCGCACCGATCGTCGTCGAGGACATATTCGGCGTGATCCGGCGAATCCGTGACCGGGGTGTTTCGGTCCTGATGGTGGAACAGCACGTCGAGATGGCGCTCGAAGTAGCCGACTACGCCTACATCCTCGAGACGGGGTCGATCGTCGCTCGTGGAACCGGGCCGGAACTCGAAGCGGACGTGCGGGTCCAGGAGGCGTATCTCAGCCTATGAGCCAACTGGTCGCCCAGAGCATCGTTTCCGGGATCCTGCTCGGTGGCATCTACGGGCTGGTCGCTTTGGGGTTGGCGCTCGCCTTCGGTGTGCTGAACGTGCTCAACGTGGCCCATGGTGAGCTCCTGATGCTGGGGGGCTACCTGGCGTTCTTCGCCTTCACCCGTTGGGGCCTCGATCCGTTCGTCTCCCTCCCCCTCGTGTTCATCGTGATGTTCGGGGTCGGGATCCTCCTCTATCTCGGTCTGTTCCGCTTCGTCACCAAGGCCGAGATCCACACGAGGATCAAGAACTCCCTTCTCGTTTCGTTCGGTTTGGCATTGGCCCTCCAGGCGCTGGCGGTGAGGTTCTTCACTGCCGACGAGAGGACGATCTCGACCGCCTATTCGTCGGAGGCGTTCACGCTCGGGTCGATCCGCATCCCGATCGTCCGGTTGGCGGGCCTCGTCGTCGCCGTCATCGCCGCGCTCGTTCTCGAGTGGATCTTGTCCCGCACGCGATTCGGGAAAGCGTTGCGGGCCACTTCGGAGGATTGGACCAGGGCAGCACTCACCGGGATAGACGTCCGCCGGGTCTACCAGATCGCCTTTGCCATCTCGGCCGCTCTCGCCGCCATCGCCGGATCGATGGTCAGCCTGGGCTACAGCGTCAGCCCGAGTATCGGGCTCGGATGGACCCTCAAGGCCCTGATCGTCGTGGTGCTCGCTGGATTGGGGAGCATGCGCGGCATCGTCCTCGCCGGGATCGCCTTGGGATTGGTGGAGAGCCTGGCCAGCGTGTGGATAGGCGGACAATACCGCGAGGTCGCCGCCCTCGTTCTCTTCCTGATCGTCCTCAGCTTCCGACCTCACGGATTCTTCGGGAGGGCTCATGCCTAGGCCTGTCGCCTCGGTGCTGGCCCTTCTCGTCCTGGTGGCGGCGGTGGCGTTGGGCCTCTCGATCGGTGATCAGCACGTTCTGACCCTGGCTACTCAATCCATGATCCTTGCGGCGCTGGCCACGAGTTGGAACATCCTCGGGGGATTCGCCGGCCAGATCAGCCTGGGCCACTCCGCATTCTTCGGTCTCGGGGCGCTCCTCACGCGAGAGCTCTGGCTCGGTGGCCGAGCCCTCCCGGTGGCGATCGCCGTGGCAGCTGTCGTGACCGCGGTGGCCGCCTGCGTGGTCGGCATCCCCATGCTGCGATTGCGCGACATCTACTTCGCCATCGGCACCCTGGCTCTCGGGGTGGCGGTGTTCATCACTGCCGGGAACCTGTGGCCGGGCATCAGTTCGCTCCCGGCCGAGATGCTGCGGAGTTACGACTTCACCGGGCCCTACCTCTTCGCGCTGGCGGTTTTGGTGGTGACCCTCCTGGCCTCGATCTGGCTCGCCCAGAGCAAGTTGGGTCTCGGGATGATGGCGGTGAGGGAGGACGAGGAGGCCGCCAAGGCAACGGGAGTGAACACCTTCGCCTACAAGCTGGCAGCCTTCGTGATCAGCGCGGCCCTGGCGGCGCTCGCGGGGAGTGCCTTCGCGCTCTTCAGCGTCAGCTACTACCCGAACTTCGCTTTCAGCGTCATTTGGACATTCGAGGCCGTCCTCGTCGCGTTCATCGGCGGTATCGGCACCCTCTTCGGACCGTTGCTCGGATCGATCTTCTTCATCGTCGGGCGCGATCTCATGCCGACGAATGTGGACGAGTTCCAGGTCGTCTTCTTCGGCCTTCTGTTCGTGGTCGTCGTCCTCGTCTTCCCGGGTGGCCTCAGCCAGGCCGCCGGGCGTCTTCTGGGGAGGCGGGCGGCGAAGGCGAGAACGACAGGCGACCGAGCAACGGCAGCGAGAGGAAGGAGCTGACATGAAACAGCGGGCACCACTGGTCGTGCTCGTCGTGCTGGCCATGGTCATGGCTTGCAGCACGGACGGAGGGTCGGGCCCGACCCAAACGGAGGCGGAAACGCCTGCGGCGACCGAAGGAAGCACTGCACCCACCACGACCTCCGGCGGTCCCGGAACGACCGAAGGAGCGCCGGTCGAGGCTCCGGAAGCCATCACGATAGGAGCGGTCGTTTCAACGACCGGAGGGCTCGCCGGGGGCGGTGCCCAGGTGGCACGCGGGTACACCTATGCGGTCGACGCAATCAACGAGGCGGGAGGCGTCTATGTGGAGGAATTCGACACCAGTCTCCCGTTGCAGTTGGACATCCGGGATGACGCCTCGGATCCCAACCAGACGACGGCCATCATGGATGAGTTGGCCGGCACCGACATAGTCGCCTATCTGGGCGGCTTCGCCACGCCGGTGCACGCCGCCGGCTCGGCCACCGCCGAGAGGAACAGGATCCCGTATTTGGGCGTGGCGGTCTCGACGCAGGCGCTGAACGAGCAGGGATACCGCTACTTCTTCTCTCCGTTCCCGAAGTCGCCCGACATGGCGCGAACGGTGTTCGAGATGCTCAACGGGCTCCTGTCCGAAGATGAGCGTCCCTACAGGGTCGGGATCTTCCAGGAGGCGACCGACTGGGGTGAGGAGCTGGGACCGTTGTTCGTCCAGGAGGCGGAGAGCCATGGGTACGAGATCGTGTATCACGAGACCTATGCCCCAGGGACGACGGATTACACGGACCTCATCCTGGGAGCGCGCGCAGCCGATGTGCAGGCGCTCCTCAGCCTCCCCACGCCGCCCGACGCGTTCGCCATCTACCAGCAGATGGGCGAACTCGGCTGGAAACCGCCCTTCAACTTGGTGATCCGCGGCGCCGACGTGCCCACGTGGAACGACCTGGGGCAGGCCGGTGACGGAGTGGTGCTTTCCACTCCGTGGCACCCTGGCCTCGGCTTTCCCGGCACGGAGGAGGTGAACCAACGCCACATCGAGGAGGAGGGCCGCCCGGCCGATCCCGTGGTGGGAAGCGCCTACGCCCTGATCGAGATCCTGGCCGACGCCATCGAGCGGGCGGGCACCCTCGACCGGGAAGCGGTGCGCGATGCCATCGCGGCAACGGATGGCCTCGAGACCATCATCGGGCCGATCACTTTCCGCGATGACGGCACCGCCGAGGTGCCCAACCCCCACCTGCAGCGCATCGGTGGGGCGATCGAGCTGATCTGGCCGGCAGAGTCCGCCACGGCGGAACTGGTGTACCCGGCTCCTTGAGGTCGATCCGATAGAACCAGCGGCGGGGCACCCGTGGCTACCGGGGCCCCGCCGCTCACCCGGCCGGATCAGTCGGAGGCGGCGCCGTCTCGGGTGGCGCGGTCGTGGTCGTCTCCGGGATCGTCGTCGTGGTGGTGGTGGTGGTTTCTGGCGGCGCCGTGGTGGTGGTCGTCGAGGTGGTGGTCGTCGTGGTCGGACAGGCCTCGGCCGCACCCGGGACCTTGCACGGGTGCACCTCGATGATCGCCTGCTGCGGCAGGTAGCGGACGACCCATTCCTGGGTGACCGTTTCGCCGCCGACCGTGATGGTCCGCGTCACCCTGACGCTCCATCCTTCCCGGGAACCCTGGACCTGACGGGACTCGTCGATCCCCAGGTCGGGATTGCCCCGGTAGAGGGGATCGGGCGGCTCCTGGAAATCGAAGCGATCCGAGCGGTCGCCACGGACCTGGCGGGCGTTGGGGCCCCCTTCCCGGACGACGCCGACGCGCAGGGAGCCGCCGGACTGCTCACCGACGAGGATCCGGCCGTCGTTGTTGCCGTAGAACGACACCGTCACCGAGGTGTCCGTGTACGACGTCTTGATGAGGATCCCCGAGCCCGAGTCGTTGCGGAACTTGAGGTCGGGCGACGGCCACGAGATCGTCGCTTCGATGCCCTCCGGGTACCGATCGAAGTAGAACGAGTGCGGCTTGTGTTCCACGTCCTCGTAGCCGCCCCAGAAGACGGCGTTGTAGAAGGTGGTGGCGAACTGGGAGACGCCGCCCCCTACCGTGTCGACGATCTCGCCGCGCACGATCGTCCCGTCGGGCAGATAGCCCTCTGCTTCGGTCCGCTCGCCCACGTACTGGTTGAGAGAGAACGTCTCGCCGGGGCGCACGATCGCCCCGTCGACTTCGTCGGCGATCAGGTGGATGTTCGTGACCCGGGGTGAGCAGCAGTCGTAGTAAGTCGTGAACTGCGACACCAGATGGCGGATGTCGAGCGCCTCCAGGTCCTCTGTCGTGACCTCCGGCTGGGCGCCTTCCCGCAGCGGCAGCTCGGCCCGCCGGCGGGCGGTGCGGGAAGCCTGATCGAGAACCGCGGCGGTCTCCTCGGCATCGAGTTTCGTACCGCTGCGTCCCGGCACGATCTCCACGTCATAGCCGTTGATCTCGAACCGGGCGTTCTCCGGCTCGGACTCGAAGTCCGACCGGATGGGCTCGAGCTTTGCCTCGATCACCTCCGGGTCGAATCCGAGCTCTATCGACGGCGGGTCCTCGTGGATCTCCGCCACGAATGCCTGCTGGAGGTCCTCGACGGTGAAGGTCAGCTCGGTCCCGTTCTCGGCCGTGAGGACGATCGGCGCCGAGAGCATGAACTCGGCGTCGTCGCGGGCCGCCTCGATGTCGGCTTCGGTGAATGCCGGCTGCTCGTCGCGGACGGGGAGCTCCACCTCCGTCTTCTCGAGGGTCAGACTGGCCGTGGTCAAGAGCTCGAGTGCCTCGTCCCGGTCGATCCTGCGGCCAGCTCGCGGCGGCTGGGCCACGAGTGCGCCGTCGACGACTTCGATCGACCCGGGGAACGGCGGCTCGCCGACGATGGCCGTGTCGAGGGCGTCGAGCACCGCCTCCAGGGCGTCCGGGTCGAGCGAGCCCTCGGGGCCCAGCTCCGTCGTCCTGCCGATGTGGCCGATCCACCAGAAGAAGTTGGTGAGGGGATTATCGGTACGTCCTACTGCCATCGCCCGCTCGACGATCGACGCCTCGTCGAGGTCGAAACCCGCCTCGGCCGGGATGATGGCGGCCGACTGGCCGAGGACCTCGACCGGGATGGTCTCAGCGGCGAGCTGCTGCTCGAGCTCGACGAGCAGGGCGGTGGCTTCTTCCGGCGTCGAACCCCCCAATTCCACGTCGAGCACGGTCACGGAGCCCAGCACCCGGCCCTGGCTGGTCCAGCGCACGAGGCCATAGACCAGGCCGACCAGCGCCAACAGGCCGAGAACACTCAGCAGAGGGATGTTCTGTTGGGTCTGACGGCGTTGTCTGGGCGGCAATATTCGGTCACGGTCGACTGGCGTTACGGCAGAGCCGGACGCTGGAGGCGCGTTCCGGCAGGGCTTCCCCCTTCGGGCGCAATGATAAACAGGCTGCGGGTAGCACCTGTTGGGAAGACGACTGGCTCACGGCTCGGGTTCCACGCCCTGGGCGCCCAGCGCATCGACGAGCTCGGGGTGGAGCATCCACCGGCCCTCGGAGAAGACCCGGCGATCCCATGGAAACACCACCAAGGCGTCGGACACGAGCGCCACGGCGTCGGGGAACGGGTCGGCCCAGGAGTGGGCGACGAGAGCGGCCGTGACGACCCGGGCCGCCCCAGCCTCCCGGCACCGCTCGGCGACCAGGGCCAGGGTCTCGCCTGTGTCGGCCATTTCGTCGACCACAGCCACGACACGTCCCCGCACGTCGGCGGAAACGTCCACCTTCCACTCCAGATGGGCGCGAACCACCACATCCGCTTCCCGCCGGCTGACCCGAACAGGCGTCAGGTCGAGGCGGGAGGCGGCGGCGACCGCGGCGGCCGGGATGAGGCCCGCCCGGGCGATGCCCACCACCATATCCGGGCGATGCCCCGCCAGCAGTTCGGTCAAGGCGGCGGCGAGGGCACCGAATCGCTCCCAGTCGACCTCCTCCACCCCCGTGCGGCGGGAGTAGTCGTAGGGCTCTGGGGCTCGCTGCATCCGCCTATTCGAGCAGACTCAGCCCGCGAACATCCCCCACATCGGGTTGGTGATCGTGATCGACCCCCACTGGGTCGTCTCCCCGTCGGCGGTCTCCACCTGGAGACTCTTTGCCTCCACCGTCAGCTCCCCGCCGGTGAAGGGCGCCGGGGTCTCGCCGACGAGTTGCAACTCGCCGCCGATCACCGGGAACCCGGCGACCTCGACGGGGGTGGGCTCGTCGGGCTCCAGGACGTCGTCGCACCAGTTGGCGTGCAAGTCGCGGCCCACGAGCACCACCGCTTCCCACTCGTCGTGGGGGAGAGTCACCGAGCGGTCGGGCTCTCCTTGCCCCAAGTAAGAGATGTGGAGGGCGGCCGTCTGGTCGGAGTTGGACGCCCAGAAGCCGTGGCCGCACCCCCATTCGACGGTGAGGCTGTCGAGGGGAGGCAAACCCGACCCTGCCTCGGTCGTGGAGGAGGCGCCGGTGCAGGCGGCGAGGACGATCAGCAGGCAAGCGGCGAGTCGCATCCCCATCCGACGTCCCCGTGGCCGGGCGAGTTCCCTGGTTTGTCACGACGGAACGCGCCGAGTGGAATCGGCCAGACACCACAGGATTCGAGGGCCATGAGAAGCGACATCGTCATCGTCGGCGCCGGTTGCATGGGCGCCGCCACCGCCTACCACCTCGTTCAGCTCGATCCGGCGATCCAGGTCACGGTCTACGACCGGGACCTGACCCTGGCCCGGGCATCCACTCTCCTCTCCGACGGCAATGTCCGCATCCAATTCAACCTGGAGGAGAACATCCTCATCTCGCGCTACGCCATGGAGGTGCTGGAGCGGTTTGGTGACGACATGGCTGTCGACGGGTATCGCCCGGATGTGGGGATGAAGAAACAGGGCAACCTGTTCTTCGTCGACGAAGAGAGCTACGAGGCCGCCCGGCATGGCCTCGACCTGCAGCAGTCACTGGGCTGCAATGTGGAGTGGCTCGACATGGAGGCGATCAGGGAGCGCTACCCGGTGCTCGACTCTGACCAGTTCCTCGGAGGCACGTTCGGCCCCGACGACGGCGCCGTCGACCCGACCGCCGTCACCGCCGGCTACAGGCGCGCCGCCGAGGCCCGGGGCGCCCGGTTCGTGCAGGCGGAGGTGACGGCTCTCGAGACGACCGAGGGACGCGTCGCCGGCGTTCGTCTGGCCGACGGGACGACGCATCGAGCCGCGACCGTCGTCGTTTGCGGCGGCGCCTGGTCGCCGTCGCTGCTCGCCACCGCCGGAGTGGAGATCCCCGTGGACCCGGTCATGCGCACGGTCTACGTCGTCCGCTCCGACGTCGCCGGGGGACAGATGCTTCCGAGCTTCTTCCTCCCGTCCGGCGTCTACGTGATCTCCGAGAATCCGGACACGTTCTTCATCGCCTGGTCGCTCCCCGATGACCCTGTCGGCTTCGACTTCACTCCCGCCGATCGGTCCCGGTTCTACGAGATCATCTGGCCGGCTCTCGTCGAGGCCATCCCTGCCTTCGACCGTCTCGAGGTGGTGCGCTCCTGGGCGGGCTTGTACGAGCAGAACACACTCGACGCCAACGGCATCATCGGCGAGTGGCCCGGAATCTCCGGGCTCTACCAGGCGACCGGTTTCTCGGGCCACGGCTTCCAGCAGTGTCACGCCGTTGGCCGTTACCTCTCCGAGCGCATCCTCGGTGAAGAGCCCTTCCTCGACCTGTCACGTCTCGGCCCGGAGAGGATTCTCGAGAACCGGCCCCTGTTCGAGCACGCTGGTCGCATCATCTGAAGAGATGGGCCAACTCCCCGAGCACGTCGAGGTCAACCGGGCCCACTGGGACGACCGGGCCGCCGGTTGGGTGGCAGGAGGGGAGCACAACTGGGCGCTCGACGAGCCCGTGTGGGGCATCTGGGGGACGCCGGAGAGCAGGTTGCGGCTGCTGCCCGAGGACATGAGGGGCATCGACGCCATCGAACTGGGCTGCGGCACGGCGTACGTGTGCGGGTGGATGGCTCGCCGCGGCGCCCGAGTGGTGGGCGTCGACGTTTCGAGAGGACAACTCCGGACCGCCCGCAGGCTCGCAGCGGACCACGGCGTCGACCTGACGCTCGTGCAAGCCAACGCCGAAGACGTTCCGTTTCCGGACGAGTCGTTCGACTTCGCCATTAGCGAGTACGGCGCCGCCGTTTGGTGCGACCCCTACGCCTGGATCCCGGAGGCGCATCGCCTGCTGCGGCCGGGAGGGGAGCTCGTGTTCCTGTCCAACTCGACGCTCTCCGTGGTGTGCAGTCCCTCGCATGGCTCGCCCGTCGGCAATCGCCTCGAACGCGACTACTTCTCGATCCACCGCCTCGACTGGCGACAGAGCGGGGGAGGGATCGAGTTCAACCTGCCGATCTCGGGATGGTTCCGTTTGCTCACCCGCACCGGCTTCGAGGTTCTCGACTTCTTCGAGGTGCAGGCGCCCGACGGAGGCACGCAGTTGAACCACTTCGTCACGGGCGACTGGGCCCACCGGTTCCCCTCGGAGCAGGGATGGCGTGCCCGCAAGCGAGGATGAGCCTCGGGACCGTCGATCTCTGTCGCTCTTCTCACGCGGGGTCATCCGGCACGCCGACCTTCGGTGATCCCGGTGGCCCCCCGGATGGGCAGGGAATCGGTCCTGCCACAATTGAGGGAATGCCACCCCCGATCGCCCGCGCCGCCCGTCTCCGGGCCGACCTCGACCGGCTGGCGGACGCAGTGGCCGCGGCCACGTTCAGCCTGGCGTCGGCCGAACAGGGGGGTCGTCGCCGCCGGCGCGACGACCTGATCACGGTTCTGCGTTCCTATCTGATCCCCCGGCTCGGGGAGCCGGACGCTCCGTTGCTGGTCGTCGTGGCCGGACCGACCGGTTCGGGGAAGTCGACGATCGTCAACTCCATCGCCGAAAGCGAAGTGAGCCGGCCGGGCCCTCTGCGTCCCACGACCCGCCAGCCGGTCGTTTGGTGTCATCGCCGTCACTCGGAGCGTTACAACCGCGTCGGCTCCGTCGAGTGCAAGGTGGTGGCCGACGACCATCCCCTCCTCGAGGACCTGACGATCGTCGACACCCCCGACATCGACTCGTATGTCGCCGAGCACCGGGCGATCACCGTGGAGATCCTCCATCACGCCGACATCGTCGTCTTCCTCACCTCTGCCCAGCGTTACGCCGACGCCGTGCCCTGGGAGATCCTCAGGGCCATCGATCGCCGGGGCTCGCAGATCGTCTACGTCCTCAACCGGCTGTCGCGGAGGGCATCGGGTGCCATCTCCGACTACACGGCGCTGCTCCGCCGGCACGGCCTGACACAGGGCGGCGACGACCCCGACGTGTTTCCCATACAGGAGCAGCGGGTGAGGGGGGAGGCTTCCATCCTCCCGGCCAAAGCCCTCAGCCGGCTCTCAGCTGAGTTGCGCCACATCGCCGCCCAGCGGGGGGAGGTGCTGGGCCAGATCACCGCCCGCGCCGCCGCCTACGCCGTGGCCGAGTCGCAGGCCGTGGCCGACGACGTCATCGCCCAGGACGAGGAACGCCAGCGGCTCGAGGCCGTCGTGGACAGGGTGTACGCCGACGCCTTGGAGGAGCTCACCACCGAGTTGGACCGTGGCTCCCTGATTCGAACCGAGGTCGTCGAGCGGTGGAGCGAGAGGGTCGGGACCGGCGACGTCGCCAGATGGATCCGTGGGTCGGCGTCGTGGCTCAAGAACATGGCCGACCGCCTGGGCGGCCAGCCGGCGGCGGAGGTAGGCCGCATCGAGAGCGAAGCGCGGCGGGAACTGGCCGACGCCGTCACCATCCGCCTCGAACGGGCGGCGCGCTCGGTCGGCACCGCATGGGAAGTCGAAGAGGCCGGGCGCACCCTCCTCAGCCCGGATCTGCGCACCGCAGGCGCGGCTGCGGCAGAAGAGACTGACGCCGTCATCGACCGGTGGCTGGCCAGTCTCGCCGCTCTGGTGGAGGCGGAAGGGCCCCGGCGGTTCCGCGCCGCCCGCGTGGCCTCGACGGGCGTGAATGCCGCCGCAGTGGCCACGATCCTCGCTGTCTTCGCCGCCACGGGCGGCCTCACCGGGGCAGAGTTCGGGGTCGCGGCGGGGGCGGCGGCGGCCCAACAGGGGATCCTCGAGCACCTCCTCGGTCAAGCTGCCGCCCGCTCGCTGGCGGGCTCTGCGCGGGACACCTTCCTCTCCGCCGTGGAACAGGTCTTCTCGGCGGAGGCGGGGCGCTACCGGCGGGTCCTCCAGGCCGCGTCGGACTCGCGGGAAGTCGCTGACGGGATCAGGGCGGCGGCTGAAGCCGTAGCCGTCTCCTCCGAGGAGTTCCATGCGCAGTGATCTGCTGGCGGCGGTCGACGCCTTCGACCGGGTGATCGCCGCCGCCCGGGAGATCGTCGACCCGGAGGTCCTCGACCCCATCGCCACGACGGTGCGCCGGGTCCGAGAACGCGCCGGCTACCTCGGGGAGACTCTCGTGGCAGCCCTCGCCGGGGGCACCGGCTCGGGCAAGTCGAGCCTCGTCAACGCCCTGGCGGGCGAGGAAGTGGCCCGCTCCGGGGGCCTGCGGCCGACGACCGGAAAGCCCCTCGGTTGGATACCGGCCAACCCCGAGCCCGGTCTCGTCCGTCTCCTCGACGACCTCGGCGTGGAGGAGAGGGTCGGCCAGGACCTGCACCCCTGGCTCGCCCTCCTCGACATGCCGGACACGGACTCGGTGATCGTCGACCACCGCCACACGGTCGAGGCGCTCCTTCCCAGGGTCGACCTCGTGTTGTGGGTGATCGACCCGGAGAAGTACCAAGACCGCGCCCTGCACAGCCGCTACATCCAGCCGCTCGCCGCCTATCACCGCCAGTTCGTGTTCGTGCTCAACCAAGTCGACCGACTCGACCAGGGAACGGTCGACGACCTGGTCTCCGACCTCCGCCAGACGCTCATCGCCGACGGGATACCCGAGCCGACGATCGTCAGCGTCGCCGCCGACCCGGACGTGGGGCCGCCGATCGGCATCGACGACCTGGTGGCGGTCCTGGAGGACAAGGCCGACGTCAAGGAAGTCGTGTACGCCAAGCTGGCGACCGATCTCCGGGAGGCGGCTCGGAAGCTCACTTCGCTGCCCGACTTCTCCGGTGGCGTGGGCTTCGACTCCCTGTGGGCCGAGACGCGGGAAGAAGCCGCCCGTCTCCTCGCTTCCGGTGACCGCCGCCGCTGCGCGACCCGGCTGGAGGCATTCGTCGATTCTCTCGCCGAGGAGGTCGGCGGAGGTGTGGCGCTGGCGATCCGGGAGGAGGTGGGGCCGGACGCGGTAGCCCAGGCGGTGGAGGTCGCCTACGAGGCGTCGGGGGCTTATCGGACTCCCGAGCCGGCGCCGGCTCCTCGCTGGGCGCGGCCAGTCCGCTGGATCGCCGTATTGGCGCTCGTCGCCGGCGTGGTGTGGGGAATCGACGGCCTCCGGGCGGGGAGAGACCTGCTCGGGCCGGCGCTGGTCGTCCTGGGTTCACTCGCCGTGTGGGCCGGTGTCGGCATGTGGGTGTCTTCGTATCGGAGCCGGGCCACTCGCCGCCTCCTCCTCGAACACCAGCGGGAGATGGTCGAGCCGATCAGCCGCCTTCTCGACACACATCTCGGCAAGCGTCTCCGGGGGCTTCTGCGACGCCGGGCAGGCGCGACCGCGGCCGCCACCGAGCTCGACCTGGCCTTGACCGAGCTGGAGCGACGCCTAGGCGGGGGCTGAGTCGCCCGATGCCGGCGCCGCGACCCACAGGGCGTCGGAGCGGTACTCGAAGGCCGCCGCCGTCACCCGGCCGATCAGCTCTCCGTCGAGCTCCATCAGCGCCGGCTCTTCGGCTTCGACGCTGAAACGCTCACAGTCCTCCCACACGGCCACTCCGCGCACCCTGGCCGGTGTGGCTCGTGCCACGTTCCAGAGAAGGGAGGGGAGCCTCCGCAACGGCAGGCGCTCGATCGTGAGGACAGCCATGGGATGGGGAGGCTTCGGCGAGAAGCGCAATGCGAAGGGGCCGAAGTAGGTGAACGTGGAATGGAACTGCGCCATCACCCCGATCCCCCGGACGGACCGGAACGGGTCTTCGATCGTCAGGGTGGGGCGGCGTTTGCGGAGGTCCGACCAGTAGACCGCCAGGGCGGTGCGGGCGTAGTGGATCCCGCCGAAGCGGTACTTGCGATACGGCTCCGTTTCGGCGGCGGCGACGATGTCGGCGTCGAAGCCGAGCCCGGCGGCGAAAACCGCATGGCGAGTGACGACAGACCCGTCGTCCAGGTTGGCCTCGACGGTCACGACGGGCCACGGACGCACCGGAACCTCGTCGGTGAGGAGCCGAGCGGCGCGCACCGCCCGGGAAGGGAGCCCCGCCTGGCGAGCAAAGACATTCGTGGTGCCGGCGGGCAGCACTGCCAGGAAGACGTCGGTGCCGACCAGGGACTGGGCGACCTGGTGGACGATCCCGTCGCCGCCCATGGCGACGACGCCGTCGAACCCGGCAGTGACCGCGTCGGCGGCGATCGTCCGGGCATCGGCCGCTGAGTGGGGCCAAACGGATTCGATCAGGTGGCTTCGCCCCAGCATCTGCAGGATGCGGCGGTGGTCGCCGCCGGTGAATTGGGAGGCGGCCGGGTTGGCGACGAGCATGAGGCGGGCCACGACGGCGCCAGCCTAGGTCCGGACGACCCTTGAGGCGTCGGGCTCCTCCGTTAGTCTGCGAGACCTATGAACGACGAGGGCGGAGCGCGTTTCTCTCTGCCCGTAGGCGAAGGTGCCGGGTCGATTCTGGGCCTGGCTGCCGGCGACACGGCGGGAGGGGCGTCCGAACGGGGGTACTCGTCGAGTACCCAGCAGGCGGTCGTCGTGGCGTATCACCTGTTTCGCCACGGCGCGGTCGATCGCGATCTCTTGAGCTCGGAACTGGCGGAATTGGGGGGCAACGGCCGCGACCCGTCTGTCCTCCGGGGCGAGTCGTCGGACTTGCGCGCCTGGGTCGAGGCACTGGGCAGCGAAGAACCGTATTACTCCTCAGAGACCGGGCTGGACCCGGCGGTCCGGGCCGTGCCGCTCGGGGTCTGGTATCGGCGCCACCCCGAAGCACTGGTGGAGGGAGTGCTCGAATCCTCCCGGGTCACCCATCTCGATGCGCCGGCGGCGGTGGTGGCCACCGCAGTGGCGGGAGCCGTGGCTGGGTCGTGTTTCGTCCAGAACGGGCGCGATCTGCTCCTCGCCGTCTGGGAGATCGCCATGCAGGCGAAGAAGGTGATCGAGGCCGACGGCCTCCTGTACGCCCACGCCGACCGGCTCGAAGACGTCGTCTCCCGCTTCCGGATGATGAGTGGCCTCCTGGGTGCCTCCCTGCCGGAAATCGCAGGGGCGCTGGGAGACGACCCGGTAGGGAAGGTGGCGACTGTGCTCGTCTCCGTGGCTCCAGCCACCCTCCGCCCGGAAGCCGCGATCCAGGAGGCGGCCGACCTGGGAGGCAGCCCCCTGGCGGCGATCGCCGGGGCGATCCTCGGCGCCCGGCTCGGCATCCGGCGCTGGCCCTGGACGTTCCCCAACGACAGTTGGTTCGTGGCGATCGGGGAGCGGCTGGTCGAGCAGCGGGTGGACCTGATAGACCTACCGATTCCCTACGCCGTCGAACAGCGGGTCACCCACGCCGCAGACCAGCGTCTGTGACCGCCCTCCGCAGGCCGCCGAGTACGAGGAACCCGGCGAACACGAAGACCCCCAGGGTGCCGAGAGCAACGGTCCGCGGCAGGCCGAGGACGTCCACCACGAGCGCCCACACCAGCGGTCCGAGGATCGTGGCGAAACGGCCCACGGTGGCGTAGAGCCCGTACATCTCGCCGAGGTGCTCGGGCGGGCTGATGTCGGTCATGACGACGCGGTCGGACGTCCAGGTCGCCCCCAGCGCTGCCCCTCCCAGCGGCCCGATCACCCACGCCAGCGCCGACACCCCGTCGGTGCCGGCGGCGACCCCGGCCGCCAGAGCGACGATCCAGGCCACCAGCGTCGCCCGCAGGACCCTGAGGGCCCCGAAGCGGCTGACCGCCCAGCCGGCGAAGAAACTACCGGGGATGGCGGCGGCGATCGCCACCGCCAGCAACACGGTCGTCTGCGCCGGCTCCAGTCCCAATTCCTGGATGGCGTATATCGCCAGGAAGCCGCCGATGAGGGTGTTGATGGCGTCCGTGTACAGGAACCGTCCGACGAGGAATCGCACCATCCCGGGGAACGTCGCCGCCCGCTGCCACGACCGCAGCAGCCGAACCAGCACTTCACCGGGGCCCGGAGCGGGTTTCGGAGGCCGGGCGGGCTCGGCGATGAACACGAAAGCCGGCCAGGCGAAGAGGACGACTCCGATGGCCAACAGCGTGAACGTGGCCGGATAGGTGAGCTCCAGCACCTCCAGGGCGACGGTGCCGATCCCCAGCCCGATGAACGACCCCACGTAGCCGACGCCCACTCCGAGGCCGGACACCCGGCCGCGAGTGGCCGGCGTGGACACGACCGGGAGCAAGGCGTCGTAGACGACCGAGCCCGTGTTGAAGGCGACCAAGGCGACACCCAGCGCCAGCAGCGACAGCCATTCGGGGCCCCGGCCCAGCACGGCTGTGGCGCCGACGGCGACGGCTGTCGTGGCCACCAGGGCAGGCACCCGGCGTCCCAGGGCGTCGGTGCGGGCGCCGATCCAGGGGGCGAGGAACACCACGAGGATCCCGGCGGCGGCCTCGACCACCGACAAGGAGGAGTCGGCGAGACCGCGGCTGGTCAGCCAGGCGGGGAAGTAGAGGCCGATGACACCGAGGGCGAAGATCGTGTTGGCGAGGTCGTAGCCGATCCACGACCAGGTCGCCAGACGGGTGGGGGACGCCGCCCCAGGCGCGTCCACCCCGTCCCTCAGAACGTGACCGCCACCGCGATCAACTCGTCGTGGCCGAGCAGGCCGGCGGCAGCCTGCATGGCCCTCTGCGCCTCCTCGAGGGGAAACTGATGGGAGACGAGGTCGTCGACCCGCTCGTCGGTCGCCAGACGCTGGGTGGCCCAGCGGTAGCTGTCGGTCGAGGCGCCGACGGCGCCCTTGACGGTCAGCTGCTTGCTGACGATCACGTCCGAGAAGAAGTGCAGGGCTCGGTTGCCCTTGGTGGACGCCAGGATCACCCGTCCGCCGGAACGGACGATGTCGAACGCCTGGAACACCGCCTCGGGGTCGTCGGAGGTGACGTCTATGACGACGTCGGGTCGCTGACCGGTCGAGTCGGCGACGACTCCGGCGATGTCGGGATGCCGCTCGACGTCGATCGTGATGTCGGCACCGAGCTTCTCGGCGAGCTCGAGACGGTCACGGTCGTGGGAGAGGCCGGTCACGCCGACCCACGACGCCCCGGCTGCCTTGGCGGCGAGGACACAGGCCAGGCCTCTGGGGCCGGGGCCCAGCACGAGCACCCGCTCGCCGGGCTTCAGGTTCGGAAGCTCCACCGCCCAGGTGTAGCCCGTGGCCAGCGAATGCACGGAGGTGGCCACCTCGGCGGGCACGTCGTCGGTGACGAGATGGATCGTGGCGGCCGGATCGATGTAGAGGTACTCGGCCATGCCTCCCCACAGCGCCGGCGGCTCGGTCGAGGGGATCAACCCGTAGGTGTTCGAAGGCTTGCGGAACTGGCACGTGGCGAGACCGAGGCGGCAGCGGCTGCAATGGCCGCACTTTATGGTCGGCTCCAACACGACCCGGGTGCCGACCTCGTAGGGGATGGAGTCGTCCTTCACTGCGATGCGCCCCACCACCTGGTGGCCGGGGATCAGCGGGTACTGGACCTCCCGGCGCTCCCCGTGCCAGGCCTGGACGTCGGCACCGGAGATGGCGGTTGCCTCTACGGCAAGCCAACCGCCGGCGGCGACGGGCTGGGAGGGGATTTTGGTGGCGGCGAGCTGCCGGGGCTCGACCAACACCATGGCCTTGGCGGCATGCCCGAGTTCGACCATGGCAGGAGTGTAGGCCAACCGGGGCAGGCCTCCGTCAGAGGTGGGTCAGATCGAATTCAGAGCCTTCGCCAGTTTCTCCATGCCTCGCTCCAGGTCGACGTCGGAGAGGGCGTAGGAGAAGCGCCCGTAGCCGGGTGCGCCGAATGCCTCGCCGGGGACGAAGGCGACGCCGGCCTCCTCGAGCACCCACCGGGCCAGGTCGAGCGTCGACGAGAAACGCCCGCCGAGGTAGGCGGACAGGTCGGGGAAGACGTAGAACGCGCCCTGGGGCTCGAGGCACCGGACCCCGTCGATGGAGGCGAAGATCTCCACCATCTTGCGGCGCCTGCGGTCGAACGCCTGCCGCATCTCCTCCACCACGTCCTGGGGGCCGGTGAGGGCGGCGTGAGCGGCCCGCTGGCTGACGTTGGCGACGTTGGAGGTGAGGTGCGACTGGAGGCGGATCGCCGCCTGGGCGACGTCGGGCGGGCCGATGAGCCAGCCGACGCGCCATCCGGTCATGGCGTATGACTTCGCCACCCCGTTGACGATCACCCAGCGGTCCTCCAGTTCGGGGACCGCCCCTGGCATGCTGACGAATTCGGCGTCGCCGTAGACGAGGCGCTGATAGATCTCGTCGGTGAGGACCCAGATGCCATGCTCGGCTGCCCAGCGCCCGATCGCCGCCACCTCGTCGACGTCGTATACGGCCCCCGTCGGGTTGGAGGGAGAGACGAACAGGAGGAGCTTGGTGGCGTCGGTGCGGTAGCGCTCGAGTTGCTCCGGCGTCACCTTGAAGCCGTCGTCGATGGTCGTCGGGACGTCTACCCCGGTGGCCCCCATCATCCGCACCACCTCGGGATACGTCACCCAGTAGGGGGTCGGGAGCAGCGCCTCGTCGCCCGGGTCGAGCAGGGCGGCCATGGCGGCGTACACCGCCTGTTTGCCGCCGTTCGTGATGACCACCTGGCCGGGGGCCACCTCGACGCCGGAGTACTCGCGGGCGTTCTCGGCCACCGCCTGGCGCAACTCGGGCAGGCCGGCGGCGGCGGTGTAGTGGTGGCTCTTGGGATCGTTGGCGGCGTCGGCGGCAGCGGCGACTATGTGGGCCGGGGTGGGGAAGTCGGGTTCGCCGGCGCCGAAGCTGATGACGTCCTCTCCGGCTGCCCGCATCTCGGCGGCACGAGTGGAGATGGCCATCGTCGCCGACTCGGCTATCGAAGCCAGGCGCTGGGATATCCGCCCCATGGGTCAGTCTCTTTCTCGTCGGTGGTTCCCCTCAGGCTAGTGAGAGGCCGATGGGGCCCAGTCCGGGCTCAGAGCCCGGTGCGCTCCTGCTCGCGGCGGCGACGGCGGCGCCGCCTGATCAGCCCGCCGAGGATCGCTTCGGCGGTGACCGAGATCGCGGCCGTGAAGACGATTATCAGCACGAGGGGCAGTTCCCACGACCACCGGAACAGGCGCAGCTCCACCTCCTGGGTGTTCTGAACGGCGAAGATGGCGACGATCACGATCAGGGCCAGGACGGCGATGAGACGCCACGGGATCTCGACGCCGGGCTCGGCGTAGCCCGGCTCGGCCCGCTCCGGCAGTTCGACGGTGTCGGGGGGCGCCAGGTCCTCAGCTTCGGGTGTGGGGAACTCATCCCGGTCGGTCATCGCTCGAATCCTAGGTGTGCGGGTGCACCGTTGCTTGGTCCGCCTCGAACGACCACAGGGCGCGAGAGGCCCGGGCGGCGTCGATGTCGAGCCGCCAGAGGAGCAGGCCGCCGACGATGAAGAACAACACCAGCGACAGGATGGCGTAGCGGGACGAGCCGGCGGCGGCGCCGATGAAGGCGAACAGGAACGGCCCCCAGATCGCCGAGAACTTCGAGAACACGGAGTAGAAGCCGTAGAACTCGGCGGTGGCCTCCTCGGGGATCATCGAGCCGTAGAGACTGCGCGACAGCGCCTGGACTCCGCCGAGAACGAACCCGATCACCACGGCCAGGCCGAGGAACGGGAGCGGGGCCCTGGCCGGAAGGAAGAAGGCGGCCACCGCCACCGCCGTCCACACCACGAGCGACGAGAGCAGCGCCCGCTTGATGCCGAGCCGGTACGAGAGGTGGCCGAACCCCAGCGCCCCGAAATAGGCGATGAACTGGACGATGAGGAAGGCGATGACGATCACCGTGAGGTCGAGTTGGAGCGTCCCTCCGGCGTAGGCGCTCGACACGTTGATGGTCGTCTGGACCCCGTCGTTGTAGAGGATGAAGGCGACGACGAACAACAAGAGTTGGGGGAAGTGCACCAGCCGCCGGGCCGTCTGCCACGTCCGGCCGAAGCCGATCCGCAGATAGGCGTTGAGGGGCGACAGGTGGGCCAGTCGGGCGGGAAGCGGCTGGGAGGCGCCGGTCTCGGGGATGCGGGGGATCGCCCACAGGGAAAACCCCATCCACCACAGCCCGGCGCCGGCGAGGACGACCCTGGTGGTCAACTCGGATCCGAAAGGCTCGAGGAAGATCAGCACCACCCCGATCAGGAGGTACAGGCCGCCGCCGATGTAGCCGAGGGCGTAGCCCCGGGACGACTCCCGGTCGATCGTCTCCGCAGTCGTGAGGTCGGGCAGGAAGCCGTCGTAGAAGACGTTGGCGGCAACGAAGCCCATCTGGGCGAGGAGGAAGATGCCGATTGTCGCCCCGACCCGCCCCGGGGCGGCGAAGAACAAGAGGACCGTGAAGGCGGAGCCGACGAGAGCGAAGAAGGTGAGGAACCGCTTCTTCGAAGCCGAGAAATCCGCGATCGCGCCGAGGACGGGGATGAGGAGGAACATCACGAGCGGCCCCGCCCCTGCCACGAGGCCCCAGAGGCCGTCGGCGGCCCACTCCCGGCCGAGGAACCGGTACGTTTCACCGGGGACGACGACCTCGACGAAGTAGGCGGGGAGGACCGCCCCAGCGATCACGGTGGCGTAGGCGGAGTTCGCCCAGTCGTACATCGCCCACGCCCGCAGCGCCCGGCGATCGTTCTTTTGCGACGACACTGCCGGGGAGCGTAGCCACCCGCTTTCGCCGGACGCGGTTCTAGCGTGGCGGTGTGGCGAAGCGGCTC
The DNA here is from genome assembly GCA_036380875.1 of Acidimicrobiia bacterium. GTDB lineage: Bacteria > Actinomycetota > Acidimicrobiia > Spongiisociales > ZC4RG35 > ZC4RG17. The sequence continues at coordinate 57,473 of DASVDX010000035.1, forward strand.
TGGCTCGGGATCGCGCTCCTGGTGGTGGGTGCCTGCGCGGAGGGGACGTCGACGGCCGACCCCACCACCTCGTCGGCTCCGCCCACAGTCGTCGTCCCGACCCCGACGGTGGCGCCGACCACCGCCACCGCTCCCCCCACCTCCACATCCACCGCCACCGGGCAGCCCGGTTCGTCCACCGCCCCGCCCGAGACGACCACCACGACGCTTCCGCCCCTCCAGGCGCTCGAATACGAGGTGGTCTCCGAAGCCGACTTCCCGATCGTCCTCACCGCCCGCCCCGGCGACCCGGTCGCTCTCCTCGCCGAGCGGGCGGGTCGGGTGTACACGTTCGACGCAGGGATCGGGGAGGAGATCCTCGACATCAGCGACCGGACGACGGTGGACGGCGAGCGAGGCCTCTTGGGCATGGTCCGCCACCCGGAGTCCGACGGCCGCTTGTTCGTCCACTACACGGATCGGAACGGCGACACGGTGGTGAGCGAGTTCTCCATTGCACCCGACCTGTCGGTCGACCCCGACTCGGAGGAGATCCTGCTGGCGGTCGACCAGCCTGCGTCGAACCACAACGGCGGGATGATCCAGTTCGGCCCCGATGGAGGGCTGTACCTGGGGCTCGGCGACGGCGGCGCCTCCGGGGACCGGTTCGGCAACGGGCAGAACCCCGACACCCTCCTCGGCGGGATCGTGCGCATCGACGTCGATACCCGTGAGGCATCGCTGTGGCACATGGGGCTGAGGAACCCGTGGCGGTTCTGGATCGACGGCGAGGAGATCTGGATCGGCGACGTCGGCCAGAACAGCTTCGAGGAGATCGACCTCGGCCCGATCACCGAGCAGGGCGTCAACTACGGGTGGCCGGTGACGGAGGGGCTCCACTGCTACCGGTCGTCCGATTGCGACACGTCGGGGTTCACGATGCCGATCGTCGAGGTCGAGAGGGGGGACGGGGGAGCGTGCTCGATGACGGGTGGGGTCGTCTACCGCGGCGCTTCCATCCCCGAGATCGGGGGCCGGTTCCTCTACTCGGACTTCTGCGGCGGTTTCCTTCGGTCCACCGACCGGACCGGCGAGGTGGCGGACCACACCGGCGACGTCGGCATCAGGGGACAGGTCGTCTCTTTCGGTGTGGACGGCGCCGAGGAGGTCTACGTCCTCACAACGGACGAGGTGCTGGCCCTGCGCCCGGTCCGCTGAGCGATCAGAGGTCCTTGCCCAGGCACACGCTGCTGGGAGTGGCGAGGTACTCGCCCCAGCAGGGGATGGGCCTGAAGCCGAACGACTCGTAGAGAGCCCTCGCTTCGGGCTGGCCGGGGCCCATCTCGAGGACCAGGCTCCGCGCCCCCCGGCGCACGGCCTCGGCCTCGAGGCGGGCCAGGATCGCCTTCCCGATGCCGCCGCCGCGGGCGGCCGGCCGCACGTACATGCGCTTCACCTCGGCCCGCCCGTCGCCCAGCAGGCGCACGGCACCACACCCGAGGGCATCACCTGCGCCGTCACGGGCGATCAGGAACACGCCGGTGTCCCCGTCCACTTCGTCGGCCGACAGCGTGAAGTGGTTGTCTTCGGGTGGATACAGGGAGTCGAGCAGGTCGTTGAGCTCTTCGATGAGCTCGGCCGCGTCGGGGTCTGAGAGCGGGGCAGGCTCGATCGTCACGTCGCCTACGTTCACGCCGCAAAGGTACCCTGCGTCCATGGCGACGATCTTCACCCGCATCATCGAGGGAGAGATCCCCGGCACCTTCGTGTGGAGGGACGACCGGTGTGTGGCGTTCATGTCGATCAACCCGCTGCGGCGCGGACACACCTTGGTGGTGCCCATCGAGGAGATCGACCATTGGCTCGAATGCCCCGATGATCTCCGCAACCATCTCTTCTCCGTCGCCCAGCGCATCGGTCGGGCGCAGCAGGCGGCGTTCCAGCCGGCCAAGGTCGGGCTGATGATCGCGGGCCTCGAGGTGCCCCACCTCCATCTCCACGTGGTGCCGATCAACGGCGTCCACGATTTGGACTTCGCCAACGCCGCCCAACACGTCGAGCGGGAGGAGTTGGAGTCGGCCGCCGAGGAGATCCGAAGGGAGCTGCGGGCGGCCGGGGAGACCGGGGTCGTGTGAGGTGAGGCCATAGGGACCCTCCTCGCCGCCGTTGCGGCGCTCGGATACGGCAGCGGCGACTTTCTGGGGGGAGTGGCGACCAGGCGCATGGACGCTGGAAGGACGCTCCTCTGGGGCCATCTGGTCGGTTTCCTCCTCCTCGTCGCCTGGGCGCCGTTCGATAGCGCCGAGCCGTCCGTGCCCACGATGGCCGCCGGTGCCGGGGCGGGCCTGTTCGGGCTGGCCGGTTTGTTCTTCCTCTACACCGGCCTAGCCCGGGGCCGGGCCGCCGTCGTCGCCCCCACGGCGGCGGTGGTGGGTGCGGTCGTCCCGGTGGTCTTCGGGCTCCTATCCGGTGATTCGCCCGGGCTGGCCGGTTGGGTGGGCGTCGTCGTGGCGCTTCCCGCCATCTACCTCGTCTCCCAGGTGGAGGGGTCGGGACGGCGTGCGGCCGGTCTCGGTCACGGGTTGGCCGCAGGCTCCCTGTTCGGCGGCTATTTCGTCCTCCTCGCCCTGGCCAGCGGCGAAACCGGAATGTGGCCCCTCCTCGCCTCCCGCGCCCTCACGGCCGTGCTGCTGGCGGTCGTCGCCCTGGTCACGAAACGCCAATGGCTGCGGCCACCGACGGGAGGAACGGCGGCGGCGGTGTTCGGGGTCGGCGCTCTCGACCTGGTCGGCAACATCGGCTATCTCCTGGCTGCCGCCGTCGGGAACCTCGTGGTCGTGGCGGTCGTGGCGTCCTTCTATCCCGCCGTCACCGTGGCCCTGGCGAAGGTCGTCCACAACGAGTCCCTGTCGACGCCTCAGATGGCCGGAGTGCTCCTGGCTCTGGTCTCAGTCGCCAGCTTCTCGATTCCCTGACCGGGCGGCGTAGGACGCCACCGTGGATTCCAGGCGGCGCATGGCCTCGGCATGGCCGGTCAAGGCGTCGGTCGTCGTGTAGGCCAGCACCCGGGCCACCCACAGCCGGAAGAGGAGGCGCCGCCAGGCCGGTTCCGGACGGTAGCGGGCCAGTAGATGGGTCAAGGCGTCGTACCACGTGTCGGCGTCGAGGAACGCGAACGTCGGCCGGTGACGGTTCTCGAGCAGAGGTTCGGCGACGCGGGAGGGAAAGGAACCGGCCGCCTCGACCTCCTCGGGAGTCCAGTCGGCGCCGAGGAGGTGGATCGTCCTCTCGACGTCGTAGCCGACCTTGTGGGCGATCTCCGGTGGGGCGGGGGCTTCCGGCTCGATGTGGTGCTGGAACGGCGGCGGTGACGAAAAGCCGCAGATGTCGGCCGCCGCTTCGAAACATTCCCACACCATCTCGCTCAACTCGGCGAGCGACCCGTAGAGGGCGTGTTGTTTGCCGTCCGCCACGTAGTGCTCGTAGATGGCGTGTCCGCCGGCGGCGATGGCGTAGGTGATGGCGGTGTCGATGCCCCAGTCGGAGCGGCGGGTGACGAAGTCGGAAGCCGCCAGCTCTTCGACGACCGGCCTCGTGACCAGGAGCTCGCCTCCCAGCGGCTGGCGTATCTTCCACAGCTCCGTCCGGGGGTGGCCGATGGCGAAGAGAGGGCGGGTGATCAACCAGGTGATCATGGCGTCGGTCGAGGCTCGGGGGAAGTAGTGGCGGGCCACCGGGAAGCCGGTGTCCACCGCCTCCTCCGCGCCGTCGATCCAGGACGTGTCGAAGTTCGTGATGTCGGCGTCGTAGAAGTGGAGCCGCTCCTCGTCGGAGGCGAGGAACAGGCGCATCCCGGTGACCATGCCATCGCCTTTTCCGGGCCTGCGATCACCGATGCGCTCCTGCACCACCACTTCCACGTCGGCGTCGCTTTCACGGGCGACCGCTTCGGCGCCCCGTCGAACCCGGTCGAGGAGCGGGCCTTCGGTGGCGCCCACGGCCACGACCCGCCGGACACGAGGATGGGACGCCGCCGTGGCCAGGTTGGCCACCGCCACGTCGGGGTCGTCGGCCTTGTAGGGGAACACCACCATGCTCATGGCCTCCAGCATGGCAAACGATTCTCGGGACGGCGAAGGCCACTGTGGTGTCGCCCACCTCGGTTACCCTCGCCTCCATGGGTGACATGGTCGGCCGGGTCATCGGAACCGAGGACGCCACCCCGCTCGAGTTCTGGGTGGCGGTGGCGCCGGGCGAGTACCTCCAACTCGATGACGTGGTCGCCCTGGAACGGGTCCTTCCCACCGGCGAGCCCGTGCGGGTTTACGGCATGGTCTCGCAGGTGCGCGCCCGCCACGAGGGAGCCCGGTTCGACTCCGACGTGTTCCTCATCTCCGACGGGGTCCTGCCGGCGGAGGTGTCCGAGGCGGCCAAGGTCACCGCCACCCGGTTCGAGCCCGAGATCTTCGTCCCGCCCCGGCCCGGCCAGCCGGTGGCGCGGGCGGAAGGCGACGCCCGCGATCGGGCCTTGTTCTTCGACCGGATGGAACGGCGGCTTGCGGTCGGCCTCACCCGGGAGAACCAGCCCCTCTACATCAACTTCGAGTTCCTCAACGGGGAGCGCGGCGCCCACGTCAACATCTCGGGAGTGTCGGGAGTGGCGACGAAGACCACCTACGCCACCTTCCTGCTCCATTCGTTGTTCACCGGAGGGGTGCTCGGTCCCGGGGCGGTGAACACGAAGGCGCTGATCTTCAACGTCAAGGGCGAGGATCTCCTCCATCTCGATCGTCCCAATGCGGTGATCGACGACGAACAGGTCGCTCGCTATCGCGCCCTCGGGCTCCCCGCCGACCCGTTCAAGTCGGTCGGCTTCTACGCCCCTCCCCGGGTGGACTCCGAAACGCTGCGGGCCGACGTCCACTCCCGCCAGGACGTCACCAGCTTCTGCTGGTCGCTGGTCGAGTTCTGCCATGACGAGTTGCTGCCGTTCCTGTTCGCCGACGCCGAAGACGACCGGGCCCAGTACTCGATGGTCGTGTACTCGGTGATGGCCCAGCTGAAGCGGGCAGCTCCCCGTGACGACGGCTCGGTGACGATCGAGGGCACCACGGTGCGCACCTTCCGCCAGCTCGTCGACCTGATCACCGACAAGGTGCTCTCGGAGGACGATGCACCCGTGTGGGCGGGGACGGCCATCGGGCGCGGAACCATCAACGCCTTCGTTCGCCGCCTCAACTCGGCGGTCCGTCACGTCGACCGGCTGATACGCGGCAACCTGATCGAGCCGGAGAAACACCGGATCTCCACCGACGACCACCAGGTGACGGTCGTCGACCTCCACAACCTCAACGACCGTGCGAAACGCTTCGTGGTCGGCGTCACGGTGCGGCGGGCTTTCGAGCTCAAGGAACGGCAGGGCCGCCGCGGCGACGACGACCTCCTGTTCGTGGTCCTCGACGAGTTGAACAAGTACGCCCCCCGTGACGGCACGAGCCCCATCAAGGAGATCCTGTTGGACGTCGCCGAGCGCGGCCGCAGCCTCGGCATCGTCCTCATCGGCGCCCAGCAGACGGCGTCGGAGGTGGAGCGGCGGATCATCGCCAACTCGTCGATCCGGGTCGTCGGCCGCCTGGACTCGGCGGAGGCGGCCCGGGAGGAGTACGGGTTCCTGCCCGGCGTCCACCGCCAGCGCGCCACGATCATCAAGCCGGGGACCATGCTCGTCAGCCAGCCGGAGCTACCCGTGCCGCTCGTCGCCGAGTTCCCCTTCCCGGCCTGGGCCACCCGTCCATCTGAGGCGGTGCGGGCCACCGGCGACGCTCCCGACGACCCATTCGAAGGCCTGGTCCCTTGAAAACCGTCGGCCGAGCCGCCGTCTCGTCGCCATAGTGGGCGGATGCCCGATCCACCGCAGCGCATCGAGGACATCGCCGACGACCTCCGCCGGCTCGGGGTCGCAGAGGGTGACCTGGTCATGGTCCATGCCTCGCTGCGGCGCATCGGCCCGGTGGAGGGCGGTGCGGAAGGTGTCATCGAGGCCGTTTGTCGGGCCGTCGGCCCGGAAGGCACGGTGATGATGGTCCTCGGGGCACGCGACGACCACGACTGGGTGAACAGCCTCCCCGAGGAGGAGCGGGAAGCCCAATTGGCCGCCGCCGAGCCGTTCGACTGCCTGCGGACCCCCGCCGACCCCGAGGTCGGCGTGCTGGCGGAGGTGTTCCGCACCTATCCGGGGACGGTCGTGTCTGACCACCCCGAGGGACGGTTCGGCGCTCGGGGTCGACTCGCCGACCATCTCATGGCGGCTCCGCCGTGGGACGACTACTACGGGCCCGGCTCGGCGTTGGAGCGATTCGTCGAGGCGGGGGGCAGGGTGCTGCGGCTGGGGGCCGACCTCGACACCGTGACGCTGCTCCATTACGTCGAGTACCTCGCCGACGTCCCCGACAAGCGACGTGTGCTCAGGCACCGCCGGGTGGTGAGGAACGGGTCGGTGGAGACGGTCACTGTCTCGTCCCTCGACGACTCGGATGGGATCGTCGACTACCCCGGCGAGTACTTCGCCGATCTGATCGCGGAGTATCTGGGTTCGGGCGGGGCCCGGATCGGCGAGGTGGGCGGGGCCATGTCCGAGCTGATCGACGCCAGAGACCTGGTCGTCTTCGGCAGAACCTGGATGGAGGCCCGCCTGGCCGGCTAGGAGCTGGCAGGGGCCAAAGACCCTTGCCCTGGGGGCTCTCTCTTGAGACACTCACCGGTGAGGCACCGGCGCCGGACCGGGCCGAACAAGCGACGCAGGGAGGTGGCTCATGGACTTCCTGAGTGATGTCCTCGAGTTCCTGGCCAACAACCTCTTCAACGAGGTGGCGATCCTCATCGGCCTCATTGCCCTCGTCGGCCTTCTGCTCCAGAAGAAGCCGGTCGAGGACGTGGTGGCTGGCACGTTGAGGGCCGTGATCGGGATCTACATCCTCTTGATCGGCACCGACGTGTTCATCGGAGGACTGGTGGCCTTCCAGACGATCGTCTCCAGTGCCTTCGGGTTGGAGCCCCCGGCGGCGACCAGCACGCTGGCCGATTTCCTCGGAGCCCACGGCGGCACCATCGCGCTGGTCATCACGGTGGCGTTCCTGTTCCACGTTCTGGCCGTCCGGGTGTTCAACACGCGCTACGTGTACCTCACCGGACACCAGATCTTCTGGATCAGCGTCATCGTCACCGCCGCCTACGTGCAGATGTTCGACGTGCTCGACCAATGGGCGCTCGTCCTCGTCGGCGGCTTGATCGTCGGCACGTATCTCACGCTCCAGCCGCTCTACATCGCCCCGATGATGAGGAAGGTGATCGGGTCGGACGACTGGGGCTACGGGCACACGAGCTCGGCGGCCTGCTACATCGCAGGCAAGGTCGGGCCCGCAGTCGGTGACAAGGAAAGGGACGACACAGAGAAGCTGAAGCTGCCTCGCCAGCTGTCCTTCTTCAAGGACGTCAACGTGTCGACGGCGCTGGTCATCGGGATCATCACCCTGGTGGCGATGGCATTCGCCGACTCGGCAGTGCTGGCGGAGCAAGCGGCGACCTACGACCCCGACATCAACCCGTGGATCTGGGGCATCGTGTCGGCACTGCGGTTCGCGGCCGGCATCGCCGTCCTGCTCTTCGGTGTGCGCATGTTCCTGGCCGAGATCGTCCCCGCCTTCAAGGGCATCAGCGAGAAGCTGATCCCCGGCGCCCGTCCGGCACTCGACGTGCCGACGGTGTTCACCTTCGCTCCCACGGCGGTGATGCTCGGCTTCCTGGCCTCGACGGTGGTGTTCCTCATCCTGATGGGCGTCTTCGCCGCAGCCGGATGGTTCGTGCTCGTGCCGCCGATGATCATGCTCTTCTTCCCGGGCGGCGGCGCCGGCGTGTTCGGCAACGCCTTCGGCGGATGGAAGGGCGCCATCATCGGTGGAGCAGTCAACGGCCTGTTCCTGGCCGTCGGCCAAGCCCTCACATGGGGCATGCTGTCCGACACGGCACCGGAGCTGGCGACCCTGGCCGACCCCGACTGGTACATCCTCGCCTGGCTGATCATGGGCGTGTCCTCGCTGTTCACCGGCGGCGACCCGGCAGTCATGGTGTGGGCTGCTACCGGCGTCCTGATGGTGGTGGCGGCGGTCTGGCTCTGGGTGTTGAAGCGGAAAGGCTTCGAGAAGCCCCTCGAGCTCCAGGCTGAACCGGCACCCGCCACCGAGGCGGCGGCCGAAGACGCGGAGAAAGTCGGACGATGAGCAGGGGCCGCGCCGGCGAACCCCTCCACGTCGTGACCGTGTGCGGCGTGGGCATGGGATCCAGCCTCATCCTGCGGATGACAGCGGAGAAGGCACTGGCCGAGCTCGGCGTGCCGGCCCGGGTGGAGGCGACCGACGTCTCCTCCGCCAAGAGCCTCCGCCCGGATGTGATCCTCGGGCAAGGCATGCACACGAGCGAGTTCGCCGGCGCCGCTCCGATCGTCCTGGCCGTATCCAACTTCGTGGACGCGGAGGCACTGAAACGCGATCTCGAAGGGCCACTACGCGACAAGGGCTGGCTCGAGTGAGCCCGTACCTGCACGTTCGGGTGGGTGTCGACGTCCCCGGATGGCAAGAAGCCATCCGGGCGGCGTGCACGCCCCTCCTCACCGCCGGCGTGGTCGAGCCCCGGTACGTCGATGCATGCATCGACATGGTCCGGCGGCACGGCCCGTATGCGGTCTTGGCGCCCGGAATCGCCCTCCCGCATGCTCGTCCTGAAGACGGCGTTCACCGGGTCGGTGTGTCTGTCGCCGTCCTCTCTTTTCCGGTCGAGTTCGGTCATCCGGAGAACGACCCCGTCGACGTGGTGATCGCCTTCGGGTCGCCGGACGCAGAACAACACATCGACCTGTTGGCTGCCCTGGCCGGCGGCCTCTCCACAGGGCTCGCCGACCGTCTCCGGGCCGCCAGCGACGCCACGGAAGCGACCAAGCTGATCGAGGAGGTGATAGAAGATGTCTGAGGCGGGGGAGGCGATCCGGGCGCACCTCCGGGCTGTGGAGGACCGCAACGCCGACACACTTGCCGCCGTCGTCGAACGGGTCTACCAGACGATCACAGACGGCGGCCTGATCCTCACGACGGGCACCGGCCATTCCCGGGCCATGGTCCTCGAGACCTTCTACCGCGCCGGCGGCTTGGCCTGCGTCAAGCCCATCAGCCATCCCGCTCTCGATCCGCTGGCCGGAGGGGCCGCCTCCACGCGCCTGGAGCGGGTCACCGGCCTCGGACGGCTGCTCGCCGACGAAGCGGGAGCGACGGATGCCGACACGGCTTTCGTGTTCTCCAACTCGGGGACGAACCCGGTCCCGGTGGAGTTGGCCGAGGCGCTGGCCGACGACGGTGCCACCGTCGTCGCCGTCTCTTCGCGCCAGCACATGGCACGGGCGCCCCTTCGAGCGGAAAAGAAGCTCGACCAGGTCGCTCATTACGTCCTCGACACGGGCACCCCCTACGGGGACGCGTTCTGGCCGACCCCGTCGGGGGACATCGCCCCGCTGTCGAGCATCACCGGCGCCTTCTTGTGGAACCTGATCCTCGTAGGCGTGTCCGAGCTCGCCGAGAAGCACGGCACCACCCTTCCGGTGTGGGCGAGCGCCAACGTCTCCGGAGGAGAAGAACGAAACGTCGAGCTGAGGGAGAGATACCGTGGGAGGATCCCCGGGCTCTGAGCCGTTGGGCCGGCAGATGGAATCCGAGATGGGCGAGCAGCCTCAGGTGTTGGGACGGCTCGTCGATTCCGGACCTGAGATCATCCGCGACCTGCGTCGCTCCATTCCCGAGCCGATCGAAGGAATCGTCCTCGTCGCTCGCGGCTCGTCCGACAACGCTGCGGTCTTCGGCCGCTACGTCCTGGAGAGCGCCACGCTCCGCCCCGTCTCGATGCTGTTTCCCAGCCTCGTCACGCTATACGGCGTAGCGGCCGATTACCGCCGGTGGGTGGCGATCGGCGCCAGTCAATCGGGCGAGACCCCCGAGATCGTCGAGGCGATGGAGCACTTGAGGCGATCGGGTGCGGCCACCGTGGCGGTGACCAACGAGCCCGAGAGCGATCTCGGCGCGCTCGCTGACGTGACGGTGGGATTAGGGGCGGGTGAAGAGAAGGCCGTGCCCGCCACCAAGACCTTCACCGCCCAGTTGGCTGCTTTCGCCCTGCTCGGCGAAGCCATGGGGGATCCGCCCTGGCCCGAGGGCGCCTTGGGGTTGGTCCCGGAGGCTGTGAGCGCGGTGCTCGCCGATCCCGGACCGGCCGTGGCGGCAGCCGACAGCCTCGCCTCGGACCACCCCGGCTTCGTGGTCGGCCGGGGCTACATGCTGGCGGTGGCGCTCGAGGCAGCCCTCAAGCTCAAGGAGTCGGCTGCCGTCTTCGCCGAGGGGATCTCCGCCGCTGACCTGATCCACGGCCCCATCGGTGTCGTCGGTCCTCGCACCCGGGTGGTGCTGCTGCGTGGCCCGGGGCCGGCCGACGACGAGATGGAGGAGGTCCGCCGCCGAGTCGAAGCGCGCAGCGGCGTGATCGTCGAGATCGGTCCGGGCGAAGAGGTTCCCTATCCCAGGGACCTGCCCGAGCCTCTCGCCGTGTTCCCTGCCACCGTACGGGCCCAACAGATCGCCCTCGCTGCGGCCCGAAAGCGCGGCTTGGACCCGGATCAACCGCCGGGACTGGAGAAAGTGACACGATTCTGAGTTTCTAGGAGGACTGATGAGACGCCTCGGGGTCGGTGCGGCGCTCGTTGGAGACGAGTTGATCTCAGGGGACGTGGGCGTGGAGGACGACACGATCGTGGCGGTGGGGCTGGCGGGCGGCGGCTCGGGAGTTGCCGTCCCCGGTTTCGTCGACCTGCAGGTGAACGGTTTCGCCGGTTTCGACTTCGGTGAAGCCGATGTCGACGGGGTCCGGCAGGCGGCTCGAGCCCTGGTCGCTCACGGCACCACGGCCTTCCAGCCGACGCTGATCACGCTTCCTGTCGAGGAGTACATGTCGGCGATGAAACGCCTGCGGAGGGCGTCGGAAGAGCGCCTTCCGGCCCGGATTCTGGGTGTCCACGTAGAGGGGCCGTTCCTGTCGCCTCGACGCTTCGGTGCCCACGACCCGAGTCACCTCCGCCCGGTCGACCCCGGCCTGTACCAGCAACTGGCGGAGCTCGGGCCCCTCACCTACGTCACTCTCGCCCCGGAGTTGCCGGGAGCCCTCGACCTGATCCCCCGTCTGATCGAGATGGGGGTGGTCGTGGCGATCGGCCACTCCGATGCCGATGCCGCCACCGCACACGCCGCCTTCAACGCTGGCGCCCGGGCGGTCACTCACCTGTTCAACGCCCAGCGCCCCGTCCACCACCGCGATCCCGGGATCACGTTCGCCGCCCTGGCTCGCCGCGATGTCGTGGTCGGCGTCATCGCCGACGGCGTCCACCTCGCTCCCGACACGCTGAAAGTCGTGGTCAACGCCACCCTCGGTCGCATCGCCCTGGTCACCGATGCCGTCGCCCCTGCCGGACTGGGCGAAGGCGAGCACACCCTCGGCGGCCAGCGGCTGGTCGTCACCGGCACAGAAGTGAGGCTCGAGGACGGGACCATCGCCGGGAGCGTGCTGACGATGGACGCCGCCGTCCGCAACCTCATGGACGCCGGCGCGCCCTTCGAGAAGGCGGTCGCCTGTGCCACCCGGATCCCCGCACGTCTCATCGGGCGCCCCGAGCTCGGCACCCTCGCCCCCGGCACCGTCGCCGACGTCGCTGTCCTCGACGACTCCCTGGTCGTGGCCAGGGCCCTGGTGGGCGGCGAAGAGGTGTTCCGGGCCTGAAACAACCGAACCTGTCACACCCTTCACCTACCCTCGTCGTCGTGAAGATCCTCCACACCGCCGACTGGCATATCGGGCGTTCTATCCGGGGACGCAGCCGCCACGGCGAACAGGAAGAGGTCATGGCTGAGATCGCCCAGATCGCGGCCGAAGAGAACGTGGATCTGGTCCTGGTCGCCGGCGACCAGTTCGACACCTCCAGCCCGCCTCCCGCCGCCGAGCGACTCGTCTACCGCACGCTCCTCCAACTGGCGGAGGTCGCCCCAGTGGTGATGGTGGCGGGCAACCACGACCATCCCCGGCGGCTCGAGGCCGTGGCGCCGCTGCTCGAGTTGGGGCGGGTCACGGTCGGCGCCGTGCTCGCCCGACCCGACGAGGGCGGTGTCGTTCGGCCCACGGAGGGGGTCCGGGTGGCCATGATCCCGTTCCTGTCGCAACGGGGGATCGTCACCGCCTCGGACCTGATGGCGACCAGTGCCGATGAGCAGGGGGGGAAATACGCCGACCGCATGACCCAGATCATCGAGGCGATGTGCGCCGGTTCGTCCGTCGACGAGGTGAACATCGTTGTCGGCCACCTGATGGTCCACGGCGGCGAGGTGGGGGGAGGGGAGCGGGCCGCCCACACCGTCTTCGACTACTCGGTCCCTGCCCAGAGCTTCCCCACCGCCCTCACGTACGTGGCCCTCGGCCATCTCCACCGCCACCAGCGCATGCCCGCCGCCGCTCCCGTTTGGTATTCCGGCTCGCCGATGCAACTCGACTTCGGCGAGACGGACGACCAGAAGGGCGTGCTCCTCGTCGAAGCCGGGCCCGGCATCCCCGCCAAGGTGGAGTTCCGCCGCCTCCGCTCCGGGCGCAGGCTCCACGTGCTGCGAGGAACCCTCGAGCAGGTCGAAGCGGCGGCAGCCGAGATCGACCCGGGCGACTACGTGCGGGTGATCCTCGACGAGACCGCCCGTCCGGGACTCGCCGACGCTGTGCGCCAGGTCGTGCCCCAGGCCGTCGACGTGATCATCGACCCTTCCCGGCGTCCCACGCCCGGTCGGCATCGAGTCCGGGCAGGCCGCACCCACACGGAGCTGTTCGAGGAGTACCTGCGCGAACGCGACGCTCACGACGAGCGAGTCGTGGCGATGTTCACCGAGATGTTGGGAGAGGCCCATGAGGCCTAGCCGCCTGGAGATGAGCGGGTTCGCTCCCTTCCGGGAGCCGACCGTAGTCGACTTCACCGACCTCGAACTGTTCGCCCTCACAGGCCCCACCGGGGCGGGGAAGAGCTCGGTGATCGACGCCATCACCTTCGCCCTATACGGCAGCGTGCCCCGCTACGGGAAGGGCAGCGTCAAGCCGGTCGTGGCGCTGGGCAGAGCCGAGGCGAGAGTGCGGCTCGACTTCGAAGTGGAGGGTGAGCCGTACACCGCCGCTCGGGTCGTCAGGATCGACACGAAGGGGCGAGCCACCACTGCCGAAGCCCGCCTCGAGAGCCAGGGCCAGGTCGTGGCCTCGGGTGCCGACGAAGTGACTGCCGGGGTCGAACGCCTGCTCGGCTTGGAGATAGACCACTTCACCCGCTCGGTCGTCCTTCCTCAGGGCCAGTTCGCCGCTTTCCTCCACGACACCCCCGCAGGCCAACAGGAGCTGGTCAAGGCCCTGTTGGACATGGGGGTGCTCGACGTCGTGCGCACTCTCGCCACCGAAAGGGCGAAGACCGCCAAGGCGGTGATCGAGCAGGCCCGGGCTCGCCTCGAGCAACTCGGTGACGCCACCGACGAGGCGCAAGAGCAGGCGCAGAGCCGCGTCTCCACCCTGGAGCAGCTGATGGAGCCGGTGGAGGCCGCCGAGAAGGCCATCGCCGAAGGGCACATCCTCGTCACCTCCCGCCAACGAGAAGCGGCGACGCTGGAAGAGCAGACGAGGCTGCTGGCCGCCGTCGAGATCCCCGACGGAGTGGCCGAGTTGGCCGAATCCGTCGCCGAGCTCGACGAAAAGATCCAAGTCGCCGAACAGCAGCTGATCGCAGCTCGTGCCGACCTCGAGGCTGTCCAGGCGCAGGCGAAGGAGATCCCCTCGGCTGAGGCACTCGACAACGTCGCCCAGGCCTATCAACGGCTGCGATCCGCCGCCGCCAAACTCGAAGCCATCGACCTCGAGGCGCTGGAGAAGGCCGTGGCGGAGAGCTCGTCGGCGGTGGACACGGCCCTCATGGAGCGCCAGCGGGCCGCCGCCGAGCTCGACCAGGCTCGCAACCGCCACGCCGCTCACGCCCTGGTCGCCGGGCTCCACAAAGGCGATCCCTGCCCGGTCTGCGAACAGCCCCTTCCTTCCGATCCGGCAGAAGCCCCCGCCGATCTGGACGAGAAACGCCGCCGGCTCGAAGCGGCAGAGGAGAACGTCGCCGAAGCGCGTCAGACCCACCAGAAGGCCGAAGCCGCCCTCACCGAGGCCAAAGCCACCTGGGCGGCGACCACCGAGACCATCGAGGCCATCCGGGCCGACCTCGCCGCCTTTCCGTCGGAGGAGGAACTGCCCGGCCTCGTCTCCGCCCGGGATGAGATCGACGCTCGCCTCGCCGCCGCTTCGGCCGCGGTGGAGGAACGACAGGCTGCATTGGACGAGTGCCGCCAGGCTCGCCGGGCGGTGGACGAGCAGGTCGAGGAGGCGTGGGAGCGGTTCTCGTCGCTCCGCGACCGCCTGGCGATACTCGAACCCCCGCCTGCTCCCCGCGACGACCTGGCCGCTGCCTGGGAAGGCCTGGTGGCATGGGCGAGGGAGAGGCACGCCGGACTGTCGGAGCGTCTCGTCGAGGCCAGGGCGGCGGCCGAAGAGGCGGCTGCTTCGGTCGAGAAGCAACGCGACGAACTCGAGCGGATACTGGCCGAAGCCGGCGTCGAGGGGGCGGGGTCGGCGTCCGCTCGCCTCGCCGCCGCCGTCGCCACTGCCCGCGCCGACCTCGCCCGCATCACGGAGCGGTGCGAAGAGCGCCGGGGCCTCGAGGCCGACATCACGCAGCGAAGCGAGGAGGAGGCGGTGGCCTCGACCTTGGCCAACCACCTGCGCGCCAACCGGTTCGAGGCGTGGGTCCTCTCCGAGGCACTGGCGACACTCGTCGACGGCGCCAACCACCTGTTGGCCGATCTGACGAGCGGCTCCTACTCGCTGGCGCTCGACGACCGCCGCATCGAAGTCGTGGACCACCGCAACGCCGACGAGCGCCGCCCGGTGAAGAGTCTGTCGGGCGGAGAGACCTTCCTCGTGTCGCTGGCACTGGCGCTCTCCCTCGGCGAGCACCTCTCGAACCTGTCGGAGCGTGGCGGGGCCCGCCTCGACGCCATCTTCCTGGACGAAGGCTTCGGCAGCCTCGACGCCGAGACCCTCGAGACCGTGGCGGTGGTGGTGTCCGAACTCGCGTCCCGGGGTCGCATGGTCGGCGTCGTCACCCACGTGAAGGAACTGGCTGAGCAGATGCCGGTGCGCTTCGAGGTGAAGGTCGGCCCCAGCGGCAGCACGATCGAGAAGGTGGTGATGTGAGGTTCACCGTCGCCCAGTGGTCGCCCGAGTACGGAACCCCGACCGAGCTCGACGACACCACCGGAAGGGTCGAGGTGGGTGTCGAGGTGCCGCCGGGCGAGTGGCACGGGCTGGTGCCCGACGTCGACCCGGCGACCGACGTGTTGTTCATCGACGGGGTCCGCCGCGTCGACGCCAACCTGTGGATCGAACAGGCTGGAGGCCGGCCCGTCCTCGGCCTGGCCGCCACGTACGCCGCCGGCGCCGTCCGCTCCAACGGGGCAGCCGAGATCGTGGCGGCGAAGGTCGAGCGCGGGCTCTTCACGTCGGCGCCCGCCTCGGACATCGTCACCACATGTGGCACGTACGCGGTCAAGGCCACCAGCGGCCAAACGCCCGAAGAGCTGTGGCTCGGCATCCAGCAACGAATGGGAGAGCTGGAAGGAGCGGTGGCAGCGGACCAGGGCGGGGCGACTCTGGTGGTCGCCGACGGCCCGCTCTCTCATCACCGTCATGCCGAGGGTGCCATCCACCGGGTCGTCGGCTACGTGAAGCGGGAGCACGTCGAGTATCTCCCGAGCGAACTGTGGGACGTCAAATACGGGCTCGGGGTGGGAAGGCGCACCCCGCTTTTTTTGACCACGACGTCGTGGTCGCGGTACTCGTGGTACGTCCGCCTCGCCACCGGCGCCGGACCGGCGGAAGGGCTGGTTCGCTGCGAGGTGAGCGGCGACATGGACATCGCCGCCGCGGTGCGGCTCGCCGACCAGGTCACTGCCACCTTGCCGCGTTTCGCCTCCGCTCCCCACAAGGACCCCCGGGCGCCGGAGAACCTCTACCCGATCGCCGGACTGGAACGGGAGCTGCGCCGGCGACTGGGAGACCGCGACGTCCTCTACCGGGCCCTGCGGCGGGCCGCCGTCCAGGCAGCTTGAGGCGCTAGCTCTCCCGGCGGGACGCCAGGAGAGCGCCGGCTGTGACGAGAACGATGCCCGCCACGGCCAAGACATGCACGTCGTCGCCACGGAAGATCACACCGAGGATGAGGGCGACGACGGGGATGCAGTAGGTGATGAACGACGCCCGGGTGGCGCCCACGCTGCCGGTGAGGCTGCTCATCAGCACGAACGCCAGACCCGTCCCCAGGACTCCCACGGCGAGCGTCGCCAAAAGCGATGACACCGCGAACTCCGACCCCCGGAGGTCGGCGAGCCCGTAGGGGAGCACCATGGCCACCGCCACCCACTGCACCCGGGCGATGACGGGGACCGACCCGTACTTCTGCTGCAGCGGAGCGACGATGTTGGTGGCGAAGGCGTAGCAAACGGTCGCCGCCAGCACGAGGATCACACCTATCAGTGCCGTGCCGCCCCCTTCGGCCGAGGGCAGCGAGATGGCGGCGATGCCGGCGAAGCCGACGATCAACCCCAGGGTCTGGCGCCGCCCGGGGAGTTCCCGCAACAGGGCGGTGGATACCACTGCGGTGAAGATCGGCATGGCTCCGTTCAGCATCCCGGCGGCGGCCGAGCTGATCCACTGCTGGGCGAGAGGGAAGAAGATCTGCGGCAGGGCGATCCAGATCAGGGCGAGCAGGACGATCCGGGGCAGGTCGGCTCGCTCGATGGTCGAACGGCGGGCGCGGGGCACCAGGGCGAGGGTCGCTGCCCCGAAGCTCACCCTGAGCAGCGACACGAGCCCGGGCGTGAAGTGGTCGAGGCCGATGGCCATGAACAGGAACGACGCCCCCCAGATGAGCACGAGCGACAAAAAGAAAGCCCAATCGCGCGGAGTGAACGCCTCGCGATTGGTGCCGTGGGTGGTGGACAGCAGGCGGTGAGCCCCAGATTCGCTCACCATGTGGGTTCCTCACAGAGCACGGCAGGGAGGCTAACCACACGGGCGGCCGAGTCATTCCCGATTATCGGAGGGCAGGGACGGGGCGCGGATATGATGGGTGGAGGCCGTTGATCTCGGACGGGAGAGTTCCCATCAGGGGGACGCCGAAGGGGCAACGCCAGGCAGGCGGAAACTCTCAGGCACCAGGACCGTCCGAAGGAGGCGCCGCTGGAGGGTACCGACAGCGGTGACGACGTCACCGGGAGCCATCATGTCGACGTACCAGTTCAGCCGCCGCCACATCGGTCTCTCCGAAGAGGCCGCCGCCGAGATGCTCGGGCGCCTCGGGGTCACCTCGATCGACGAGCTCATCGAACAGGCCGTGCCGGCCAACATCCTCGACCGTCGGGACCTGGATCTTCCGGCACCCATGACGGAACAGGAGGCTCTGGCCGAGCTGAGGCGCATCGCCACGAAGAACCAGCGGATGCGCTCCCTCATCGGCCTCGGGTACTACGGGACCATCACTCCGCCGGTGATCCTCCGCAACGTCCTCGAATCGCCGGCCTGGTACACCGCTTACACGCCCTATCAGGCGGAGATCTCCCAGGGCCGCCTCGAGGCGCTCCTCAACTTCCAGACGATGGTCGCCGACCTGACCGGTCTGGAGATCGCCAACGCCTCCCTCCTGGACGAGGGGACCGCGGCGGCCGAAGGCGTGGCGATGGTGCGGAGGATCGTCCGCCGCAACGGCCGCTTCCTGATCGACAGCGATTGCCACCCCCAGACCATCGCCGTGGTGGAGACGCGCGCCGAGGCGGTGGGTGTGGATGTCGAGGTGGTCGATGTCGCCGCCGTGGGCTCGTTCGACGACGTCGTCGGCGTCCTGGTCCAGTACCCAGGTTCAGGTGGAGAGCTGATCGATCTCGCCTCGGTCGCCGATCGTGTCCATGCGGTCGGCGGCATGGTCGTCGCCGCCACAGACCTGTTGGCCTCCGTGCTGCTCGAGCCGGTCGGGGCGCTCGGCGCCGACATCGCCGTCGGCTCCGCCCAGCGCTTCGGCGTCCCGTTGGGCTTCGGCGGTCC
Organism: Acidimicrobiia bacterium; assembly: GCA_036380875.1. Classification (GTDB taxonomy): domain Bacteria; phylum Actinomycetota; class Acidimicrobiia; order Spongiisociales; family ZC4RG35; genus ZC4RG17. Next base: position 75,746 of record DASVDX010000035.1, read on the forward strand.
CCACGCCGGGTTCATCGCCGTACGCGAAGGGCACGTCCGTGCCCTGCCGGGAAGGCTGGTCGGCGTGTCGAAGGACACGGCGGGGCGCATCGGCTACCGCCTCGCCCTCCAGACCCGTGAACAGCACATCCGACGGGAACGGGCGACCTCCAACGTATGCACCGCCCAGGTCCTACTCGCCGTCGTCGCCGGCCTCTATGCCGTGTGGCACGGGCCGGAGGGCCTGACCGAGATCGCCGAGCGGGTCCACGGCCTCACCGGGCGTCTGGCGGCGTCACTCGAGGCGATCGAAGGCGTGGAGGTCGAAAACGAGACCTTCTTCGACACGCTCACCGTCCGCGCCGACGCCGATGCCGTCATCGCTGCCGCCCTGGAACGGGGGATCAACCTGCGGCGCATCGACGACAGCCGCGTGGCCGTCTCCCTCGACGAGACGGTCGACGAAGAGGTCCTCGGAGCCGTGGTGGAGGCCTTCGGAGGCACCGAACTGGCGGGCTCCCCGAATGCGGGGATCCCCGAGCAGCGGCGTCGTCGGTCCACCTTCCTCGAGCATCCGGTCTTCAACTCGTATCGGTCCGAGCATGAGATGCTCCGCTACCTGCGCCGGCTCTCCGACCGCGACCTCGCCCTGGACCGGACGATGATCCCCCTCGGGTCCTGCACCATGAAGCTCAACGCCACATCGGAGATGATCCCGATGACGTGGCCCGAGTTCGGCGACATCCACCCGTTCGCGCCCTTGGACCAGGCGTCCGGTTACATGGAGCTGATCGACGATCTCTGCCGGTACCTGGCGGAGCTGACCGGCTACGACGCCGTGTCGCTGCAGCCCAACGCCGGATCCCAGGGTGAGCTGGCCGGGCTCCTCGCCATCCGCGCCTATCACCGCAGCCGGGGTGAGCCGGAGCGAGTGGTGTGCCTGATCCCTCAGTCCGCCCACGGCACCAATGCCGCATCGGCGGCGATGGCGGGGATGGAAGTGGTAGTCGTCGGTACCGACGAGCACGGCAACGTCGACCTGGCGGACTTGGAGGAGAAGGCATCCGCGCACCGCGACCGGCTGGCGGCCGTCATGGTCACCTACCCCTCGACCCACGGAGTGTTCGAGCCGGGGATCGAGAAGCTGTGCGAGATCGTCCACTCCCACGGCGGGCAGGTCTACGTCGACGGGGCCAACCTCAATGCTCTCGTTGGGCTCGCCCGTCCCGGCGACTTCGGCGCCGACGTCGGCCACCTGAACCTGCACAAGACGTTCACGATCCCCCACGGCGGAGGGGGCCCGGGGGTGGGGCCGGTGGGAGTCAAAGCCCACCTTGCACCGTTCCTTCCCAACCACCCGCTCGTCCCCGAGGCCGGGCCGAAGACGGGGATCGGCCCGATCGCTGCTTCACCCTTCGGTTCGGCAGGGATCCTGCCCATCCCGTGGATGTACATCAGGATGATGGGTGCGAAAGGGCTGCGCCGGGCAACCGAAGCGGCGATCCTGGCCGCCAACTACGTGGCGGCCCGCCTGGACGAGCACTTCCCGGTCCTCTACACGGGGGTCACCGGTCGCGTCGCCCACGAATGCATCGTCGACCTCCGCGAGCTGACCCGCCGGAGCGGGGTGACGGTCGAGGACGTGGCCAAGCGGCTGGCCGACTACGGGTTCCACGCCCCGACCGTGGCCTTCCCGGTCGCCGGCACTCTCATGATCGAGCCGACGGAGTCCGAATCGTTCGAGGAGCTGGAGAGGTTCTGCCGGGCCATGATCGCGATCCGTGAGGAGATCGAGAAAGTGGCGACGGGGGAGTGGCCGAAGGACGACAACCCCTTGAAGAACGCTCCCCATCCCGCCGCCGACGTGATCGGAGAATGGAACCGCCCATACCCTGCCGAGGTGGCGGCATTCCCGCTGCCCGAGCTGATGAGCGACAAGTACTGGCCGCCCGTCAGCCGGATCGATGCCGCCGGGGGAGACCGCAACCTGATGTGCTCGTGCCCGCCGATCAGCGCCTACGCCGAGCCCGTCTCCTGATTCGATCGGCTCAGGCGGGACGTAGAACGGTTAGGTCGACCCTTGACCCGACCGATGATTGCTGGGATTGTTCCGCCAGGACGTGTGCCCACACGCCTATGAAAGGGGTCCGGTGCGGTTCTTCGGCCGTATACGTTTCGGTGACGTAGAGGACGAGCTCGACGTCGCGGTCGAGGTCGACGAAACACACGTGCACCTCATCTCGGGCGACGAGCCTCTGGGCAGCTGGTGCCTGGCCGACGTCGTCGCCAACCGCCTCGTCGCCAACGAGTTCGAGATCGATCTCGATGGGGAGACCGTGGTCTTCCTCGCCGACGATCAGGTCAACTTCGCATACGGCGCCGTCCAGAAGATGGCCGAGGGCTGGGCCCGCTATCACGCCATGAACCCCGTGAGGCGCCGTCGGGCGGTGAGTGCGGCGCGTAGAGCTTCCTTCCCCTCCCGTCTCGACGAAGTGCGCCGGGCCCTCCGCGAGGCCCGCGACATCCTCGCCTCCCGCACGCCCGAGATGGTGCCACCGCCCGCAGAAGCCGGGCCTGAGCCGACAGAAGAGGTCGTGGCCGCCGAGCCGTCGGAGCCTGCGGCCGGGGCGCCGAAGTCGAGGTTCTGGGCGAAGGTGGAGCAGGCCACCGCCCAAGATCGCCAAACGGCGGTGGAGGTCGGCCGGGAGGTGGAGGTGCCGGACGATCCGCCCCGTCGGCGACTTCCTCGCATCGAGCTTCCCCAACCCGCGGGACAGGAGACCGCCGTTCCCGCGGATGAGGAGGTCCCGGTGCCGTGGCTCCAGCCTCGGGTGGAGGAACTCCCCGTCCCCCATCTGCCCCCACCACTTCCCCCGCCGCCCCGCCCGCAGCCACCGCCGGAGGAGCCGGAGATGGAGGACCGCCGGGACAGGGAGGAGGCCGGGTTGCGGGCCGCCATCAGGTCGCTCTTCGGCAAGGGAACGAAGACCGTTCACGAGCACAGCTTCGTCGAGAGCACGACCGCCGTCGGGATCGTGCGTCGCGTGTGCCTCGAATGCGGCTACGTTTCCATCGGTGTCGCAGAGCGTGAGACCTGAGCTTCCACAGCCCCGGATCCATCCCACCGCCTTCGTCGCCCCCAATGCCAGCGTCTGGGGCGACGTCACGGTCGGAGAGGGATCAGTGGTCCTCTTCGGGGCGGTGCTTCGCGCCGAAGACGACCGGGTGATCGTCGGATCCGAAACCAACATCCAAGACAACGCCGTCGTCCATTGCGACGCCGGCTTCCCGGCCATCATCGGCGACCGCACCACGGTCGGCCACTCCGCCGTCGTCCACGGCGCCGTCATCGGCGACGGGTGCCTGGTCGGCATCGGAGCGCTGGCCCTCAACGGATCGGTGATGGGCGACGGTTCGTGGCTGGCAGCCGGGTCGGTGCTGCCGGAGGGAAAGGAGATCCCGCCGTGGACGCTGGCGGTCGGTGTCCCGGCCCGACCCCTCCGGGAGCTCACCGAGGAGGAAATCGAGCGGCAACGGTCAGGCGTGCAGACCTACCTAGAGTTGAGAGACCTGTACCGCCGCTCGGTTTGAGGTCGATGGGACGTATCACCACCCCAGTCATCCTTTCGGGAGGCAGCGGCACGCGGCTGTGGCCGCTGTCGTCGCCCGCCCGACCCAAGCAGTTCCATTCGTTGGTGGGCGGGGAGACACTCATCCAAGCGACCGTCCGCCGGGTGGCGGGCGACGGCACCACGCCCCCGATCGTCGTCTGCAACCAGGCTCACGTGACCGAGGTCGTAGAGCAGCTCGAGGCGATCGACTGCCCACCGTCGACCGTCGTGGTCGAACCCGTCGGACGCAACACGGCCCCGGCGGTGGCGGCAGCCGCCCTCGTCCTCGAACCCGATACCGTGATGATGGTGCTCCCCGCCGATCACCTGATCACCGGCGAGGGGGCATTCCGCGCCGCCTTGTCGGCGGCGATCGAAGCGGCCGCCGGCGGATCCCTCGTCACGTTCGGCGTGGTGCCCACCCGGCCCGACACCGGCTACGGCTATATCGAGAAGGCGCCCGGCGGCGGCCCGGCATATCCCGTGGCCCGATTCGTCGAGAAGCCCGACGCCGCCACTGCTGCCCGATACGTCGAATCCGGTTACCTGTGGAACTCGGGCATGTTCGTCTTCTCTGCCGGCGTCATCCTCGACGAGTTGCGTCGTCACGCGCCGGCGATCGTCGAAGCGGTGGAGGCGGCGCTGCCCGAGGTCGGTGACGACACGGTCGTGCAACTGGGCTCCGCGTTCGGGGAGGCCCCCTCGATCTCGATCGACCACGCCGTCATGGAACGCACCGACCGGGCAGTGGTGGTGCCGCTCGACGCCGGATGGACCGATGTCGGGTCGTGGAACTCCGTATGGGAAGCACTGGCGGTCGAAGGGGACACGGTCACCTCCGGCGAGGTGCTGGCCGTCGACGTCCACGGCTCTTACATCCGATCGGAGAGCCGCCCGGTGGCAGTCATCGGCCTCGACAACGTCGTCGTGATCGAGACTCCCGAAGGGATCCTGGTCATGGACCGCGAGCGCTCCCAGGACGTCAGGCTCGCCGCCGAGTGGCAGGCGGGGAAGGGCCGCCAGTCCGGCTAGCACGCACGGGGCCAGTCCAGGGAGCCGTAGCATGGCCGGGATGCGATCGTTCCGTCCGCTGCTCGTGATCGCTGCGCTAGCGCTGGTGGCTTGCAGCGGACCCGACGAGTCGGCCACCGGGGAAGAGATCTACATGCAGGTGTGCTCCCGTTGCCACGGCGCCGACCTGGGCGGCGGCGTCGGCCCCGCACTCGGACCAGGCAGCGACGCCGCCGAGCTACCGGACGAGTTCCTCATCGCCACCATCACCGACGGGCGTGGCCGCATGCCTTCGTTCCGTCAGACTCTCTCCGAAGCCCAGATCGAGCGGGTGGTGGAGTACCTGCGCCAGGAGCAAGGCTCGTCGTGACCGTCGAGTTGTCCCTCGATGCCCTCGGCCTCTACCCGGTGCGCATCCCGATGCGCCACCGGTTCCGGCGGGTCGACCATCGGGAGGCGGTGCTGATAGAGGGGCCTGCCGGCTGGGGAGAGTTCTCGCCGTTCCCCGAGTACCCGGCTCCCGTCGCCGCCCGCTGGCTGGCCGCCGCCCTGGAAGCGGCGTGCGTCGGCCTTCCCGAACCTCGGCGGGACCGCATCCCGGTGAACGTGACCGTCCCGGCTGTCGATCCCGATACGGCCCGCCGGCTCGTCCAGGCGTCGGGCTCGCGCACGGCCAAGGTCAAGGTCGCCGAGCCAGGCCAGGGAGAGGCCGATGACCTGGCCCGGCTCCAGGCGGTGCGGGAGGCGCTGGGGCCCGAGGGCAAGATGCGTGTAGATGTCAACGCCGCCTGGGACGTGCCCACCGCGGTGGCCCGCATCACCCGAATGGCCGAGTTCGGGCTCGAGTACGTCGAACAGCCGGTGGCCACGATCGAGGAGATGCGCCGGCTGCGCAAGGAGGTGGACGTCCCGTTGGCGGCCGACGAGCTGATCCGCCAGCTTCCCGACCCGGTGGTCGTCGCCGAACAGGAGGCCGCCGACGTGGTGGTGATCAAGGTGCAGCCGCTCGGCGGGCCACGGCGCGCCCTGGACGTGGCGGAGAGATGTGGCCTCCCGGTGGTCGTGTCGTCGGCACTCGAGACATCGGTCGGGATGGCGGCGGGGGTGGCGGTGGCTGCTGCGCTGGAAGAGCTGCCTTTCGCCTGCGGGCTGGGGACGGTGAGCCTCCTGGAGTCCGACGTGACGGCCGAGCCGCTGCTGGCGGTGGACGGCTACTTGCATGTCCGCCGGCCCGAGCCCGACCGGGCGGCGCTGGAGCGCCTCCGTCCCGACGAGGCGACCGCCGCCGGCCTCCTCGAGCGCTTGCGCGCGGCGGGGGAGGTGCTCGCGTGACGTATCCGAACCCGTCTACCGCGCTGGCGGCCATCATCGTCGACGAGCTCGCCCGCGGCGGGGTGGGTCTCGTGGTGGCTTCGCCAGGCTCCCGCTCGACGGCGCTCGTCCTGGCGGCGTCGAGGCATCCTGGCGTCGAGCTCCGCGTCGTGATCGACGAGCGGTCCGCCGCCTTCCAGGCGCTGGGCTGGGCGAAGGCGACGGGGCGGCCGGCGGCCGTCGTCACCACCTCCGGCACTGCCGTCGCCAATCTCGTCCCAGCGGTGGTCGAGGCCGACAGCTCTTCGGTGCCGTTGATCGTCGTGTCTGCCGACCGGCCGCCCGAAGAACGGGGAGTGGGGGCCAACCAGGCCATCGACCAACGCGACATCTTCGGTCGGTTCGTCCGCCTGGCCACAGAGCTCGGACCGGGAGAGCCTCATCCCGACGCGCCGCGCTGGTGGAGGTCCGCAGTGGCCCAGGCGTTGGGGGCCGCCCTCGGGTTCGGCGGTCGTCCCGGCCCCGTCCATCTCAACGCCGCCTTCCGCGAGCCCACGGTGGCGGCCTCCTACGACGGCCGGACGGGAGCCGAGCCGTACCCCTACGACCATCCTGGCCGTCCCGGCGTCGCCCCGTGGAGCGAGGTCGTCGTGGGCGACGCCCCCAGCCCCGAAGCGGTCGAACGGGTGGTCGCCGAGATCGCCCGGGCGGAGAGGGGGGTGATCGTTGCCGGCGCCGTGGGCGGAGCGCCGGAGATAGTCGAACTGGGCGAGCACCTGGGATGGCCCGTCATCGCCACCGCCGCTTCCGGCCTCCGCGGCCGGGACGGGGTGGTCGTGGCAGGTCATCACCTCGTGGAGCACACGGAGCCCGACATGATCCTCCGTTTCGGCGACCCGGGCCCCTCGCGGCGGATGCTCGAGCTGGTGAGCCGTCCGATACCTCAGGTCGTCGTGGGCCAGAGCTGGTCGGACCCGGGCCGGACGGTGACCGGTTTCGTCGGCGCGGCCCCGCGGGCGACGGCCTCTGCTCTCCGGTCGGCGATCGACAAGCGGGAGGCCACGGAATGGCGGGACTGGTGGCACCGAGCCGATTCGGCGGTGGTGACGGTGTTGGCCGAGACGATGGTCGAGGGCCGTCTGACCGAACCGAGCGTGGCGTGGACCACTGGTGGGCTCGGCTCGGACATCATGGTCGTCGCCTCCTCGATGCCGATCCGGGACGTGGAGGCGTTCGGTTTCGTCGTGCCGCCGATCGTCGCCAACCGGGGAGCGTCGGGGATCGACGGGTTCGTGTCGACGGCCCTGGGCGCGGCCCGGGCTCATCCACGCACGCTCGCCCTCGGCGGCGACCTGTCGATGCTCCACGACTCGAATGGCTTCTTGACCGAGGAGCCGCCGCCCTGTGTGTTCGTCGTCATCGACAACGGCGGCGGCGGGATCTTCTCCTTCCTGCCTCAGTACGAGCACGTGGAGGACGCGTCCTTCGAACGACTGTTCGGGACACCTCACCACCGCGACCTGTCTGCGCTCGCAGAATTCCATGGCATGAGGTGGCGGAGGGTGGCGGAGCGGGCCGAACTGGAGGAGATGGTCCGGGGGGCGTGGGAGGCGAAGGAGAGCGTCATGGTCATCGTCGAAACGGACCGGGACGAGAATCTCGCCGAGCATGTGCGCCTGAATCGGCTGGCGGCGGAGACCGTGGCGGCTACTCCGCCCCCAGCGCCCCCATCATCGCCCCGAGCTTGAGGCGCGTCTCGTCGAGCTCCGCCTCGGGAAGGGACTCGGACACGATCCCCGCTCCGGCGAAGAGCCGGGCCCGTGCCCCCGACAACTCGGCGCACCTGAGGGCGATGGCGAACTCGCCGTCACCCGTTCGGTCCATCCAACCCACGGGCCCGGCATAACGGCCGCGATCCATTCCCTCGAGGGCGTCGATGAGCTCGAGGGCGATGTCGGTGGGTGTGCCGCCCACCGCCGCCGTGGGATGCAGCAGTTCTGCGAGCCTCAGGGCGTCCCACCCGTCGGGGACCGTGGCGGTGACGGCCGTAGCGAGGTGCTGCACGTTGGCCAGGCGCAGGATCTCGGGCTCGTCGCGCTCGGAGACGTCGGCACCGATGTTGCGGAGCGGCTCCAGAACCGAACGCACGGCGAGCTCGTGCTCCCACCGGTCCTTGTCGGAGCCGAGGAGACTCCGGGCGGCGTCGGTGTCGCGCTCCTGGTCCGTGAACGAAGGCGCCGAGCCGGCGAGGACGAGGGAGTCCAGGCGATCCCCGGTCCGGCGCACCAACAGCTCCGGGCTGGCGCCCACGAGGTCGGCCACTCGGAAGACGTGGCATCCGGGGAAGCGGTCGATGAGCCGGCCCAGCACACGGGGCGGGTGGAATGGCGCCCGCGACCACACGGCGTAGTCACGGGCCAGCACGACTTTTTCGACGTCTCCTGCCCGGATCCTCTCGATAGCCGTCGCCACCCTCTCCAGCCACAACACGTCGGGTAGCGACGAACCGGCGTAACGCGCCTTGTCCTCGGCTCCCGGGTCCGCCACGGTCTCGGGAAGAGAGGCGCCATCGGCAGTGGTGACCCACCAGGTGTCACCCCGGCGGCCGACGACCACCTTCGGCACCACGCCCACACTTCCCGTAGAGCGTGGAGAGAACGTCACCGAAGCGAAGACCACGGGCCCGCTCCCCGCCACGTCGATGGCGTCGTCGACCTCGCTCTTCGAGACGAGATCCGAGAAAGCGTCGTCGAGTGCCTGCATCCGAGCGGGGCCGGTGCCGGGGAGCAGCCGAGCCGCCTCCCCCCAGCCCCAGAGGCTGACCTCGGCGGACATCCACACGTGATCGGGGTCGCGGGCGAGAGGGTCGGCGACAGGATCTGTGGCCCGGGTGACGAACCTCACGTCCGATCTTCGGCCAGGCGCCGGCGGGCGTCCTCGATCAGGAGGCGAGAGAAGTGCTGCCCCACCAGCCTGCGGGTGGCGGGGAGCATCACTTCCAGGGCGTCGACCAGCCTCGCCGCCGCTTCCTCGTCGCTCGGGGCGGTGCCCTGCACCGGGTCGCGGACGAATCGGAGGAAGGCGTCCACGGCTGCCTCGGCCACCGGCCTCATCGCCTGGTCCGCTCTGCGGGCGAGGTCGAGGAGCTCTCCCAGCGGGAGCCCCGCCTCTACGAGCTCCAGGCCGGCCTTCACCGCCTCGGCGTCGTCGGGGTGGTACCGGGGCTCCCCCTCGTCGATCCGGGGGAGAAGGAGCCCTTCGCGGGTGAGAGCCTCGAGCAGGGGCATCGAGAGGCCCGACTGATCCGCCAGTTCGGGGAGCGTTAGAAGGCTGTCGGGGTCGTCGGTGACGAGCGCCTTGCGCAGCGCGGCTTCGGGGGCGTCCATGTCAGCCCAAGGCTAGGAGGCTCGCCGGGGCCACGATTCCGAGCCGCTCGGCCGCCGAGAGCAGCCGATCGCGGTCCCCGGTGGAAACGAGCTCGGTGCGGGAGCGGCCCGTGTCCACACCGCGACGGCGGGCGACGCGTGCGGTCTGGGCGGCGACCGCCGGGGCGGGGTCGATCATCCGCACCTGCGGCCCGAGCACGGCAGTGATGGCCTCGGCGAGAGCCGGGTAGTGGGTGCAGGCCAACACGAGCGTGTCGATGCCGGCGTCGATCAGAGGCTCGAGGCATCGGCGCACCTCGGCGACGACCTCGGGACCGGACGTCCGGCCCTCCTCGACGAGTTCCACCCAACTCGGGCAGGCGGCGGTGAACACTTCGACGCCGGCGGCGAAACGAGCGACGACGGAAGCGAAGAGCTCACCCTGGAACGTCGCCGCGGTGGCAACGACACCGACGCGGCCGGAGTGGGAGGCCTCCGCCGCCGGCTTGACCGCCGGCTCCATGCCCACGAAGTCCACGTCGGGAAGACGTCGCCGCAACTCGTGGAGAGCGGCCGCCGAGGCCGTATTGCAGGCGATCGTCACCACCTCGCATCCCTGCTCGATCAGATATGAGGCGCAGAGCTCGGCCCGCTTCTCCACTTCCGCCAGAGTGCGCGTGCCGTAGGGCGCGGCGGCATGGTCGGCCACGTAGATCAGGTCGGCCGTGGGCAACAAGGATCTCACATGCCGCAGGACTCCCAGTCCACCGACGCCGGAATCGAAGACACCGATCATGCGGGGCCCATATCAGCACGGACCGGGGCGTGACCGGTTGTTTGATAGGGTGCCGCCACCGAGCGAGGAGGAACCCGAGTGGACCTGAACGGAGCATCTGCGATCGTCACCGGCGGCGCGTCCGGACTCGGAGCCGCCACATGCCGCCGCTTGGCGGCGGCGGGAGCGAAGGTGGTGATCGCCGACCTCCAGGACGATCTGGGCGCCGCCGTAGCCGAGGCGATCGGGGGTGTGTTCTGTCACACCGATGTGACGGACCCGGAGCATGTGGAGGCGGCGGTGGCGCGGGCGGCTGAGGAGGGCGCGCTGCGTGCCCTGGTCAACTGCGCCGGCATCGGCCCGCCGGCTCGGACTCTCGACCGGGACGGCAACCCCCACGACCTCGGGGCCTATCGCAAGGTGATCGAGGTGAACCTCATCGGGACGTTCAACGCCATCCGCCTGAGCGCCGCCGCCATGGCCGCCACCGAGCCGGTGGACGAGTACGGGACCCGCGGGGCCATTGTGAACACCGCCTCGGTGGCCGCCTTCGACGGCCAGATCGGCCAGGCCGCCTACTCCTCGTCGAAGGGCGGGGTGGTCGGCATGACATTGCCAGTGGCCCGCGACCTCTCGGCCGTCGGCATCCGGGTGAACACCATCGCCCCCGGCCTGATCGACACGCCGCTCCTGGCGGGGCTCCCCGAGCCGGCCAAGGCGTCCTTGGGTCGCCAGGTCCTGTTCCCGAAGAGGCTGGGAAGGCCGGAGGAGTACGCCGAACTCGCCTACTTCCTGCTCACCCACGACTACATGAACGGCGAGACGATCCGCATGGACGGAGGAATCCGGATGGCCCCGAAATAGGCCGGTCGGGCCGGGTGGCGGGTGGGGCCGGGTGGCGTGGAGTCGTGACGGGTGGTGGGTGGGGCCGGGTGGCGTGGAGTCGTGCCCGGTTCAGCGGCTCCCAGCCAGTTGGCGCTTCAGGCGGGCCAGGATGGCGCCCATGCCGCGCAGACGCAGCGGAGTGACCACCTCCTCGAGGCCCATGCCGTAGTAGAAGTCGTCGGGCACCGAAAGCACCTCGTCCACCGAGGCGCCCTCCAGGCCGTCGAGCAGCAGGCCGGCGTAGCCACGGACGGTCGGCGACTCGGGCGGAGCGGAGAAGAACATGTGCACGCGGCCTTCTTCGTCGACCTCGGTCGCCAAGAAGAACGGTGTCTGGCACTCCGGCACCTCCTCGAGGAGGGACGGGTCGTCGACGTAGCGCGCCGGCAACGGGGGAAGGCGACGCGAGTAGTCGAGCAGAGCCTCGAGGCGGAACTCCTTGGGGGAGGAGCGGAAGACGTCGACGATGGTCTGGAGGCGGGAAGGCAGGGCCATGTTGTCCCCATTGTCGTTGGACATGCGACATTCACAAAGCGCCGCTATCGTCAGCAATACCACTATCGCAATAGTGAAAACGCCCGGACTGGAGGAATCATGCCCGCGCCCCGCGACGAGAACCCGCGGTTCAATCAGTACGCCCATCCCGAGCGTCTCGTGTCGACCGAATGGGTGGCCGAGCACCTCGACGACCCCTCGGTGGCGATCGTCGAGTCCAACGAGGACGTCCTCCTCTACGACACGGGTCACATTCCCGGCGCCATCAAGATCGACTGGCACCAGGACCTCAACGACCCGCTCGTCCGGGACTACCTGAACGCCGAGGACTTCGCCCGCCTGATGTCCGAGAAGGGGATCACCCCGGATCACACCGTGGTCTTCTACGGTGACAACTTCAATTGGTGGGCGGCCTACGCCCTGTGGGTGTTCACGCTCTTCGGCCACGAGGACGTCCGCCTGCTCGATGGGGGCCGGCAGAAGTGGATCGAGGAAGGGCGGCCCCTGACGACCGACAAGCCCGATCGCCCGCCGACCGATTACCCCGTTCCGACCCGCGACGACTCCCGCATCCGCGCCTTCCTCGAGGACGCCCTAGAACATTCGAAGGGACGTGGCCCGCTCATCGACGTCCGCTCGCCGGAGGAGTATCGCGGGGAGCGCCTCCACATGCCCGACTACCCGAACGAAGGCGCGCTGCGCGGCGGCCACATCCCGGGGGCGGCGAACGTGCCGTGGAAGAAGGCCGCCAACGACGACGGAACCTTCAAGTCACGCGAGGAGCTCGAGGCGATCTACCTGGAGGAGGCGGGCCTCGACCCCAACGACGAGGTCATCGCCTACTGCCGGATCGGAGAGCGCTCGTCGCACACCTGGTTCGTGCTCACGCATCTGCTCGGGTTCGAGAAGGTGCGCAACTACGACGGTTCCTGGACCGAATACGGCAACGCGGTTCGCGTGCCGATCGAGCGTTAGCCGAGGTCGGTCGCGAGGAGGTCCTCGATCGTCTCCCGTCGCACGACGAGGCGGGCGGTGCCTTTCTCCACGAACACGACTGGCGGTCGCAGCACCTTGTTGTAGTTGGACCCCATCGAGTGCCCGTAGGCGCCGGTGACGGGCGTGGCCAGATAGTCACCCACCTGCAGATCTTCGGGCACGTAGGCGTCACGCACCAACACGTCGCCCGACTCGCAGTGTTTGCCGACGACCCGCACCAGGCGGGTACGGGCCGCCGTGACCGCCCGGGGCAGGAAGGCCTCGTAACCCGACCCGTAGAGGACGGGCCGAGGGTTGTCGCTCATGCCGCCGTCGACGGCGACATAGGTCCGCACGCCGGGGATCTCCTTGATCGTCCCCACCCGGTAGACGGTGATCGCCGACTGGGCGACGATCGCCCGGCCGGGCTCCGCCCAGATGCGCCCGCGGAAGCCGGCCGCTTCCGCCCCGGCGCGGATCGTCGCGGCCCACTCCGAGATCGAGGGCGCCGACTCGCCGGTGACGTAGGCCACACCCAAGCCGCCTCCAACCGACAACTCGGCGAGATCGTGGCGAACGGCGAAGGAAGCGATCACTTCCGCCGCCTCGGCGAACGACTCCGCCCGGAACACCTGGGACCCGATGTGGGCGTGGATGCCCACCAGGTCGAAGGCGGGGGAGCCCGCCACTCGCTTCACCGCCTCGTCGGCGGCGCCGGTGGAGACCGTGAACCCGAACTTGGTGTCGTCGTGCCCGGTGCGGATGAACTCGTGGGTGTGGGCTTCGACGCCAGGAGTGATCCGCACCATCACCCGGGGCGGGGTCCGGTGGGGGCCGACCAATGCCTCCAGGCGGTCGATCTCGTCGAACGAGTCGATCACGAGCAAGCCCACCCCGGCGTCGAGCGCTGCCCGCAGCTCCGATTCCGACTTGTTGTTGCCGTGGACGACGAGACGTTCCGGGGGAACTCCGGCGGCCAGGGTCACCGCCATCTCCCCGAGGGTCGACACGTCCACCCGCATCCCCTCTTCGTGGACGAGGGCGGCGATCGCCCGGCACAGGAAGGCCTTGGCGGCATACACGGCCGTGTCCCCGAAGGCGGCGACCGCCTCCCGGCACCGGGCCCGGATGTGGTCCGTGTCGTAGATGAAGAGCGGCGTCCCGAGCTCGTCTGCCAGGTCCATCACGTCGCATCCGCCGATCCACAGCCGGCCGGCGTCGTCGACGGTCGTCGAGTCGGGCAAGAGGTGGAGCGGAAGGTGGTTCACAGGCGCCCGATCCCCGCCAGCGAATCGGGGTTCTCGAGGCTCGACAGATCGCCCGGATCGTCGCCCAGGGCGAGGGCGCGCACCACCCGGCGCATGATCTTCGCCGACCGGGTGCGGGGCAGGTCGTCCACCAGGTGCACCGCCGCCGGGCGGAAGGCCTTGCCGAGAACCCGGACGATCTCGTCCGCCACCCGGTCCGCCAGCTTCGAGTCATGGGCTGCTTCGGGCGAGGGGACGGCATAGACGACCACGGCCTCGCCTTTGATCGGGTCGGGCACGCCGATGGCGGCTGCCATCATCACCTCGTCGAGACCGACGGCGGCCGACTCGATCTCCGCCGGCCCGACCCGTTTGCCGGCGATGTTCAGCGTGTCGTCGGAGCGCCCGTGCAGATACCAGAAGCCGTCCTCGTCGACCGATGCCCAGTCACCGTGGACCCAGACTCCTTCGAACCTCTCCCAGTAAGTGGCGAGGTAGCGGTCGGGCTCCTTCCAGAAACCCCGCGTCATGCCCGGCCAGGGGGCGCGCAGCACCAACTCCCCGACCTCGCCGCGCACCGATTGGCCGCTCGGGTCGACGACGTCGGCCGCCATCCCGAGGGCCGGCCCACCGAGTGAGGTCGGTTTCAGGCCCTGGAGGAGGTTCACACCCAGGATCACGGCGGCGATCTCCGTGCCGCCGGAGATGTTGACGATGGGCACTCGCTCCTCGCCCACGTCCCGGAAGAGCCACCACCAGGGGTCGGGGTTCAGGGGCTCGCCGGTCGAGCCGAAGGCGGTCAGCGAAGACAGGTCGTGGCGCCTCGCCTGGCCTGCTCCGTGGGGTTGGAGGGCCCGAATCAAGGTAGGGGAGAGACCCAGGTGGGTGAGACGGTGCTTCTCTGTTATCTCCCAGATCCGGTCGGGCCCCGGATGGTCGGGAGCGCCGTCGTAGGTGACGGCGGTGGCGCCGTTGGCCAGCGCGGCGATGGTCATCCACGGGCCCATGATCCAGCCCATGTCCGTCGCCCACATCAGCCGGTCGCCCGGGTGCACGTCGGTGAGGAACGCCCCCTCCTGGGCGATCTTCACGGTCAAGCCCCCGTGGACGTGCACCGACCCCTTGGGGCGGCCCGTCGTCCCCGAGGTGTAGGCGATCATCACCGGGTGCTCTGAGTCGCAGGGGACGGGGTCGATCGGATCGGCGGCCAGCACTTCGTCCCAGGCGACGTCCCTTCCCTCCGTCCACGGAACATCGTCGACCCCCGCATAGGGCACGACCACGACGTGATCGATCCCCCCGCCGGCGGCGGCGACGGCGGCGTCGGTCACCTCCTTCATCGCCACTAGCTTGCCCCGCCGGGTGAAGCCATCGGCGCAGACGAGCACACGGGGCCGGGGATCGAGGAGGCGGCTGGCGACAGCCTCGGCGGCGTATCCGGAGAAGATCGGGATGAAGATCCCCCCCACCCGCGCCGTCGCCAGGAAGGCGGCGATCGCCTCGGGTGACATGGGAAGGAACACGCCGACGGCGTCACCCGGTTCCACGCCGAGGCGCACCAGTCCGGCGGCGAGCCGGCCGACCGTCTCCTTCAGCTCCGAGAAGGACCAGGTGAGCGAATCCGACCCTTCCCTCTCGCCGATCACCGCCGGCATGTCCGGCTGGAGCTCCGCCCAGCGGTCGACGCAGGCGGCGGACAGGTTCAGCTCGCCCCCCACGAACCAGGTGGCCCACTGGGGGCCGCGGGACACGTCCACGACTTCCCGGTAGGGGGTGATGAACGGGATGCCGAGGTATTCGACGACCGCGTCCCAGAACCAGGCGGGGTCCTCGATCGACCTGGCGTACAGATCGCCGTATGCGGCGATTCCGTGCTTCGCCATGAAACGAGCCGTGTGCGTCCGGGAAGCTCGCTCCTCATCGGGTCGCCATACGATCGGCTGGTCCATCACGCTCCTGTCCCTCTTCGCCCATCAGAGCGTATCCCAGGATCACCCGGAGATGGCAACAGCCGAGATGCCTTGCTCCTACGCTTAGGCGATGGTCGGCCGACCCCCCGACGAGATGGACTCCGGTTCGCTCCGGCGGGCGTCACTCACTGTGGCGATCACCCTCCTGGGCGTCGCCGCCGTCCTGTGGCTGCTGTTCCAGCTCCGCGGCCTGCTCTACATGATCTTCGTGTCCCTGTTCATCGCCGTTGCGTTGGAACCGGCCGTGCAGTTCCTCGACCGGAGGGGTTGGAGGCGGGGGCTCGCCACGGGGGCGGTGCTCCTCGTCGTCACGTTGCTGATCATGGCGCTGTTCGCCTCCGTGGTTCCGGCCGTGGTCTCGCAGGCGGCGGAGTTGATCACCTCGGTGCCCGAGTACATCGCCGCGGTCGAAGAGCAAGTGGGCAACTGGCTCGACATCAGCCTCCTCGACCCGGAGGCCGAGAGGGAGTTCTCGGGCCTGGGGAGCCTCCTCCAGCAGGTCGGGAGCGGGGTGGCGGGAGGCATCCTCGGCATCGGCTCGACGGTGGTGGGGGTCCTCTTCCAGGGCCTCACCATCGCCCTCTTCACCTTCTACATGGTGGCCGAGGGACCCAAGCTGCGACGCACCGTCCTGTCGTTCCTGCCCGCCGACCGCCAACGCGAGGCGCTCCGGATCTGGGAGATCGCCGTCGACAAGACCGGAGGGTACGTCTACTCGCGCATCATCCTGGCGGTCGTCTCGGCGGCGTTCACGACCGGTCTGCTCCTGGTGCTCCGTGTCGACTACGCACTGGCGATGGGGATCTGGGTCGGCGTCCTCGGACAGTTCATCCCCGTCGTCGGCACCTATGTCGGTGCCGCCCTCCCCGTCCTCGTCGCCCTGGCCGACGACATCTGGAAGGCGGTCTGGGTCCTCGTAGGATTGGTGGCGTACCAGCAACTGGAGAACCTCGTCATAGCTCCCAAAGTCACGTCGAAGACGATGGCGATCCACCCGGCGGTGTCCGTGGCCGCGATCATCATCGGCGGGACGCTCATGGGCGCCTCCGGGGTGGTGTTGGCGTTGCCGGTCTCGGCGATCATCCAGGCCGTCATCTCGACGACCATCGACCGTCATCAGGTCATCGCCGAGGCCGAAGAGCTGGAACCGCCGGAGTCGCAAACGCCTGAAACGGCGTGAAAACGCGACCACTCCGGCGAGTAGTTGCGACCCCCTTTCTCCGAGGTATATGCTCGCCCGCATGACGCAGGGCCTCTGCGTCTCGTATGCACCCAAGCAAGAGGGAAGATCCGATGAGAGCAACTAGAACGAGGGCGTCTTTCGTGCGCCTCTTCGCTCTTCTCGCTGTACTCGCCATGGTGGCCGCCGCCTGCACAGGCGGCGGATCCGCGGACACGACCACCGCGGACACCGGAACCGAGACCACTGAGGGGACGACGGGGACCACGGCGCCGCCCGACACCGGTGACGACACCGCGCCGAGCACCACGGCGGGGGACGGCGGGACCGGTGGCCAACTCGACACGTTCACGGCGGGCATCTTCGCCGACGTCACCACCGACAACCTGTGGAACAACCTCGACCAGGGCAACTCGGTGTGGAACAGCTACGTTCTCACCCCGACGTCGGACACGCCCTACACGGTTGCCTATCCCGGCATCGAGGTGGTGCCCCAGCTGGCCGACGGTCCGCTGGAGCCGGCTCGCCAGGAAGGCGACGTGTGGATCGGCGAGTTCCGCCTCCGTGAGGACGCCGTCTGGTCCGACGGTGAGCCGATCACGGCCGAGGACGTGGCCTTCACCTACAACACCGCTCGCGAGTTCAACCTCTCGGTCAACTGGGCGGACTATCTCGACGCCGACGTCGTCGAGAGCGTCGAAGCCGTCGACGAGCGCACGGTTCGGGTGACCTTCAACTCGCAGCCGGGTCTGGGCGTCTGGGGTCTCGGCAACAGCGTTCCGCTGATGCCGATCATGCCCGAGCACTTCTGGGGCCCGGTCGTCGAAGAGGCGCGGGGGACCGACGATCCGCGTGCGACCCTCCTCGCCGCTTCCGGCCAGGGCGCTCCGGCTGCCGGCCCGACTGTGTTCACGGAGCGCCAGGAAGGCTCCTTCGCGGCGGCCACGGCCAACGAGAGCTACACCCGGATGGGTGAGGAGATCACCTCCGGTGACGTGACCTACACCTTCGGGCCGTTCGCCCGGAACTACCAGTACCCGGTCTACGCCGGCCAGGACCAGGCCGTTCTGGCACTGGCGAACGGGGAAGTGGACTTCCTGCTCAACCCGCTGGGCATGCAGCAGGGCTTCCGCGAGCAGGTCGAGGCGAATCCGGACCTGACCGCCGTCGTCAACCCGACGAATGGCTACCGGTTCCTCGCCTTCAACCACACCCGGGCGCCGATGAGCGACCCCGCATTCCGGGATGCTCTCACCCTGCTGATCAACAAGGAGTTCGTCACCGAACAACTCCTGCAGGGAGTGGCCTTCCCCCTGTACGTGCTGCTGCCTGAGGGCAACACTTCCTGGTACAACGAGGAGGTGGCGGCCGAGATCGGCGCGGCCAACGGCCAGGGCATGGACGACGACACCCGTCGGGCGGAAGCGATCCGCATCCTGACCGAGGCCGGCTACAGCTGGGAGCAGCAGCCGGGTTGGGCCGATGGCGATGGCAACATCTCGTCGGAGCCCGGTGAGGGTCTGTCCTTCACCCCCGGTTCGGGTCTGATCGGTCCCGATGGCGAGCCGATCCCGCAGCTGGAGCTGATCCACCCCACGGCCAGCTACGACCCGCTGCGGGCCACGTTCGGCAGCTACATCGCCGGTGTCGCCCAGGAGCTCGGTATTCCGGTCGTGTCGGTCCCGACCGACTTCAACAAGATCATCAACGATCACTACACGCCGGACTCCGAGGGCAACTATCCGCTCGACTACGACATGCACATCCTGGGTTACTCGCTCGGCAACGCCGCCTTCCCGACTTTCCACGGAGAGTTCTTCGGGACGGGCGCCGGCGCCAACAACATGGGTTACAGCAACCCCGAGCTCGACGAGCTCGCGACCCAGTTCAACGCTGTCCAGTCGGTGGAAGAGGCCTACGACATCCTGTGGGAGATGGAGCGGATCATCGCTACCGACAAGCCCCACGTGCCTCTGTTCGACACGGGCATCCTGGAGTTCTACAGCAACGAAGTCCAGTTCCCGTTCACGGAGACGCTGTCGGGCCTCCAGTTCCTGCAGAGCTCCGGCTTCCTGCCGGCACTGGTCACCACTCGCTGATCCGACCAGAGGTGGGAGGCAGCCGCTTGGCTGCCTCCCACCTCCTCTATATCCCCCGATGTATCCACTGCTCCCGATCCAGCGAAGCGCCCGATGACCAGGTTCCTGGCCCGCCGCCTGGTTCAGATGGCGGTCCTCTTCGTCGTCTTCTTGACGATCGTCTGGCTGCTGCTCCAGGCGATGCCAGGCGACATCACCAACACCATGGTTGGGAACCCCGACATCCCCCCAGAGGTGCGGATGGACATCCGGGAGCGTCTCGGTCTCGACCGTCCGCTGTGGCAGCAGTACCTCACTTACCTGGTGAACTTCTTCCGGGGTGAGTGGGGAGTCAGCTTCAGCCGCTACCCACAGCCCGTGTCGAATGTCATCTGGGCCGCGCTGCCCCGGACTCTCGTGCTCTTCTTGACCGCCACCCTCCTCGCCTTCTGGATGGGCTTCAAGAGCGGCAAGCTCATCGCCTGGGGCCGGGGCGGAACCACCGAGCAGACCTTCATCGTCGGCGGTGTGTTCCTCCAGACGGTGTTCTATCCCTGGTTCGCCATAGTGATGATGTGGCTGTTCGGCTTCTACCTGGGCTGGTTCCCGATCGGGCGATTCATCACCGCCCAGGTGTGGCAGGGCTCACCTTTCAATGCCAACGACATGTTCGAGGAGCTCATCGTCACGGCTTTCGTCGCCGCGCTCGTCTACACGATCGGCCGGCAGGTCGTGCGACGCCTCGCCACGAGCGTCGTGTGGGAAGGCCGCTTCCGCTCACTCCTGGCGCTCGTGTCGGTGGGCGGGCTCGTTCTCTACTGGTACCTCCATCCCGGCCGGACCTACGCGGCCGACATCGTCCACCACCTCATGCTCCCGGTCATCACGCTGGGGCTGGTGACATTCGGAGCGACCATGCTGCTCACCCGCAGCGCCATGCTCGAGACCCTGGAGGACGACTACATCCTCACTGCCCGGGCCAAGGGGCTTCCCGACAAGGCGATCCGCGATCGCCACGCCGCCCGCAACGCCATGCTCCCGGTCACCACGTCGCTCGTCCTTTCCCTGGCCTTCGTGATCGGAGGCGGCATCGTCACCGAGTTCGTTTTCTCCTGGCCAGGGATGGGCTCGCTGCTCCTCGAGGCGATCCGGGTGTCGGACATCCCCCTGGCCGCCGCCATCCTCGCCATGACGGGTGTCCTCGCCTTGTTCGGCCACTTGGTCGCCGACATCCTCTACTCCGTCCTAGACCCAAGGATTCGCATAACGTGAGGGGACAGACATGAGTGTCGGGCAGCCGGTAAAGCCAGAGACGGACGAGACCCTCCACACCAGCCCCTCCATCGACGAGTTGGTGGGCACGGGCCCGGTCGTCGCCACCCCGTTGTGGCGGGTGCGGCTGCGACTCATGCGTCGTTCCCTCGGCCAGAACTGGGCGCTGTTCCGCGAAAACAAGATGGGGATGGTGGGGCTCGTCCTCATCGCCATGTTCGCTCTCATGGCCATCAGCCACCCGATCCTCATGGCCACCGTCTGGGATCCGGCGATCTACCACCCGCTGCGCGGCCATCACGCAGTCGTCCAGGAGTTCACGATCGTCGAAGAGGTGACAGACGAGACGACGCAGATCGAGCTCAACGAAGCTCGCATCCGGCTGAATCCATTCGTCGACGTGGGCGAAGTGGTTCGTATCCCCACCCAGCCGGCACCGCCCACCCTCACCGGCGAGTACCCGCACCTCCTCGGCACCGACAACCAGGGGCGGGACATCCTCTCGCAGCTCTTGTTCAGCACCCGGGCGGCGTTCTTCCTCGGGGTGGTCGCCGCTCTGACCTCGGTGGTGATCGCCACGACCGTCGGCTCGGTGGCGGCCTACTTCGGAGGATGGATCGACGGCGGGCTCATGAGGTTCGCCGATCTCATCCTCCTGATGCCGATCCTCCCGCTGCTCATCGTCATGAGCGCGGCGATGGAGATCAACATGGTGATGCTCGGCGTCATCATCGGCATCCTCAACGGGTTCGGCGGCGTCGCGATCGTCCTGAAATCCCAGGCGCTGTCGATCAAGGTCAAGGCCTTCATCGACGCCGCCAAGGTGGCGGGCGGGGGCGATTGGCACGTGATCTTCCGCCACATCGTCCCCAACGTCCTGCCGCTGACCTTCCTGTACATGATGTTCGGGATCACCGAAGCGATCGCCATCGAAGCGACGCTCTCGTTCTTCGGTCTCCTGAACGTGGAGATGAGCTGGGGACTCATGATCCATTTCGCACAGGCGAACGGATACCTCCTCAGCGGCACGACATACTGGTGGCTGCTGTTCCCGGCGGGTCTGGCGGTCACCTTCATGGCGTTCGCCTTCTTCCTCGTCGGACGGGGAATGGACGAAGTCGTCAACCCGCGGTTGCGGGCTCGTTGAGCTAGGGGATCCATGACCGTCATCTCTGTCGAAGACATGAGCGGGCGCAGCGTCGACCCGAGGAAGCCGCTCCTCGAAGTCGACGACCTCGTCATGCACTACAAGATCAAGGCCGGCGAAGTCTCGGCGGTCGACAACGTGTCGTTCACCGTCCACCAGGGAGAGGCCGTCGGCCTCGTCGGCGAGTCGGGTTGCGGCAAGACATCGGTCGCCCTCTCACTGCTCCGGCTGCTCCCCTCGAACGCCGAGTACATCTCGGGCCAGATCAGGCTGGACGGCCAAGACCTCCTCCAGTTGACGGACAACGAGATGCGGGCGCGCCGATGGAAGGACATCGCCATGGTCTTCCAGGGGGCCATGAACTCCTGGAACCCGGTGTACCGCGTCGGCGACCAGATCAAAGAGGTGCTGGACACTCACTTCCGCGGCGAGATGACCTACGACGAACAGCGCCAGCACATGGAAAAGCTGTTCGCGGCGGTGGGGCTGCCAGCCGAGATGCTGGACCGCTATCCCCACGAGTTCTCCGGGGGCATGCGCCAGCGGGCGGTCATCGCCATGGCCCTCGCCTGCAGCCCGCAGCTGATCATCGCCGACGAGCCCACGACCGCTCTCGACGTCATCGTGCAGGACCAGATCCTCAAGGAGTTGAAGAGGATCCAGCACGAGATGGGGATGTCGATCATCTACATCTCCCACGACATCGCCGTCATCGCCGAGGTCACCGACTCGATGGGTGTCATGTACGCCGGTAAGCTGGTCGAGTACGGGGACACCGCGGACGTGTTCGCCCGTCCCAAGCACCCCTACACGTACCTGCTCCTCAAGTCGACGCCCTCCATCACCGGCCCGCGCCGGCAGTTGGCACCGCTCGAGGGTGAGCCGCCCAATCTCCTCGACCCGCCGACGGGTTGCCGTTTCCATCCTCGCTGCCCGTTCGCCACGGAGAAATGCGCCATGGAAGAGCCCCCGCTGGCCGACATCGGCGGAGGCCATCGAGTGGCGTGCTGGCACTACGAGCAGGTACCCGACCTCGAGGAGGCATTGGTCCGATGACGGTCACGCCCGCCCCCACTGTCACCAAACCCCTGCTCGAAGTCCGTGACCTGAGAAAGAAGTTCCCGATCTCCCGGGGGATGTTCCGGGCTCCAACCGAGTTCGTGCACGCCGTCGACGGGATCTCGTTCGAAATCGCCCCCGGCGAGAGCCTCGGCCTCGTCGGTGAGTCCGGATGCGGCAAGTCGACGACGGGCCGAATGCTGGTCAAGCTGACCGAGCCGACCGACGGCCAGATCGTGTTCCGGGACGGCGACTACGAACGCGACGTCGCCCACGTCACCCGCTCGGAGCTGAAGGACTTCCGCTCGAGGGTCCAGATGATCTTCCAGGACCCCTACGAGTCGATGAACCCGCGGCGAACGATCTTCGACACGGTGTCCGAACCTCTGGCCGTCCAGAAGGTCGGCACCGTGCCCGAGCGGGAGGCCCGGGTCCTCGAGCTGCTGCGGCTGGTGGGCCTCACTCCGCCCGAGAACTTCCTCTTCCGGTATCCGCACGAGCTCTCGGGTGGGCAGCGCCAGCGGGTGGCGATCGCCCGGGCCCTCGTGATGAACCCCACTTTCGTCGTCGCCGACGAGCCGACGTCGATGCTCGACGTCAGCATCCGGATCTCGATCATGGAGCTGATGACCCGGCTGGCCCGGGAGCTCCAGGTCTCCTACCTCTACATCACCCACGATCTGGCGGTCGCCCGTTACATGTGCGACCGGATTGCGGTCATGTACCTGGGCAAGATCGTGGAGATCGGCCCCACCGAAGACGTCCTGGCCCGGCCGAGGCACCCGTACACGAAGGCGCTGCTGTCCGCCGTCCCCGTTCCCGACCCCAGCTACAAGCGCACGCCGGTCGAGATAAAGGGCGGCATCTCGAAGGCGATCAACCCGCCGCCGGAGTGCCGGTTCATCGCCCGCTGCCCCTTTGCAGCCGACGTCTGCCGGAACAATCCGCACCCTCCCCTCGAGGAACACGGGCCGAACCACCAGGTCGCCTGCTACCGGGTCGACGAGATCAGCTGATCTGGCGGCCTGTCACCGACTGCCAGCTATCGTCGCCGCATGTCGGGTCCACTGAACGGTGTGCGCGTGGTGGAACTGGGCGGGATCGGCCCCGTGCCCCACGCCGGCATGGTGCTCGCCGACCTGGGGGCCGAGGTGATCGAGATCACCCGCCCCGGCGCCTCTCTCGACAGGACCGACGTGCTGCGCCGCGGCAAGAAGTCGGTCACTGTCGACCTGAAGGATCCCGAGGGGCCCCGGGCCGTGCTCCGCCTCGTCGAGAAGAGCCACGTGCTGATCGAGGGATTCCGCCCCGGTGTCGCTGAGCGGCTGGGGGTCGGGCCGGAGCCCTGCCTGGCCGCCAACCCCCGTCTCGTGTATGGCCGGATGACGGGCTGGGGCCAGACCGGCCCGCTCGCAGCCCGGGCAGGCCACGACATCGACTACATCGCCGTGTCGGGGGCGTTGGCCGCGGTGGGCCCCCCGGAGCGCCCCTACCCGCCCCTCAACCTCGTCGGCGATTTCGGAGGCGGGTCGATGCTCCTCGTCGTCGGGGTGCTGGCGGCGCTCCGCCACGCCGAACTCCACGGAGAGGGCCAGGTGGTCGACGCCGCCATGGTCGACGGGTCGGCCCTGCTCATGGCGATGCACCACGGGGCGCGTGCTTCCGGCTGGTGGGAAGGCGAGAGGGGCGCCGACCTGTTCGACGGGTCGGCGCCGTTCTACACCACTTACCGGACGGCTGACGACCAATGGGTGGCGGTCGGCGCCCTCGAGCCCCAGTTCTTCCAGCAACTGGTCGAGGGGCTCGGTTTCACGGTGGACGAGCTGCCGGCCCAGATGGATCGGGGAGGCTGGG
This sequence comes from Acidimicrobiia bacterium, assembly GCA_036380875.1. GTDB lineage: Bacteria > Actinomycetota > Acidimicrobiia > Spongiisociales > ZC4RG35 > ZC4RG17. Next base: position 99,960 of record DASVDX010000035.1, read on the forward strand.
CGGAGTTGCGCCGGCTGTTCGCAGAGCGATTCGCCCAGAGGACCCGCGCCGAATGGGAGGAGCATTTCTCTGACACCGATGCCTGCGTCGTGGGGGTCTACTCGATGACGGAGGCGCCTGGCCATCCGCATCTCGCCCACCGGGGGACGTTCGTCGAGGCAGATGGACTCCTGCAGCCCGCCCCCGCTCCCCGGTTCTCGGTGACCCGGAGCGGCCCGCCAGGGCGGATCCCCGAGCCGGGGGAGCACTCCGACGAGGTGTTGGGGCAGGATCAGGCGGGGCTGCCAGACGCTGGGTACGCTGCGGGCTCCGGAGAAAGGAGATGACGACGATCAGCTTCGACGGTCGGGTCGCCATCGTGACAGGCGCCGGAGGAGGGCTGGGCCGCGCCTATGCCCTGGAGTTGGCCAGGAGGGGAGCGGCCGTGGTGGTCAACGACATCGGGGGAGCGGTCGACGGCACCGGATCGTCCACGCGGGCCGCCGACGCCGTGGTGGAAGAGATCCGGGCCGCCGGGGGAGAAGCCGTCGCCGACTACGGCTCGGTGGCCGATCCCGAGCAGGCGGCGCAGACGGTGCAGAGGGCGATCGACACCTTCGGCTCCGTCGACGTCGTCGTCTCCAACGCCGGCATCCTCCGCGACCGCAGCTTCGCCAACATGACCCTGGAGGAGATGAATGCCGTGCTCGACGTTCACCTCCGCGGTGCGTTCCACGTGTCCCTCCCCGCCTACCGCCACATGAAGGAGAAGGGCTACGGGCGGTTCGTGTTCGCGTCCTCCAACGCCGGGATCCTGGGCAACTTCGGCCAGGCCAACTACGGCGCCGCCAAGATGGGCCTCGTCGGCCTGTCCAACGTCTTGGCGATCGAAGGCGCCAAATACGGGATCAAGTCCAACGTCATCGCCCCGGTGGCAGCGACCCGTATGACCGAGGACCTGCTCGGCCCGTTCGCCGAGAAGATGGACCCCGGCCTGGTGGCCCCCATGGTTGCCTATCTCGCCTCTGAGGAATGCGCCGTCACCCACGAGGTCTTCTCGGCGGGAGGGGGCCGCTTCGCCCGGTTCTTCGTCGCGGTCACCCCCGGCTGGTATTCGCCCGAACGGGTCGAGGCCGAGGACATCGCCGCCCATCTCGACGAGATCCGGGACACTGAAGGGTTCCGCATCCTTGCGAGCGCCACCGAGGAACTGCAGCTCCTCGGCTCGACACTGGAGGGCAGCACGCCATGACACTCGAGACGGAACGGGAGAAGGTCACCGCGGCTCTCGACCGGCTCTTCGCCGAGAACGACCCCGCCGACGAGACGGCCTTCTGGGGTGCCCAGTTCGACGCCGGGCTGGCGTGGGTGCATTTCCCGCCCGGCTACGGAGGGCTCGGTGTCTCACCGGCTCTCCAGCCGCTCGTCTACGAGCGCCTCGACTCCGCCGGCGTCTCGCGCGCCAACCAGTCCCGCAACGTGATCGGATACGGGATGGGAGCGCCGACGGTCGTCACCCACGGCACCGAAGAGCAGAAGCGGAGATGGCTCCGCCCGCTCTTCACTGCGGAGGAGATCTGGTGCCAGCTGTTCTCCGAGCCGTCCGCCGGATCCGACGTGGCCGGCCTCGCCACCCGGGCGGTCCGCGACGGCGACGAATGGGTCGTCAACGGCCAGAAGGTGTGGACCACGCTGGCCCACACCGCCAAATGGGGGATGCTCCTGGCGCGCACCGATCCCGACGTGCCCAAGCACAAAGGCCTCACGTACTTCATCATCGACATGGACCAGCCCGGGGTCGAAGTGCGGCCGTTGCGCCAGATCACCGGGGAAGCCGAGTTCAACGAGGTGTACTTCACCGAGGCCCGGGTCCCCGACGCCTACCGCCTGGGGGGCGTGGGAGAGGGCTGGCGGGTGGCGCTCACCACGTTGATGAACGAGCGGGTGGCCATCGGTTCCGCCGTGCCGGGACGAGGGGAGGGCGCCATCGGCATGGCCGTCGATCTGTGGAAGTCGTACGGCGGCGATGCCGCAAAACGTGACGAATTGATGCGCTTGTGGGTAGAGGCGGAGGCGCTCCGCCTCACCAACGTGCGGGCAGCGCAGGCCCGGAGCGCCGGAACGCCCGGGCCCGAGGGCTCGACCGCCAAGCTCCACTGGGCCGACCTCAACAAGCGCATCTACTCGTTCTGCGTGGACCTCATGGGCCCGGAAGGGATGCTCTACCCCGAGACGTACGCCTTCCGGGTGCCCGACGAGGCGGCGATGGGACGGCGCAGCCCGCAGATGAATTACCTGCGAGCCCGGGCCAACTCGATCGAAGGCGGCACGTCCGAGATCATGAAGAACATCCTCGGCGAGCGGGTACTAGGCCTCCCCGGCGAGCCGCGTGTCGACAAAGACCTTCCCTGGCGGGAGGTGGCAAGGGGTTGAAGCCCCAGGTCCTGGTCACCCATCGCCTGCCCGCCGGCGCCGATGCCGCCCTGGACCCGTCTTGGAAGGTGTGGCCGGGGGACGGGCCCATGCCGCGTCGAGAGCTGATCGCGGCGGTGGCCGATGTCGAGGGCCTCCTGTGCATGCTGGTAGACGCCATCGACGCCGAGCTGTTGGCGGCCGCCCCGAACCTGCGGGCGATCTCCCAGATGGCGGTGGGGGTCGACAACATCGACCTGGCGGCGGCCACCGCCCGGGGCATCCCGGTGGGTCACACGCCCGGAGTGCTCACCGAGACGACGGCCGACACCGCCTTCGCCCTCCTCGCCGCTGCCACCCGCCGTCTGTCCGAAGGCCGCGACGATCTGAGAGCGGGCCACGTCGGAGAGTGGGACCCCGACTATCTCCTGGGCGGCGACCTGTGGAGGACACGGCTTGGGATCGTCGGCATGGGCAGGATCGGCCAGGCCGTGGCGCGCCGGGGAGCGCTGGGCTTCGAGATGGAGGTCATCTACACGTCGCGCAGCCCGAAGGACTTTTCGTTCCCCGCCGAGCGCGTGCCCCTCGACGAGCTGTTGAGCCGGGCCGACCACGTCGTCCTCGCCACCGCGCTCACCTCCGAAACCCGGCACATGATCGACGCCACCGCTCTGGCCCGAATGCGAGACGGGGCGACTCTCGTCAACATCGCCCGGGGCGGTCTGATCGATCACGAGGCGCTCACCGAGGAAGCCCGCCGCGGCAGGCTGCGGATCGCACTCGACGTCACCGAACCCGAGCCGCTGCCTCCCGACCATCCGCTCCTCGGCCTCCCCAACGTGCTCGTGATCCCCCATCTCGGCTCGGCCAGCGTGTCCACCCGGCGGGCGATGGCCCAGATGGCGATCGACAACCTGGAGGCGGCACTCGGTGGCGAGCAGATGCCGGCGTGCGCCAACCCCGAGGTGTACGGCTGACTGGTCGGTAAGTCAGCCGTGACGCATACCATCGGAGCACTTCGGAGAGGAGAAGTCGCTTGATCGAACTGCCGCCAGTCAGGTCCGTGGAAGAGAATCCAGCCGGCGAAGAGCTCCGGGAGTGGGCTCTCGAGCTGATGCCGCGGGTCAGCGTCACCGAGTTCGACAACATCAACTACCAGTCCGAAGTCACCGCCCGCCTCAACCCGTCGACGTTCTTCGTCTCAGACGTCGACATCAAAAAGAACCGAATCAGCCGCGACGAGGCGGCCGACTGGGCCCGCCGCCAGGACGAGTATCTGGCCGACAAGGACGTCGTCGTAGTCGACGGCTATATCGGACCGGACCCGAAGTTCAGGACCGGATGCCGTCTGATCATCGAGAAGACCCAGCCCAACATCGCCGCGATGCAGCGCCACCTCTATTTCCCGCCCGACGAGGAGTGGCGGCCAGAGTTCACCGTCATCTACACGCCGGGTCTTCCCGCACCCGGCAAGCCCAACGACCGGCTCATCATCGTCGACCTCGACAACTGGGTGACCCGGGTCTTCGGCTCCGACTATTTCGGCGAGTCGAAGATGGGGGGCTTGCGGATGTGGAACCGTCTTGTCTACGACCAGGGCGGTCTGGCGCTTCACGCCGGGTTGAAGACGTTCCCGGCCGAGAGCACGCCCGACGGCACGGAGCATTCGATGCTGATCATCGGCCTGTCGGGCACCGGCAAGACGACCACCACCTTCCGGCGGCAACTCGGCTCCCTGCCCGTCCAGGACGACTTCGTCGCCCTGATGCCCGGCGGAGTGATCTACACCACGGAGAACGGCTGCTTCGCCAAGACCTACGGCCTCGACCCCGACGACGAGCCGACGATCTACGCCGGCGCCACCCACCGCGAGGCGTGGCTGGAGAACGTCGCGGTCGGGCCGGACGGCAAAGTGGACTTCTTCGACGACAGCTACACCGCCAACGGCCGGTGCACGTTCCCGCTGGCGCACATCGAGCATCGCAGCCCGCTCGACCTCCCGCCCGCCCGGTACCTCCTCATCCTCAACCGGTCGGACCACATCATCCCCGCGGTGGCGCGTCTCGACCGCGACCAGGCCGCCGCCTATTTCATGCTCGGGGAGACCAAAGGCACCTCCGCCGGAGGCGCGGCCGAGGCAGGCAAGAGCCTGCGGGTGCCGGGCACCAACCCGTTCTTCTTCAACGACGACGCCTGGCAGGGCAACCGACTCCTCGAGCTGCTCGACACGATGCCCGGCCTCGAGGTGTACCTGATGAACACCGGCCAGGTCGGGGCAGCCGGCGACGGCGACGACCGGGCGAAGAAGGTGCGCATCCCGGATTCCTCGGCGATCGTCAGCGCCATCGTCGAGGGCAAGATCGAGTGGGAGACCGATCCCGACTTCCGCTACGAGGTGGCTGCGTCGGTGCCGGGAGTCGACGACGTCGAGCTGCTGCAACCCCGGCGCCTGTACGAGCGGCAGGGCCGGAGCCTCGAATACGAAGCGATCGTGGAGCGGCTCACCGCGGAGCGGCGCCAGTACCTCGCCGCCTTCGAGGATCTGGATCCGGCGGTCGCCGCCGGGCTCTAGCGGTCACGCCACGTCGGGCTGGACGGCGAGCAGCAGGCCGCTCTTCAGCTGCACCGTGGCGACCGGGGCAGTGAACACGTTCGAGACGCCCCACGTCGAACCCGGATGGATCGTGGCGTTGGCGAGGTTCCAGCGCAGCCCCGATGTGGAGACGCCGACGGCCGGTTCGTTCACCGCCAGCAGGGTCAGGAGGGACCCGACGGAGCCGTGGAGCGTGACCCCCCCGCGGACGACGCGGACCCGTCCCCGAGAGGCGACCCATTCCATATCCACCTCGGCCCATCGCTCGGAGGTGAGGAGGAGGATGGTGCCGAGGAGATGATCGAATCGGCCCCCCTGGCCGCCCAGGACGACGATCCGGTCGGGATCGAGGCGCAGGGCGGCGGTGAGTGCCAAGTCGAGGTCGGTGGCGTCCTTGTCGGGTGAGTGGCTCTCGACCTCGGCCTGTGTGACCGCCAACCCCTCGGCGCTCACCGAGTCGAGGTCCCCGACTACGAGGTCCACATCCAAGCCCCACGACAACGCCGTGTCGAGGCCCGAATCGGCGGCGATCAGATAGGCGTCGTCGGGTATCTCCCCTGCCAGGGAGGAGGGGAGGGGCTCGCCACCGGAAAAGATCACGACGGTCATGAATGACAAAATCGTCTTACGCGCGAATGTGCGCGTAAGACCTCGAGTTCTAGTTGAGGGTTAGGGTTCACAGCCACCTCTCCAACCAGCCGAGGAACTCCTCGTACCAACGGATGCTGTTCGACCGGCTCAGGATCCAGTGGTTTTCGTTGGGGTAGGAAACCAGCCGAGCGGGCACGCCTTTGGCGATGAGCATCCCATACAACTCCAGGCCCTGGTCGACGGGGACGCGGGCGTCACGATCGCCATGGATCACGAGAGTGGGAGTTGAGAAACCCGAGGCCTTTTCGATAGGGCTGAATTCCGCCACCCGGGCGGGGTCTTCCCACGGCTCCGCGCCGAACGCTCGGCCCAACCCGCGGGTGTCGTCGCTGGCGTACATGGCGGCGAGGTCGGTGACGGCGGCATGGGCCACGGCCGCCGCATAGCGGTCGGTCTGAGACGTGATCCAGGCGACGAGATAGCCGCCGTACGAGCCCCCGGTCACCGCCAGCTTCTCGGGGTGGGCCAAACCCTCGGCGACCAGATGGTCGGTGGCGGCTTCGATGTCGAGGAAAGGCAGGTCGCCCCAGGCACCGTGGATCGAGCGGGCGAAGGCGTCTCCCCATCCGGTCGAGCCGTGGAAGTTCACCAGCGCGATCCGGTAGCCGGCGGCGGCCACCACCTGGGCGTTCCACCGCCAATGCCAGGCATCGCCGAAAGAGCCGTGGGGCCCACCATGGATCATGTGCACGAGAGGCAAGGCCTCTCGGGGGTCGGCACCGGGCGGGTCGACGAGAAACATCTGGACCGGGTCGCCGCGGCCGCCCTCGAACTCGATCTCCCGCACCTCGCCGAGGGTCGATGCTTCGCATGCCGCGGCGCAGAAGGACGTGACCGGCTCGGTTCCATCCTCTACGCGGTGCACCTCGGGCGGTGTGGAGAGGGAATGGGCGAGCACGTACACCGTCCCGTCGCCCGTCTGAGTCGGGTCGGACACCCAGCCGTCGGACGTCAAGGCCTCCGGCTCGTCGGCGCCCTCGCGGAGGCGCCACAGGCGGCTCCGGCCGCGATCCTCGGCGGTGAAGAGGAGGTCGCCTTCCGAGTCGAAGATCCAGCCTTCCGGGGAGCGGTCCCAATCCGGCATCAGCTGGCGCTCCTCTCCTGTCCGGAGATCGTGGCGGATCAGAAGCATCGGGCTGGCGTAGTGGTCGGGCTCTGCCTGGTAGCCGTAGACCAGAACTGAGCCGTCGGGCGAGAAACGGGGCCGATGGCTGTTGCCGGGCCTTTCGGTGTCGAGGCGCCGCAGCTCCGATCCGTCCGGGCGGACCAGGAAGATCGAAAAGCTCAGGAGCCGGTGAGGCGGCTCGGAGTCGTCCATACACAGGGCGATGAGCGAGCCATCGGGGGACGCGTCGAGGTCCTCGATCGGGTGGTGCACGTTGGGCCAGCGCCAGAACCGGGTCGACCCGGGAAGCAGATCTCGCACCACACCGGCGTCGGGATCGATGATCACGGGGTGATACACCCGGTCCAGCCAGGTGTCCCAATAGCGATAGATGGCGTTTTCGGTGACCCGCGCCGTCATCCGCTCGTCCGGCTCGTAGGTCTCGGTCGCCTCCAGGTCGGGATGCTCGGCCCACAACGTCGCCAGTGCGATGAGACGGCCATCCGGCATCCAACGCACGCCGACCGCGCCCAGCGGGAGCTCCGTCGCCATCCACGGCTCACCGCCGTCCAGGGGCTGGATGTGGACCTGGTCGTGCTCGTCGACCTTCTTCAGGAAGGCGATCCGTGCGCCGTCCGGCGCCACCGATACCGACGAGATCCGGCCGGAGGCGTAACGGCGGGTCTCGTTCGAGGAGGGGTCGACGCGATGGAGGGTGGTGGTGGCCTCGTCGGTGCCCGGGTCGTATTCGGTGACCGGCACGATCAGGGTGTGGTCGCCTACCGCCTTGGGCGCCCCCACCCGGGGTATCGACCACATCTTCTCCGCCGTGAGATGCTGCATGTGCCGATGTTGGCACACGGTGTCTTTCGGCCTGAAGGCCGAGTTTTGTGTGACTCCAGATCTGGGGTACTTTCGCTCAAGTCCACCCGCCGGCGTGGCGATCAAGTGACTAGGCCTCATCAGGTCCGTGATGTCCCCTCGGGTCCGGTCCAAGCGGGAGACGTCACGGCCGGACGATCCCCCGCCGGTCGCCAGTCGAAAACGCAAGCCGAAGCCCCAACCCCATGTCTCTCGAATCGCTCATCTCATGTCTTATGTCCCCGCCCCCTGTGGACGACTGGAGTCGTCATGGGTGAGTCCCGGCTCTCCGCCTTCCTCTCGTTTCTGCGTCGCCGCCCGTGGGTGGCGGTCATCGCAGTCGGGGTCATGGCGCTCTCGGTCATCGCGGCGACAGCCATGCGTCAACGCGTCGAGACCTACACGGAGACAGAGTTCACGGCCGCTCTCACCGGGGGCGTGATCGAAGAGGTGAACATCAGCCCGGACACGCGAACCGTGTGGGGCACCGGCCGCGACGAGGACGGATGGTTCACCTACCGCTACCGCTACCTCGAGGCGGCCGAGGAGTCGCTCCTCACGCAGCTGCGGGCCCACGCTCCCGATTTCGAGGTGCAGCCGCCGCAATCGTCGGCGGCGGACATCGCCGCCACCCTGGTGCCGCTGGCGCTGCTCGCCCTCGTGGCGTGGTTCGTCGTCACCCGCGCCCGCACGGGTGGGGTAGCGGTGTCCGCCCGGGCCGCCAAGCCCGCCGAGGTCCCCGACTTCGGGTTCGAGCGCCTGGGCGGCCTCGACGAGGCGATCGTCGAGGTGTCCGAGGTCGTCGACTTCCTCTCCGATCCGGAGCGCTTCGAGCGGCTGGGGGCGAAGCCGCCCCGGGGCGTGCTCCTCGAAGGACCTCCGGGGACCGGAAAGACCGCCTTGGCCAGAGCGGCCGCAGCGGAAGCCAAGGTCCCGTTCTTCGCCGTTTCCGCCTCCGAGTTCGTCGAGATGTTCGTCGGCGTCGGCGCCAAGCGCGTGCGTGACCTCTTCGAGCGGGCTGCCAAAGCCGCCCCGGCGGTGATCTTCATCGACGAGATCGACGCCGTCGGACGGCGGCGGGGAGCGGCCGCGGCGAACGGCAACGAGGAGCGGGAGAACACCCTCAATCAGCTGCTCACCGAGATCGATGGCTTCTACAAGAACCGGGAGCCGATCGTGGTCATGGCGGCCACGAACCGATCCGACGTGCTCGACGCCGCACTGCTGCGCCGGTTCACCCGTCACATCCACGTGGGCCTTCCCGATCGCGCCGGCCGGGAGCGGATCCTCAAAATCCACCTGGGGGCGGTGAAGGCGGCCGACGCCATCGATGTGTCGTCGCTCGCCGCCCGCACCGTGGGTTTCTCCGGCTCGGACCTCGAGCGCCTCGTGAACGAGGCGGCGGTGTTCGCCGCCCGCACCTCCGACCATGCGGTCACCAGTGAGCACCTGGAGACGGCCTTCGACCGCATCGTCCTCGGGCTGGAGCGCCGGTCGGCCGTTCCCACCGAGAAGGATCGGCTGATCGTCGCCTACCACGAGGCGGGTCACACGGTGTGCGCCTTCGTGCAGCCCGACGCCGACCGACCCCACAAGGTGTCCGTGGTGCCGCGTGGACGAGCCGGAGGCGTCACCCACTTCACGCCCCCAGAAGGGTCGTTCATGACGAAGCGGCGAGCACTGGCGTCGCTGCGGGCGATGATGGGTGGCCGGGCCGCCGAGGAGATCCTGCTGGGGGACGACATCACCTCGGGAGCGGCCCACGATTTCGCGTCAGCCAGCCAGTTGGCCCGAGAAATGGTCACCAACTACGGCATGGGCAGCCTCGGCCCGATGTTCATCCACGACTCCACCCAGCCGATCGCCCCCGAGACCGCTCGGGCGATCGAAGAAGACGTCGCCCGCCTCCTGAGCGAGGCGCTCGACGATGCCCGCCGGATCGTGGAGGAGAACCGCGGCGCCCTGGAGCGGCTCGTCGCCGCCCTCCTCGAGGAGGAGACGCTCGACGAGGAGCGGATCGCCGAGGTCCTGGGCGCCGCCGCCTGAAACCTCATCCGGCCTTCGGGCCGGTACCCTGATCACGTGGCCATCGGTGTACTGACGAGCGGAGGCGATGCCCCGGGCATGAACGCGGCGATCAGGGCCGTGACCAAGGTCGCGGCCGCCCGCGACACCCCCGTCTGGGGCATCATCAATGGCTTCGACGGCCTGATCGACGGCCGCTTCCGGCCCCTGACCCGGCGCGCCGGGAAGGGGACCACCCTCAGCCCGATGCCCGACGTGGAGTACTCGGGAGGGCTCGGTGGCACCGTCCTCGGCACCGCTCGCTCGCCGCGGTTCATGACCCGCGAGGGCCGGTCCCAGGCCGCAGCCACCTACGCCGAGTATTCGCTGGAAGGGCTGATCGTGATCGGGGGCAACGGCACGATGGAGGGCGCCCATCATCTCCATCTCGAGCACGGCGTCCGCGTGGTCGGCATCCCCGCCTCGATCGACAACGACATCGGCCTCACGCGGGAGTCCATCGGCGTGGACACTGCGCTCAACACGATCGTCGAGGCATGCGACCGCATCTCCGACACCGCCGCCGCCCACCACCGCGCCTTCATCGTCGAGGTGATGGGCCGCAACTCCGGGTACCTGGCGATGGCGGCGTCCGTGGCCACGGCCGCCGACGCCGTTCTGCTCCCCGAGCAGGGTCGGAGCCCGGACGAGATCGTCAAGGCGGTCGTCGACGTGCTCCGCCAGAGCTTCGACGCCTCCCGCGAGAAGCGCCGGGTGCTCATCCTCAAGGCGGAAGGCGTGCAGATCCCCACCGAAGAGCTCGTCGACCGGGTTCGACAGGAGATCGGGTCGGACCCCGAGATCGAGGTCCGGGGCACGATCCTCGGGCACGTCGTTCGAGGCGGCAACCCGTCCTTCCGGGACCGGATGCTCGCCGGCCGGTTCGGGCTCGTGGCGGTCAACGCCGTCCTCGACGGGCACACGGACGTGATGGCAGGCTGGAACTTCGAAGGAGACGGCATCCAGACCAGCGACAGCTGGATAAGGCTCTTCCCCATCCCCGATGTCCTGGAGGAGACCGAGGCCCTGCTCGACGGCTCCAGCCAGGTGACCATCGACCGCGTCCGGCGGATGGAGGAGATCCACGGGGTCCTCTCCATCTGATTTTCCAACACGGAGCTGTGTGAAATCCCGTGAGGCCGGTACACTGGCCTCACCGATGAGCGAATCCACCACCACCCACACCCACGCCAGCACCGACACGGCAACTCGTGTCCTCTCCATCGCCCCTGACGCGCTCGAAATGATCATCACGCTGCGCGATCAGGAGCCCGGCGACGAGGAGTACGCCCTTCGAATCGCCATCGGGGGTGTGATGGGACTCCAGTTCAGCTACGACCTGGCTTTCGTTCCCGTGGCCGATCGGGCCGAAGACGAGCGCCTCGAGTACCACGGCGACCTGGCGGTGATCATCCCCGAAGCGGATGTCCCCAACCTGTCGGGTGCGGCGCTGGAGCTCTCGCCCCAGGGCCTCACGATGAACAACCCGAATACGCCGGCTCCGCCTCCCATGGCCGCTCCCAAGGGGGACCTGACCGGGCCTCTGGCCGAGAAGGTCCAGCATGTCCTCACCAACCAGGTCAACCCGGCCATCGCCGCCCACGGCGGCGCCGCCGAGCTCGTTTCTGTCGACGGCGACACGGCATACCTGCGGATGATGGGCGGCTGCCAGGGCTGCGGCCTGGCGGCGGCGACCCTGCGTCAGGGCATCGAGCGGATCCTCAAGGAGACCATCCCCGAGCTCGGGGCGGTGGTGGACGTGACCGATCACTCGGCGGGCACCAACCCCTACTACTGATCCGGCTCCCGCCACCGAGCTCCCACCGTCGCCTGGACCCGGCCGGTTGGCGCTAGACCACGGCTGGGGAACCTGCGAGTCTTCCAGGACGTCTCATGCCCGTGGTCAAAACCCTTCTCGCGACGGTGCTCGTGTTGGCATCTGCCTTGGGCCTGGGTGCCCTTCCTGTCGGGGCCCAATCCGATACAGCCCAAACCGATGCCGCCCAATCGAACGAGTCGCCCGGGGGACCGGCGATTTCCGTCGACCTCGGCCTCGGGGGCTACACGTCGCCCGACCTGCCCAGTGGGGTCGCCGTCACCGTGTCCAGCCAGGTGCTGATCAGCGGGCGCGTCCGCCTCACCGGTTCCGGCATCTCCGTCTCCCGGCCTATCGAGGTGCCGGCGGGCTCGGAGCAGCGATACGACCTCACCGTCCCGCCCTTGACCGACGGCACCCGCCTCACCGTCGAGGTCCTGGCGAACGACGGTGACAGTCTCGCCCGCGAGTCGGTCACCGTGCGCCATCCGGGAAAGTCCGAGCTCGTAGTCGGGGTCCTGGGTGCCCCCGACCTCGTCGACACGCTGGGCAGGATCCGAACCGTCGTCACGGGACGCCCCGTGGCGGCCTTCGCCGTCCCGACCGACGTGTCGCCCTCTCAACTCGAAGTGCTCGACTACCTGGTGGTCGGGCGGGGAGGCGAAGAAGGCCTGGCAGCGGCGCTCGACTGGGCCGGAGCCGGGGGAGCGGTGGTCGTCGACGCGTCGCTGGCGACAGAGGTGACCGACACGGTGCCCATGGGTGTGCAGGGGGTGAGCCGCAGCCGGGATGGCGCCGGAACGGTGATCGTCGTCGAGTCGCTCCTCAGCCGGAGCGACGCCGATTGGTCGGAGATCCTCCGCCCGGTGCCCCTCGACCTGGCCCACACCCCCGAGTGGCAGTTCCAGGATCCCACTGCCCTCCTGAGGGCGGCGTCCGAGGCGGGATCCCGTCAGGTGCCGGAGATTCCGTGGCTCCTCGCAGCCATACTCGCCTTCGCTGTCGTCGTCGGCCCGGTCAACTTCATCGTCCTCTCCAAGATCAAGAAGCGGGACTGGGCCTGGGTGACGATCCCGGCATTGTCGGTGCTCGCCGTCGTCGGATTCTGGGTGGCCGGCCGCCAGCGCATCGCCGGAACCAACCTGACCCACGCCTCGGTGGTGACAGACGACGGATCCGTCGTCGCCCGGTCGGCGGTGATGGTGGCGGCCGGCGTGGCGGGTGAGCGGCGACTGACGTTCGACGGGGGGACCGTCTTTCCCGAGCCTTCGCTCTTCGGGTCGGCCACCACCGAGCTTCGCCTGGAGGGAGAGGGCGCGGCGACCCTGGAGCTGGACCAACTCGGCTTCACGGGGGTCGGGCTCCTCACCTCCGACCCCGGGTTCGAGCTACCTCGGGTCCGCGTGGCCGAGGGTCAGCTGACTGTGGAGAACGGCTCTCCGCTGGACTTTTGGGGATGGGGAGCGATCGCACATGGCGGCTCCACGGTGGCAGGAGGGGACCTGGCAGCGGGCTCATCCGGATCCGTCCCTGTGCCGCGGGCCGGCGCCGATTTCGGCATGACATTCATCGACAATCTGATGAACCGCCACCAGCTCTGGGAGGATCCGGCTCGCGCCAACAGCCTGTGGCCCCTGTCAGAGGTTCTGTGGACGAAAACCGACAGCGACTCGGTCTACTTCGTGGGCCTCACCGACGACTACCGGCCGGGTGTGTCCGTGGCCGACGGACCGGCGGACCTGTCCGGCCCGACGCTGGTGCTGATCGAGGCCGGCATGGTGGACAGCGGCTCCGCGACGTCGGCGCCCGCCAGCGTCGTCGGCGTCGGTTTCATCAACTGGCTGGACTGGGGAGTGCAACGGGTCGTCTCGACGGACCAGATGACGGTGCGCTTCCGGCTCCCCGACCCGCAGCTGTCGGTGCGGCTCGTCAACGAGCAGCGGTTCGGCATGGCCCCGGCTGCGTACGAAGCCTGGAACTGGGAGGCGGCCGCCTTCGAGCCCTTCGAGATACAGAACCCGCTGCCTCCTCAGGCCGTTTCCCCTGATGGAGAGGTGTATGTGCGTCTCGTCGGCCAGAACGAGTTCGGGGACAACCCGATGAGCCCGAACGACCTTTCGCTCGTGTGGGAGGCGTCGTGATCGAGCTCCAGGCTGTCGAAAAGCGGTACGGGAACGTCATGGCGCTCAAAGGCCTCGACCTGACCGTGCCGGAAGGCAGTGTGTTCGGGCTGATCGGGCCGAATGGCGCCGGCAAGACCACGGCCATGCTCATCCTCAGCTCCCTCCTCGCCCGCGACGGCGGCGTGGTGAGCGTCGCCGGGGCGGATCCCGAGAAGGAGCCGAACGTCGTGCGCCAGCACCTCGGTTACATGCCGGACTTCTTCGGGTTCTACGACAGCCTCAATGCCTACGAGTACCTGGAGTTCTTCGCCGCCGTGCACGGCGTGCCGGCCGCCAAGCGTCGGGCGGTGGTGCTCGACCTGTTGGCTCTCGTCGACCTGTCGCACAAGGCCGACGCCGACGTCAACACGCTCTCCCGCGGCATGAAACAACGGCTCTCGCTGGCCCGGGCCTTGGTCCACGACCCTCAGTTGCTCGTGCTCGACGAGCCGGCGTCGGGACTCGATCCCCGTGCCCGGGTCCAGCTGCGGGAGCTCATCGCCGAGCTGCATCGGCTGGGGAAGACGATCCTGATCAGCTCCCACATCCTCGCCGAGCTCGAGGGCATCTGCACTCACATGGGGGTCATCGACGAAGGCGTGGTCAAAGCCCAGGGCGAAATGGAGACGATCCGCGGCGCCTTCACGGGTGCCCGCCGCGTCCGGGTCCGGCTGGCTGACGAGGACGTCGACCATGCCCTCGACCTGCTCGGCGCCCGGCCCGAGGTGTCGGAGGCGTCGATCGAGCGCCAACGCCTCGACTTCGTCCTCGCCGGCGACGACGACACCTCTGCGGGCCTCCTGGCTGAACTGGTGCAAGCCGGGATAACGGTCTACGAGTGGAGAGTCGAAGCCGCCGGATTGGAGGAACTGTTCCTCCAACTCACCCAGGAAGAGGAGGCGGCGCAGTGAATCTCTCTTTGAATCCGGTCCTCGCCCGCGAGGTCCGCGAACGGTTCCGGGGACGCCGGGCCCCGATCTTCGTCACCCTCTGGGTCCTGGGCGTGGGCTTGATCGGCTACCTCGTCTACATCATCGCCCAATACACGGCCCGGGACGCCTTCGGGCTGGGCCAGGCGGTGGCGGGCGGTTACATGGGCCGCTTCATCTACGAAGGGATGCTGTTCCTCCTCATGACCGGGGTGGTGATGATCGTCCCCGGCCTGACGTCGCTGTCGATCGTCGGGGAGAGGGAGCGCCAGACGTTCCATCTGCTCCAGGTGACCCAGCTCTCCCCGCTGCAGATCGTGCTCGGGAAGCTGTGGTCGTCGATGTCGTATTTCGTACTCCTCCTCGTGTCGGTGGCGCCCGTCGTCGCCGTGCCACTCCTGTTCGGGGGCGTGAGGATCACCGACCTGCTGGCGGGGCTGGGGATGGTGATCCTCACCGCCCTGATGCTGGGGAGTGTCGGGATCTGGGCGTCGTCGCGGGCCCGCTCCTCTCGGGGGGCCGTCGCCTCCGCCTACACCTGGTCGTTCGTGCTGGCTTTCATCACGCTGGCGGCGATGGCGGGCGAACTCCTGATCTTCTCCGACGGGCTCGCCTTCCCACCCAACGGCCGGGAGATCGTGTCGATCCTGCCCAACCCGTATGTGGGGATGGTGTCGGCCGTCGTCGACCCGCTGGGAAGTGACGGCCTGAGTGGCACTCCGTTCGACATCGTCGAAGTCCTCCTCCTCCAGCGTCAGGGATTCGAGGCGTTCGGGTTCGGAATGGATCTAGGTCCCGACATGGCCCGCGCTCTTCCTCTGCGACGGCCCCCGGTGTGGATGTTCACGGTGGGTATCTACGTGTTGATCATCTTCGTGGCTCTGGTGGGTGCCACCCGGCGGGTGACGGCTCCAGCGTCGCGGATACGTCCGCTGCGGAGGGCCAATGGCTCCTGAGTCGATCCGGCGCATCGTCTCGGCCGCCCGGCGGCGCCTGCTGGCGGCAGGCCTGACGCGGCGCCTCGCCGGGTGGATCGGGGTGGCCGCCGCGGTGGGTGCCGCCCTGGCCGCCGTGGCGCGCCAGTGGGTCCTGGAGTGGGCGGACCCGGTCGCTCTCGGCCTGGTCGGGGTGGCGTTGTTGGCGGCAGTCGTGTGGTCGATCTTGCGACGCCCCAGCATCCAGAGGGCCGCCATCGCCGTGGACCGTCGACTGGGTGGATTCGACCAGGTGACGACGGCGCTCGAGCTGGCCGCGGATCCCGAGCCCGACCCCCTCGCCCGCCGCCAGATCTCCCAGGCCTCGGCATGGGCCGAAGCCCGGGACGCCCGGGGAGTGGCGACCCTGGTCCCCGACCGGCGCGTGCTGGTGCTTTCGGTCGTCTCGGTGGTCGCCCTGTTGGCCCTCGTCTTCACACCGTCGCCGGCCGACGTCGCCCTCGCCGAGCGGAGAGCAGCCCAGGCGGCGATAGCCGAGGAGGCGGACCGCATCGAGGAACTGGCGGAAGAGGTTCCCGAAGAGGTGACAGATCGGCTGGAGGCGCTCCTCGAGGAGCTGGGTCGGGCAGAGAACATCGAAAGCGCTCTCGAAGCCTTGGGGGAGACTCGCCAGGAGCTGACGGAGGCGCTGGACCCGGCGGCTCTGGCCAAACGGACGGGTCTCGCCGGGCTGGAGGCGTCGTTCAGCCAGCAGCCGATCGGAGAGGGCGATTCGGCCGCCGAGCAGATGCGTGACCTGGCGTCCCGATTGCAAGCCGGGGAACAGCCTGCGCTGGCGGATGCCATCTCTCAGCTCGAGGGGAGGGCGGCAGACGCCGCCGGGGTCGACCCGGCCTTGTCTCAGGCTTTGAGCGAGGCCGCAGAAGCCCTGCAACGAGTGGCGAGTGGACAGGCCGACCCCTCCGAGGCGGCCGAAGCCCTCGAGCGAGCCGCCGAGGCCGTCGAAGAGGCCCACTCCGCGGCCGCCGATCAGGAGGCGACTGCCCGGGCGGCCGGGGAGTTGGGCGAGGCTCAGCGGCGTCTGGCCGGACAGGGCCAACAGGCCCAAGGTCAAGGTCAGGGGCAGGGTCAAGGCCAGGGGCAGGGGCAAGGCCAGGGCCAGGGCCAGGGGCAGGCCCAAGGTCAGGGCCAGGGTCAAGGTCAGGGCCAGGGTCAAGGTCAGGGCCAGGGCCAGGGCCAGGGGCAGGGCCAAGGTCAAGGCGGCGGCGGGGGAGGCAGCCAGGGGGCCGGCGGCCAGCAGGGGGCGGGGCCGGGCAGCGGAACCGGAAGCGGGGGCATGGGCCCGGGCGGGACCGGCGACGAGGACCCGGCGGCGGGGCCGGACCGGTCGGGGGTGTTCGATCCCGTCGACGAGGCCCTCGGTGATCGCGAGCAGGTCGATCTCGGCGGTGGCGACGACCCCGGAGAAGTGGAAGGCACCACCGACGGGAGGGGAGGCGTACAGAACCTGCCCCTCGTCCCCTACACCGATCGTCTTGCGGAGTACCAGGAGCGAGCCCTGCGGTCGCTCGACTCTCTCGTCGTCCCGCCTTCGGTGCGCGACGTCGTCCGCGATTACTTCACGAATCTCCAACCATGAGGAGCACATGAACGACGAAATCACACCCCAGCAGTTCGCCGAGGCGATCGCCGCCGTCCGCTCCGAAGTCGGCAAGGTGATCGTGGGACAACGGGACCTGGTCGATACCGTCCTCATCGGCGCGCTGTGTGAGGGCCATGTCCTCCTCGAAGGCGTGCCCGGCCTCGGCAAGACCAAGCTCCTCGCCACGCTCGGAAAGGTGCTGGCCGTCGAGTTCGGCAGGATCCAGTTCACCCCCGACCTGATGCCAGCCGACATCCTCGGCACCAACGTCCTCCAACGCGACGAGTTCGTGTTCCACGAGGGGCCGATCTTCTCCAACCTGCTGCTCGCTGACGAGATCAACCGGGCGACACCCAAGACCCAATCGGCCCTGCTGGAGGCGATGCAAGAGCGTTCAGTCACGCTCGGTGGAGACAGCCACCCGCTGCCTCGGCCCTTCCTCGTCATGGCCACCCAGAACCCGATCGAGCAGGAGGGCACTTATCCCCTCCCCGAGGCGCAGCTCGACCGGTTCCTGTTCAAGGCCCTCGTCGCCTTCCCGCCCGCCGACGACCTCGTCGAGATCCTGCGACGCACCACAGCCGGCGACGAGGCGGAACCACAGGCAGTCCTCGACGGCCCGACCCTGCAGCGCATGGCCAAGTTGGTCAGAGCACTTCCCGCCGGCAACCACCTCCTTCGCTACGCCGCCACGCTGGTCGAGGCGACCCATCCGCAGAGCCCCATCGCCCCGGAGATGGTCAAGACCTACGTCCGCAACGGCGCCAGCCCCCGCGGCGCCCAGGCGCTCGTCCTCGGCGGCAAGGCGAGGGCCCTGATGGAAGGCCGCCCGAACCTCGCTACAGAGGACATCTGGTCGCTCGCCCCGATGGCGCTCCGGCACCGGTTGGTGCTCGGCTACGACGCCCTCGCCGACGGAGTCTCACCCGACGACATCGTCGAGGCGGTGCTGGCCGCCCATCCCGAGCCGGTCGAAGCCCCCAACAAGCCCGCCTCCGCCACCGTCACCTGATGCTCCTCGAACCCCGTCTCCGCGCCCAGCTCGAGCGGTTGGCGCTCGGCGTGCGGGGGAGAGTGACCGCCCAATGGGCCGGCCGCCACAGCTCCACCCGCCTCGGGGAGAGCCTCGACTTCGCCGACTACCGCCCCTACCAGCCGGGTGACGACTATCGGCGCATCGACCACAACCTCCGGGCTCGCCTCGGGATCGTGATGGTCCGACAGTTCGAAGCCGAACAGGAGCTGCCCCTGGACATCGTCGTCGACCTGTCGGCGTCCATGGAGATGCACGGCAAGGAGCACAGTGCTCGCGCCCTGGCGGCCATGATCGCCTACATGGGCCTGGCTTCCGGGGACCGGGTCAGACTGTGGGCAATCCCTGGTGACGGGTCCCGTACCGAAGCTCAGGGGCCCGCCGGTCGCCACCTGTCGGCGTGGCCACTGCTCGAGGACTGGCTCGAATCGCGTCCGACCGGTGGGCCGGGCACCCTGCGCTCGCTAGGGCGGCGGCTGGCGTCCACCGGCGGGGCAGTGGTGCTCGTCACCGATCTCCTCGTAGAGGAGTGGCGGGAGGTCCTCGACGGTCTCGCCCCGACCGCCGGCGGCCTGGTGCTCCACGTCCTCGCCCGCGAGGAGCTGTACCCGCCGATGGCGGGTGACCTCGACCTCGTCGACTCGGAGACCGGCGCCAAGCTGGCGGTGTCCATGAGCGAGGACGCCCTTCGGGGCTACCAGAAGGCGGTCGAGGACTTCGCGCTGGAGGCATCGCGGCGTTCCCGACGCGCCGGGCTCGACTACCTGCTGGTCGAAGCAGGGCAGGGCGCGGCCGAACGCACCCTCGAAGGCCTCGCTCGCCGAGAGGTCGTGCGATGAGATTCCTCGTCCCCGCCGCTCTCGGATTGGCGGCCCTGGCCGGGCCTCTCGTCGTGCTGTACATGTTGCGCTCCAAACGGCGGCCCGAGCAGGTCCCCTCCACGATGCTGTGGCGCGAGATCGGGGAGCCGGTTTCGTCCGCCGTTCCCTGGCGCCCCCTGAAGCTGACGTGGCTCCTGATCCTGCAGCTCTTGATCCTCGCCCTGTTCGTCTTGTCGCTGGCTCGCCCGTTCGTCGCCGAGGCGACCGTTCTCGGGCCCCACACCGTGTTCGTGATCGACACGTCCGGGTCGATGGCGATGGCGGGGAGGTTCGAGCAGGCCCGGGCAGCCGCCCTCGACCTCGCCGAAGACGTCTCCGAGGCGAACCTGGCCAGCGTCGTGGAAGCGGGCCCGCACCCCACCGTCCGCGTCGCCTTCTCCGCCGATCCGGAGGCGGTCGCCGAAGCGATCCGGTCGTTGCGCCCGGGAGGCGGCGCCGAAGACCTCTCCACGGCCCTGCGACTCGCCCGGGGCCTCGCTGCTCCCGACCGCGAGACCACGGTCGTGATCTTCTCCGACGGCGGCCCCGCATCTCTTCCGGAGGAGCCCGTAGTCGGAGCCAGCCACATGGTCTTCGACGACCACGCCTCCAACCTGGCGATCTCCGGATTCGACGCCGAGCCGTCCACCGAAGGCACGATCCGGGTCTTCGTGCAGGTCGAAAACCACGGTGCCGACACCCGCACCATCGAAGTGGCGATCGACATCGACGGGCTGCCGACGGGGAGTACCGAGATGACGGTGGAAGGGCTGTCCGCCGCCCAGGAGGTCGTGCCGGTGCCGGCCGGACCGGGGAGCGTGGTCACCGCCCGCCTCGTCGAAGCCAACGACGCCCTTCCGCTCGACGACCGCGCCGACCTGGTGGTAGGAGGCGGTGCCGACCGCCGGGTGGCGGTGGTCGGGGCCGGCTCTCCGTTCCTCACCGCCCTGCTGGAATCCACTCCGGGAGTGTCCATCGGCGACCCGGACGTGGCCGACATGCTGATCGTCGACGGTGGGCCGCTGCCTGAGATCGACCGTCCCACCTGGCTGATCCGGCCGGAGACGGCACCCGACGGCATGGACCTCGTCGGCCTCGAGCGAAACCTGGCCGTCACCTTCTCCCGTCCCGGAGACCCGGTTCTCGACGGAGTGGACCTCTCCGACACCGTGATCGCCGAAGCCCAGCGGATCGAAACCCTCACTTGGCTGCCACTGGTGTCGTCGGGTGATACCCCGCTGATCCTCCTCGGAGAGGTGAACGGCCACCGGGTGGTCTACACGACCTTCGACCTCACCCACTCCAACCTGGTGGTCCAGGTGGCCTTCCCGATCCTGGGCGCCAACTTGCTGCAGTGGCTGGGAGGCGGAGAAGCAGTTTCGGTGTCGACCGAGCCCGCGGGCACGCCGATCGGGCTCCTCACCCCAGTGGGTCATCGGGCGAGGATCACGCTGCCGTCCGGTGACGTGCAGGAAGTCGCCCCCGATGCGGCCACGTTCAACGCCACCGACGAGCCCGGGGTGTATGTGATCGAGTACATCGACGAGACGGGCTCAGTGGCATCGAGCGAGGTGGCCGTGCGACGGTTCGTCCCGTCGGAGTCCTCTGGGCCGAGCCGCGAGATCGCGGTGGCGCCCGCCCCGGGCGAGTCCGCCGACGAGGGCTTCCTCATCCGGGAGTGGTCGCCGTGGATCGTCGCCGCGGCCCTGGCCTTGATGGCGCTCGAGTGGTGGGTGGGCCATCAGCGACCCGGCTTCCGGCGCAGGGAGGTGACGGCATGAGGTTCGACCGTCCCTGGGTGCTCGTCGCCATTCCGCTCGCCGTCGCTCTGGTCTGGTTCGTAGCTACCCGCGGCAAGCGCACCGTCCCCTCCCGCCAGCATCGGTGGGCGGTCGCCGCCCGCTCGGTGGCAGTGGTCCTCTTGGTCGTGGCCGCCTCCGGTCCGCACTTCGAGCGCTCGGTCGCCACCCGGTCCGTCCTGTTCATGGTGGACCGGTCCGAATCGATCGGCGCTGAGACGCGGGCAGCCCAGGAGGATTTCCTGCGGGCCGCCCTGGACGAGGCACAGCCGCCGACCCGGGCGGGCATCGCCGTTTTCGGGGCCGACGTGCGTCTCGACCGGGCTGTAGGTCCCGTCAGGCCCTTCGACGGCATCCGCACCGAAGTGGACGGCAGCGCCACTGACCTGACGACCGCCCTCACCGCGGCCGCTTCGCTACTGCCATCGGAGGGATCGCGCCGGGTCGTGGTATTGACCGACGCAGTGCCGACCTCGGGAGGGCTGGCGGCGGCGGCCGAGCAACTCGCCGACGACGGCATCGCCGTGGACTTCGTCGCCTTCGACGCCGCTCACTCGGCCGACGTGATGGTGGAGACCGTTCGGGTCCCGGCGACGGCTCGGGTGGGCGACTCGACCGAAGTGACGGCGGTTCTGCGCTCCAACGTGGCCACCGAAGCGACCGTGCGCTTTTTGTCTCGCAACGGCGAGGAGCATCTCGAAACCGTCCAACTGGACCCGGGGACCACCGAGGTGTCGGTCGACGTCGCCAACCCGGAGGCAGGATTTCAGATCGTCGACGTGACCGTCGACGCCTCGGTGGACACCCGGCCCGAGAACGACGTCTCCGCCGGGGTGTACCGGGTCATCGGCCCTGCCCGGGTGGCAGTTGTCGAAGGAGTCGAAGGCGACGGGGACGAGCTCGCTCGCGCTCTGGAGGCGAGCGGATTGGGAGTCGACCTGCGCGCCTCCGTGCCGGACGAAGAAGAGCTCCTGTCCTACGACGCCGTCGTCCTCGTCAACTACCCACGCCCCACCGACGCCGAGGGGACGGCGCTCCAGGCGTACGTCGAGGACCTCGGCCGGGGGCTGGTGGTCGTAGGAGGCGATCGGGCTTACGGCATGAGCGACTACCACGAAAGCCCGATCGAGCGGGTGCTGCCCGTCTCCTCCAATCCCGACGACCTGGTCCGCCGCCAACCGGTCGCCGAAGTCCTCGTGATCGATTCTTCGGGCTCGATGGGGGCGTGCCACTGCCGGCAGGGCAACTTCTCCGAGGGAGGGGTGGTGAAGACCGACATCGCCAAAGCAGGCGCCGCCGCCGCCGTCGAAGCGCTTTCCCCGGAAGACAGCGTCGGCGTAGTCGCTGTCGCCGGTGGAGCCGAGTGGGTGCTGCCGCTGCAGCCGAAACCGGACCCGCTGACTGTCGAGGAGGCTCTGGCGCCCATCGCACCCAACGGAGACACGGAACTGGCCCGTGGCCTGAGCGCCGCTCTCGAGGAGTTGCAGAAGGTCGACGGGGCACTGCGGCACATCGTGTTGTTCACCGATGGATGGGATCCCAACGAAGCGAATCTCCTGCCGATGGCTCGCCAGATCGCCGACGCCGGCGTGACCCTCTCGGTCCTCGGCACGGGCGAAGGCCCCGGTTCCACGCTTCGTCGGATGGCGGACGTCGGCGGAGGCCGTTTCTACGCCGGAGAGGATCTCGCCTCGGTGCCGGAGATCTTCGTCGAGGAAACCCTCACCGCGGCCCGAGGCCTCATCAACGAGGGCACCTTCGTGCCGGCCCTGGCGGCACCCTCGCCGGTCACCGCCGGGCTCACCGAAGCGCCGCCGCTCCTCGGCTACGTGGCGACAAAGGCCAAGCCCACCGCCTCGGTCGCCCTCCAGATCGGCCCCGGCGACCCGCTCCTGGCCACCTGGCAGCGCGGCCTGGGACGGGCCACTGCCTGGACCTCCGACGCCACTGCCCGCTGGTCGTCGGGGTGGGTTACATGGGAGGGCTTCGTCGATTTCTGGGGCACCCTGGTGCGAGACGTCCTGCCCGCTGGCCGCGACACCCCTCCGGAGGTGACCATCGGAGAAGGCACGCTGGCCGTGGAACTCGATGCAGGGGAACCCGTGCTGGGAGCGGCGGCGGTGGCGCGGGTGCGCATGCCCGACGGCGAAACCCAGGTGATCCCCCTCACCCAGACTGGCGAATCGAACTTTGCCGGCACCGTTTCCGCCACCGAGCCGGGCCCGTATTGGGTGGCAGTCACCCTCGAGCGACCCGACGGCTCGAGCTTCACCTCTTCGGCCGGAGCCGTGTCGGGCTACGCCGAGGAGTTCGCCTTCCGCCAGCCCGATCTGGCCACGATCAACGCCATCGCCGCCACCACCGGCGGAAGGGTGGGGATCGAGCCCGCCCAGGCGTTCGACGAGGCACCCGCCCGCGGGGCTGCCCTTCTGCCGATGGCGGCGTGGCTCACGCTCGCCGCGCTCGCCCTGTTCCTCCTCGACGTGGCGCTGCGACGACTGGCATTCTCCTCCGAGGACGTGGAGGACTGGCGGGAAGGGCTCGTGACCGAGCGGCGGCGGGAACGGCGTCGCGTTGAAGAGGTGCTCGCCGAAGCTCAGCAGGCGGCGGCCCCACCACCGGTCGTGTCCGGCTCGGAGACCCTCGAACGGCTCATGCGCCGGAAACACGGCAAGCCAAGAGGGCAGTAGACGATCGGATAGGCCGGTTTAGGATGACCGGCCGTGGACACCGGAGCCGCCTCCGTGCAGGAGGCAAAACGTCCGCGGACCTCCAACGGGTTCGTCCTCACGTCGGCTTTCGCCTCTGCAGTGGGCGTGGTCGTCGCCGTCCTGATCTACCACCTGGGACTCGCCATCGCCGGGGCGATAGCCGACCGCGCCCCTGTGCTGTACCACAACGAAGTCACGTTCCGGGCCGCCGGCTCGGATCTCGCCTTCGGAGGCGGGACGGCGCTGTCGCTGATCGCCGGAGCCGTGTTCCTCACTCTGTACCCGGCATCCCGCCGCTACGACGCGGCCCGTCTCACCGTCTTGTGGATCGTGCTCCACTGCTTCCGCCAGGGCTTCACGCCCCTCGCCGGGCTGCCCTTCTCCGAAGACTCCAACCTGTCCAGTGCCTTCGACACCTTCGACCTGCCTGCCGGCCTCGAACTGGTCGTGTCGGCAGCCGGGATCGTCGGGCTCCTGTCGGTGGCGCTCGCCTCCGCTCCCGCCTTCCTGGCCTATGCCCACCACCAGTCGTTGATCTCGACTCCGGCTGCCCGGGCCCGCTTCACCGCCAAGGTGGCACTCATCCCGGGTGTCGTCGGGCCCCTCCTCGCCGTGCCGGTGTTCCTGCCCGATGGCGGCACCGGCCTCGTTCCCTCCCTTCCGTTCCTCGGTCTCTTCACGGTGGCGACGGTGTTGGCCGCTCTCGGCACCCGGACCGTGCGAATAGGAGACCAGCGGGAAGCGTTGGGATGGTCGTGGCTGCCTCTGGCGTGGCTGGTGTTCTTCGCGCTGGCGTCGCAACTGCTGCTGCGTCGCGGTCTGCTCATTCCGCCGTCACTCGACACCCCGTTCGTGGATTCCATGTAACGTCCGCTTCGATGGCTGACTGGATAGCCCACGTCGTCACGGTGTCCGACGGCGTGTACCACGGGACCCGAGCCGACGACTCGGGCGACGCCCTGGCTGAGATGCTGGCCGAGGCGGGGGCGGTTTCGGTGGGACGCACCGTCGTCCCCGACGAGAAAGACCAGATCAAAGAGGCGATCGTCGCCGCCGCCCGGGATGCCGACTTCGTCGTCACCACCGGTGGCACCGGATTCGGGCCCCGAGACGTCACCCCAGAGGCGACAGCCGAGATCATCGAACGTTCCGCACCGGGTCTCGTCCATCTCGTGCTGTCGGCCGGTATCCAGTCGACGCCCATGGCGGCGCTCTCTCGTCCCGCCGCCGGCACGGTGGGGGCGTCGCTGGTCGTCAACCTTCCCGGCTCGCCCAGGGGCGCCACCGAGTCGCTGGCGGCAATCCTGCCGGTCCTGGACCACGCCCTCCAACTGCTAGGCGGAGACACGGAGCATCGGCGATGACTGCAGAACTCGAACGGATACTCGACACGGCGGAGGAATGGCTCAGCCGAGGACTCGACTTCGCATTGGCCACGGTGGTGGGAGTGCGCGGCTCCACGTACCGCGGCCTCGCCGCCCGCCAGCTGGTCGGCGCCGACGGCCAGAGCGTCGGGACCGTGTCAGGGGGGTGCCTCGATCAAGACTTGCAGAGAGAAGCGGAGGAAGTGATCCGCCTCGACCGCCCCCGACTCGTGGAGTTCGACCTCACCGCCGACGATGAGGCGGTGTGGGGATGGGGCATCGGCTGCAACGGTGCCACCCGACTCGTCGTCGAGCCGCCCTCGTCGGTGGCCCGCCTGATCGAACAGGTGCGCCAGTCGGCGCGCCCCTTCGTCGTGGTGCACCACCTCGACGGCGACCGACTCGGTGAGCGCACCGTCGTCCGTCCCGGCGACGAAAGCCCCTACGGCGAGATCGCCGAACGGGCCGTGCACGAAGGCTGGCACCGGGTGACGGAAGCCGAGGGCGAGCAGGTGATGGTCGAGGTGATCGGTGCTCCACGGCGGCTGATCGTGTGCGGCGCCGGTCACGACGCCGCACCGGTCGTCAGGTTCGGGGCGGAGCTCGGCTACGAGGTGTGGGTCGTCGACGACCGGCGCCAGTTCCTATCCGAACAGCGCTTTCCCGAAGCTGCCCAACTGGTCCAGGTGCGGCCCTCCGAGCTTTCGCGGGCCGTCGACCTGTCGCCGTCGGCCTCGATGGTGATCATGACCCACAACTACATGCGCGACCTGGATTACCTCGACCAGGCCCTCGGCCGCCGTCTCGCCTACATCGGGGTGCTCGGGCCGGGCGAGAGACTGGAACGGCTGCTGAAGGACCTCGCCGACCGGGGCCGCTACCCGGACGAGCACGACCGGGCCGTGCTCCACGGCCCCGCCGGCCTCGACATCGGCGCCGAAGGGCCGGTGGAGATCGCCTGGTCGATCATGGGCGAGATCCTCGCCGTGCGCCGGGGCAAGAAGGGTGGTTTTCTGCGGGACCGCAAAGGTCCGGCGAGTCTGCGAGAGTACGATCCCCCGACTAGTCGAGCCACCGGAGAGCGGAGTAGATGAAGATCCAACACGAGTTCACGGTCCAACGGCCGATCACCGATGTCTGGGAGTTCTTCCAGGACGTGCCTGCTGTCGCCGACTGCCTGCCCGGCGCCGAACTCACCGAGGACAAAGGCGACAACACCTACGCCGGGACCGTGACCGTGAAGCTCGGCCCGATGACCGCCAGCTTCGAAGGCGAGGCGAAGATCGAACCCGACCCGGCGTCCCGCACGGCGACTATCTCCGGAAAGGGCGTCGACCGCCGGGGCGGGAGCCGCGGCCAGGTGTCGGTCGAGTACTCCCTGACCGAAGCCGACGGGGGCGGCACCACCGTCAAGATCGACGCCGACGTGATGCTCTCGGGTCCCGCTGCCCAGTTCGGCCGCACCGGTCTCGTCAACGAGATCTCCAAACGGCTCATCGGTGATTTCGTGCAGTGCTTGGAGGGCAAGCTGGCCGCCACGACCGTGGCGGAGGCCCAGGCCGTGAAGGCCGACCGCGAGGTGAAAGGGCTTTCGCTGTTCTTCGCCGGCTTGTGGGCCTGGATCAAGAAGCTGTTCGGCCGCTCCTCTTGATGATCCACCGCTCGATCCTGGCGCTCGCTGCGTCGGTGCTGGTCGTCGCCTGCTCGGGTGAGCCCGAAGGTGTCGTCGTCGAGATGTTCGACAACCGTTTCTCGCCGGCCGAACTCACCGTCGAAGCGGGAACCGAGGTCATCTTCCGTGGGGCCGGCCGCAACCCCCACAACGCCGTCGCCTCCGACGGCTCGTGGTCCACGGAGACGGTCTTCGGGAGCCTAGACCAGTACGAGGGTGACGATGCGGTGCTCCGTTTCGAGACGCCCGGCAGCTACGACTTCTTCTGCACCTATCACGGCACCGCCGAAGGCCAGGGGATGGCAGGCACCATCACCGTGGAGGAGCCGGCATGAGGAGATGGCTCTTCGCCTTCCTCCTGCTCGTGGCCGCCTGCGCTCCGCCGATGGAAGGCGAGCCCGACCCGGCGGCGGTGGGGGACACGGCGACCGAGGCGCCGGCGGAGTGGACCGGAGTGACCCGCAACGTCCCTGAGGACTATCCGACCATCCAGGCGGCGGTCGATGCCGCCGATCCGGGCGACCTCATCCTGATCGCTCCCGGCGTGTACCGGGAGGAGGTTCAGGTGTCCGTCCCCGGCATCACGCTGCGAGGCGTCGACCGCAACGAGGTGATCATCGACGCCGAGTTCGTGCGTGCCAACGGCATCCGCATCTTCGCCGATGGGGTGGCGGTGGAGAACCTCACCGTCCGCAACGCCACCGAAAACGGTGTCTTCTGGACAGGCGTCCGGGGTTACCGCGGCTCGTACCTGACGTCTGTCGACAACCAGGTGTACGGCATATACGCGTTCGACTCCGGAGACGGCCTCATCGAGCACTCGTACGCCTCCGGATCGGCCGACGCCGGCTTCTACATCGGCCAATGCGACCCGTGTCAGGCGGTGATCACAGACGTGGTGGCCGAATGGAACGGCCTCGGCTACTCGGGCACGAACTCGTCGGGGGAGATATACCTGGTGAACTCGGTGTGGCGCCACAACGTCGCCGGCATCGTCCCCAACACCCTCGACACCGAGCTCCTACCGCCGATCCACCACGTCACGATCGCCGGCAACCTGGTCCACGACAACGGCAACCCCAAGGCACCCTCGTTCACGACCGAATGGGCCGGCTACGGCAACGGGATCATCGTCGCGGGAGGCAACGACTCGCTCGTCTACCGCAACCGGGTCGTGAACCACCCGGCCAACGGCATCGCCGTCACCCCCAACTTGTCGCAGAATCTGTGGATGTCGTCGGGCAACGAGATCATCGAAAACGTGGTGGAGGGCTCCGGCCGGTCCGACATCGCCCTCGCCGGTCCTGCCGCCTCCGGCAACTGCTTCGCCGGCAACGACGTCTCGTTCACGCTCCCCGTGGGGCTGGAGGTCTTCCAGTCGTGCGATGGCTTGCGACTGCCCTGGCTGTTCGAACTGGCCGGCAGCACCGAGCAGCTGGGGAGGGTCGCCGAAAGTGAGCTCGGGTGGAAGGAGATCATCACCCCCGAGACCGTGCCGAAGCCCGGGCCGCAGGAGAACATGCCTGCGGATGCGCCGGTGCGCCCGGCCGTGAACGTGTTCGCCGGTGCGCGACCGGACCTCGAGGCCATCGAAGTCCCGGATCTGCCCGATGACGTCTCAGTCCACCAGACGAGAGGAGTGACCTTGTTCGGAGTCCTGTTCGCCTCCGCGGCCGGAGTGTTCTTCGGCCTCTACGCCTACCTGCTCCCCTTCGTGCTGTATGCCGCCTGGGTCGGTATCGCCCTCTGGGACCTGGTTCGACGAGAGGAGCTCGGAAAGGGAAGGGTGATCGCCTGGACGGCGGTCATCCTGCTCGTTCCGTTCATCGGCGTGATCGCCTACCACCTGTTCTCCAACTCGCCGATCCCGCGCTGGCAGCGCCTCACCTACGTCCTAGGCGGTCTCGTCGCCTACCTGGCGATCTTCGGCCTGGGGGCAGTGGTGGGCGGCATAGTCTGACCGTGCCCCAGAACACCGGACCGGCCGACCCATCCCGGCGCCGCCTGCTCGCCACCGGCGGGGCTGCTCTGGTCGGTGGCACGATCCTCGGGCGCTTCAACACGGGGCAAGCGGCCGAACCGGGAAGCGATGAGGGATTCCAGGGCCTGGGTCACTCCTCGGTCCACCGCTCCTCCGCCCTCTACGGCCACATCCACGAGCCGCCCGACTGGGTGGGCCCTGAGACCCTCGACGCCATCACCCTGCCGCCACCTCCCCGCCGTGGCCCCCAGGACATCGAACTCGTCGTGGTGGAACAGCACATCGAGGTGGGGGCGGGACTGCACTTCGACGCATGGACCTACGGAGGGACCGTGCCTGGGCCCACGATCCGGGCGACGGAAGGCGACCTGCTGCGCATCCGGCTGCGCAACCTCACCGACCATCCCCACAACCTGCATTTCCACGGTGCCCACCGCCCCGAGATGGACGGCTGGGAGCCGATTCCGGCGGGTGGGGAATTCGTGTACGAGATCGAAGCGGGCCCGGCGGGGCTCCATCCCTACCACTGCCACGTCGCCCCGCTGGCCGAGCACATCGCCCGCGGGTTGTACGGGATGATGATCGTCGACCCGCCCGAAGGCCGCTCCCCGGCCCACGAAGTGGTCCTGGTGTTGAGTGGCTTCGAGCACGAAGGAGTGAAGAACGCCGTGACGGCGTGGAACGGCCTCGCCGGGTACTACGACCGCTATCCGATCAAGGTCCCGGCCGGCGAGCCGGTGCGGGCCTACGTGGCCAACATGATCGAATTCGAGCCGATCGGCTCGTTCCACCTCCACGCCCAGACGTTCGACGTTTACCCGGCGGGGATGGGGGAGTCGCCCGTCTTTCGCACCGACACCCTGGCGATGGGCCAAGCAGAGCGGGCGATCATCGAGTTCCGCCTTCCTCACCGCGGCAGGTACATGTTCCACCCCCACCAGCACCATCTCGCCGATCGGGGAGCGATGGGCTGGTTCTCGGCCGTTTAACTCCTCGGCCGTTTAACTCCAGATCGGGATCTCCACGGGCTTTCCGCCGCGGATCCACCACCCCTTCACATCCAAATGTGGGACGAAGCCCACGACGACGTGGATCCAGTCGGTTTCGTGCGGCTGGCTCAGATCCGTCTCCGACAAGACGGCCGGGCCACGGGGGTGGGAATGGAACACCCCGCCGATCTCCCAGCCGTGCCGCTCGGCGTGGCGAAGCGCGGCGAAGTGCTCCTCGGGGGCGATCGTGAAGGCGACGGGTGATGGATTGGAGTTGGTCAGCGGGTAGGCGAAACGGATCCGGCCGACCCCATCTGTCGCCAGCAGCCCGCAGCACTCGTTGGGCAGGCAGACCTCGGCGTGCCGAATCACGGCCTCCTTCACCCCCTCCGGAAGGCACCTCATAATCAGACAGTCTGGCGGGGACGCGGGGCGCAGGTCGGGTCGTAGTCCACCAGTTCGGGCGGCGAGTCCGGGTCCGAGCAGGCGGGGCAGTCGGCGTTGCGCCGCACCTTCACGGTCTGAAAATCCTGCTCCAGGGCGTCGTAGACGAGGAGCTTGCCGGCGAGGGTGTCGCCGATCCCGAGCAGCAGCTTGATGGCCTCCAAGGCCTGCACGGAGCCGATGATGCCGGGCAGGACGCCCAGCACTCCCGCCTCGGCGCAGTTGGGAGCGAGCTCCGGTGGCGGTGGCTGCGGGAAGATGCAGCGGTAGCAGGGGCCCTCGTAGGGGACGAACACCGATGCCTGCCCCTCGAACCGGAAGATCGAGCCGTGGACCAGCGGAATGCGCAGATGCAGGCTGGCGTCGTTCACGAGATAGCGCGTGGGGAAGTTGTCGCCCCCGTCCACGATCACGTCGTAGCCGCTCATGATCCGGAGGGCGTTGTCGGCCGACAGCCGTTCCGGGTAGGTGACGATCTTCACGTCGGGGTTGAGGGCGGTGAGGGTCTCCCTGGCCGATTCGACCTTGGGCATGCCTATGCGGTCGACCCCATGGAGGATCTGACGCTGGAGGTTGGACGGGTCGACGGCGTCGTAGTCGACGATCCCCAACGTCCCCACGCCCGCCGCCGCCAGGTACATGGCGGCGGGGGATCCGAGGCCGCCAGCACCGATGAGAAGCACCGACGACTCGAGCAGCTTCGTCTGACCCTCCTCACCCACCTCGGGGAGGAGCAGGTGGCGGTTGTAGCGCTGACGCTGGTCGCTCGACAGCGATTTGGGGATGACCCAGGGCCGGCCCTCGTCCTTCCAGCGGTTGAAGCCGCCGGCCATGGAGGCGACATCGGTGTAGCCCATCGCTCTGAGCGAAGCGGCGGCGAGGACGCTGCGTGAGCCGCCGGCGCAGAACAGGACGAGCGGCTGGTTCCGGTCGGGGAGTTGCCTTTCGATCGTGCTCTCGAGCACGCCCCGGGGGATGTGGCGCGCTCCGGCGACCGTTCCCGCCTCGTATTCGTCGGGCTCGCGGACGTCGATCACGGTCACATCGCCGAGGCGTTCCTCCACCTCGGATGGCTGGAGCTCGGCGATGTCCCGGCGGGCAGCGGCGACCAGATCGGCGTATGACGACATTCCTCCCTCAACGATAACGGGGCGCCGGCTTCAGCCCGCAGGAACGACGGAAACCGTGACGGCGGCGTCGGCGCAGAGGCCGCCTTCGTCGCAGACCCGATAGGTGAAGGTGTCGTCGCCGGAGAACCCTGGCGCGGGCCGATAGGTCGCCGTCGCCCGGTCGGAAACGACCCGCCCGTTGGACGGCTGGTCGATCGAGGCGACGCGCAGGGTGTCGCCGTCGGGGTCGGTGTCGTTGCGGAGAATGTCGATCACCACAGGGGTCTCGGCCCCGGTGCGGGCGGTGTCATCGGCGGCCACGGGAGCACGGTTCGAGCCCTCCACCCGGACTGTGACCACGGCGATGTCGCAGCTCCCGTCGGGGGTGCAGGCTCGGTATTCGAACCTGTCGGCGCCGGAGAAGCCCGGAGCGGGAGAGTAGAGGATCACGGAGGGACCCAGGAGATCGGCTCGTCCCGAGGACGGCGGGGACACGACGGCCTCGACGACCAGGTCGTCAGGTGTGTCGTTTTGGATCACGTCGAGGGCGACCGGGACGCCTTCGCTCGTGGAAGCGCTGTCGTGGTAGGCGTCGGCCGCGCTCGCCGGGTCGGCCATGGCCACCACCGCGGTCCCATCCGAGTCGACAGCCGCACTGGGCGTCGGGAACCCTGTCGGCTCGGCAGTGGCTTGGGGACTCATCGCCCCGGCGGCGGCAGGGGAGAAGGGCAGGCTGGCCAACCCGCCCAGCAACGAGACGGTGGCCATCGCCGCCGCGCTCGTGACCGTGACGAAATCTCGTCCGAGGCGGTCGAGGAAGAACGGGATCTGGCCCAGCCATGCCACCGGCCCCATCGACCAGCGCAGGCGCCCCAGCGACACGTTCATGAGGGCCCGGGCCACCGCCGGGTCGAACTGCTTGCCGGCCATCCGGGCGATCTCCCGGCGGGCCTCCTCGGGGCCCTTCGCCGCCTGATAGGGGCGGCCCGTCGTCATCACGTCGAAGGCGTCGGCCACGGCGACGATGCGGGCGCCGAGCGATATCTGCTCGCCGCGCAGGCCCCGCGGGTAGCCCGATCCGTCCCACCACTCGTGATGGTGCTCGATCGTCTGGGCCCACTCACCCAGCCACGGGACGAGTGGCGCCGCCACCCGCATCCCGAGCAGCGGGTGCTGCTTGACGAGTTCCTTCTCGTCTGGATCCAGCGGCCCGGGTTTGTTGAGGATCTCGAGGGGCAGTTCGATCTTCCCGACGTCGTGGAGGAGAGCGGCCCAACGGAGTCGGTCACGGCCTTCCTGGGGGACTCCCATCTCGGCGGCGAGCACGTCGGCGTAGGCGCGGGTCCGCTCGCTGTGCCCCCGAAGACGGCGGTCGTAGTCGTTGATGGCGTTTGCCAACGAGATGATCAGCCCGGCGGCTTCGGTGAGGTCCGTGTCGCCGCGCTCGGCGGCGGCCACCCGGCGTCGAAGCTCGGGGATGTTGCTCGACCGGAGGGCGACCCGGAACCGGGACGGAGCGCGGTCGGGGAACACCATCGTCATCTGCAACATGGCCGTCAGCGGCAGGAGGCGGCGGGCGAGCCGGTCGACGGCCAGCGCCGCGGCCGCCGAGGAGGCGACGAGGATCAGCCACCAGGCGACGATCTGCAGGGCCCCGCGGGGGACGAACAGGTTCGGGGCCAGCCACAACGACAAGCCGACCGCGGCACCGAGCGGGGCGAGGAAGATCAGCCCGCGCAAGAGCCAAGCGGCGATCGGACGGGATCGCCACCGGCCGGCATTCGGTCTCCGAGCGCTCCGGGGTGTGGCCACCGACCAACTAGTCGGCCTCAGCCCGGGGGTTTCAAGTGCCGATCAGGCGGCCGCGATCACCACAGTGAGGCGGGGTTGGGTGCCTCGGGGTCGAGTTCGTAGCGGCGAATGGCGTCTTCGATCACGCCCGCATCGACCTTTCCGGCCCGCACCAGCGCCGACAGTGTGGCGAACACCACGTGGCCGGTGTCGGTCTCGAAGAACCGCCGGAGCGCCTTGCGGGAGTCGGAGCGGCCGAAGCCGTCGGTGCCCAACACCACGAAGTCCCGCGGCACCCACCGGCCGACCTGGTCGGGGACGGCCTTCATGAAGTCGGTCACGGCCACGATCGGGCCTTCCCCGTCCTGGAGCGTGCGAGTGACGAGCGGCACCCGCGGCTCGGCAGTGGGATGCAGGCGATTCCAGCGCTCCACCTCCAGGGCCTCTTCCCGCAACCGCTTGTACGAGGTGACCGACCAGAGGTCGGCGGCTACGCCGTAGTGCTCGTACAACTCGCGCTGCGCCTCGCGGGCGGCGAGGTTGGCCGTGCCGGAGAACAGGATCGACGCCCGGGCCCGGCCGCCGTCGGGCGCCTCCTGGAAGCGATAGATCCCGTCGATGATCCCCTGCTCCACCCCGGCGGGCCGGGGCGGCTGGATGTAGTTCTCGTTGTACAGGGTGATGTAGTAGTAGATGTCCTCGGGATTGCTCCCGTACATGCGGCGGATGCCGTCCTCGACGATAGTGCCGACTTCGTAGGCGAAGGCGGGGTCGTAGGCCTGGCACACGGGCACCACCGAGAAGAGGATGTGGCTGTGGCCGTCCTGGTGCTGGAGGCCTTCGCCCTGCAGGGTCGTCCGGCCGGCGGTGCCGCCCAGCAGGAACCCGCGTGCCCGAGCGTCGGCCGCGGCCCAGAACAGGTCCCCGGTCCGTTGGAACCCGAACATCGAATAGAAGATGTAGAACGGGACCATCGGGATGCCCCGGGTGGCATAGGAGGTGGCAGCCGCGATCCACGATGCCGCCGACCCCGCTTCGGTGATGCCTTCCTCGAGGATCTGGCCGTCTTTCGACTCGTGGTAGGAGAGCAGCATGGCGTGGTCGACCGGCTCGTAGAGCTGGCCCTGGGAGGCGTAGATCCCCAATTCCCGGAACAGCGAGTCCATGCCAAAGGTGCGAGCCTCGTCGGGGACGATCGGGACTACCCGCGGCCCGAACTCTTCGTGGCGGGTCAGGTTGCGTAGCAGCCTGACGAATGCCGTGGTTGTCGATGCCTCCACCTTGCCGGACCCGGAGTAGATCTCCTGGAAGGGCTCGGGGCCGGGGAGGCTCAGCTTTTGGCGGACCTGCACCGAGCGTGAGGGAAGGAAGCCTCCCAGCTCGCGACGGCGGGCCATGAGGTACTCGTACTCCGCCGAGCCCGGCTCCGGCCGGTAGTAGGGCGGGACGCTGTCGCCCTGGAGCGCCTCCTCGGGGATGACGTCCTCGAGGTGGAGCCGGCTGCGGAGCAGCATCAGCTGCTTGTTCGTCAGCTCCTTGATCTGATGGGTGGCGTTGCGGCCTTCGACGTCGGGGCCGAGAGTCCACCCCTTGATCGTCTTGGCGAGGATGACCGTGGGACGGCCGGTCATCTCGGTGGCCGCCTTGTAGGCGGCGTAGATCTTGCGGTAGTCGAGGCCGCCCCGGCGGAGAGCCCAGATCTCCTCGTCGGTCCAGTCGGCCACCAGTGCCGCCGCCCGGGGGTCTTTCCCGAAGAAGTGCTCCCTGACGTAGGCGCCGTCCTCGGCCTTGTACCGCTGGTACTCGCCGTCGACGGTCTCGTTCATCACGTTGAGGAGGGCGCCGTCGACGTCCTTGGCCAAGAGGGCATCCCACCCCGATCCCCAGATGACCTTGATGACGTTCCACCCGGCGCCGCGGAACACGGCTTCGAGTTCCTGGATGATCTTGCTGTTGCCGCGTACCGGCCCGTCCAGGCGCTGGAGGTTGCAGTTGACGACCCAAATCAGGTTGTCGAGGTTCTCCCGGGCCGCCAGGGAGATCGCCCCCAGAGTCTCCGGCTCGTCGACTTCGCCGTCGCCGACGAAGCACCACACCTTCGAGTCGCTGGTGTCGTCGATGCCCCGATGCTCCAGGTACCGCAGGAATCGGGCGTGGTAGATCGAGCAGATGGGGCCGAGGCCCATCGAGACGGTAGGGAACTCCCAAAAGTCCGGCATGAGGCGCGGATGGGGGTAGGACGACAGCCCGCCGCCGACTTCGAAGCGGAAGCGGTCGAGGTCCTCTTCGTCGAGGCGTCGCTCGAGGAAGGCCCGGGCGTACATGCCGGGGGCGGCGTGGCCCTGGAAGTAGACGTGGTCGCCGGGATGGTTCTCCGTCCGGCCCCGGAAGAAGTGGTTGTACCCGACTTCGTAGAGAGTCGCCGAAGAGGCGAAGGTGGACAGGTGGCCTCCGATTCCCTTCTCGACGTGGTTCGCCTTGACGACCATGACCGCCGCGTTCCACCTCACCAGGCGGCGGATGCGGCGCTCGAGATCGCCGTCACCCGGGTACTCGGGCTCGTCCTCGACCGGGATCGTGTTGATGTACGGGGTCGTGATGGACGAGGGGGCGCCCAGGTCCAGCTCATGGGCGCGCTCCAGCAGCTTGGCGAGGAGGAAACGAGCGCGTCCTGCACCTCGTTCGGCGGCGACGGACTCCAGTGACTCTTGCCATTCGCGGGTCTCTTCGGGGTCCAGGTCGGGCAGCTGATGGACGAATTCGTCGGCCAGGGTTCGCGCCAGATCGGGAGGGAGTGCCATACCTCTGAGCCTACCGCCTGGCGAGGTCAACGGTACGAGAGCGCCGGGAGGGTCACCGGTGAGAGTGACGCAAAGTACTTTACACCGCAAAGTGACCGTCTTACCCTTCAGCGCATGGACTCGACCACCCTCCGTCCCGAGGACGCCCGCCTGCTCCTCGCCGAGATCGAGCGGGCACGCCGAGCCACCCGTTATCGCATCGGGCAGTACAGCTGGATCTCGTTTGCGATCTGGGCCACCGTTTTCGCAGGAGCAGCCATCGTCGGCCCTCGCCTCGTCTTGTACTGGGTCGTGGCCGTGCCGGTCGCCCTGGCGCTGACCGCCGCCTCCGACATGTTGCTGTCCGAGGCCCGTACAGCCCGGCGGGCGGATTGGCGCTACTGGGCAATCGGCGCGGCCATCTCCATCGCTAACTTCGGCGGAGGATGGCTGTTCACCTTCTCGTTCCTGGCGGCTTGGACATGGTTCGTGCTCGGCATGGGCTTTGCCGGATTCGCCTGGCTCGACCACCATCGCGGCGCCGCCCTGGCACTGGTCGGCATGGCACTCCTGGCCTTGTTTTCTCTCGGACTCGACATCGACCCCGAAACCGTCTACCGGGCCCTGGCTGGCGTGTTCGCCGCCGGGACCGCCGCCTGCGCCAGGGGGATGAAGCCATGACCGAGAAGACCGACGCCCACCCCATCGTCCAACTCGACGAGGTCGTGCACCAACGAGTCCGGCTCGGGATCCTGGCGGTGCTCTCCGAAGCCGAGAAGGTGGACTTCACCCATCTTCGTGACGTCCTCGGTGTGACGGACGGCAACCTGAGCCGCCACCTGTCGGTCCTCCACGAAGCGGGTTATGTCGAAACTCACAAGACATTCGAGGGCCGCCGCCCCCGAACGTGGATAGTCGCCACCAGGCTCGGCCGACGAGCGCTGGCCGACCATCTGGCGGCACTGAGAGACCTCATCGCACAGGTAGGTGAGCCGTGAGCAACGTCCTCGTAGTCGAAGATCTCGCCCGCTCGTTCGGCGATCTGGTCGCCGTCGACGGGGTCTCGTTGACGATCAGCCCAGGCGAGACCTACGGGCTTCTCGGGCCCAACGGCGCCGGCAAGACGACGACGATCTCCATGATCGCCGGTCTCCTGCGGCCCGACCGCGGGCGAATCGAGGTATTGGGGCGACAGATGAGCGCCTCGAACCTGGAAGCCAAGTCGCTCGTGGGCCTGGTGCCCCAGGAGATCGCCATCTACCCGGACCTCACCGGCGAGGAGAACCTCCGGTTCTTCGGTCGGCTGTACGGCATGGGCGGGCCCGAGTTGGCGAAGCGGATCGACGAGGTGCTCGCCATCGTCGGTCTCGAAGCCCGGAGAGACGACAAGACCTCCGAGTACTCGGGCGGCATGAAGCGACGGCTCAACATCGCCATCGGCCTGCTCCACCGACCTCAACTCCTGATCCTCGACGAGCCGACGGTGGGCGTCGACCCCCAGTCCCGCAATTCGATCCTCGAGTCGGTCGAAGCGCTGGCCAGCGAGGGCATGTCGGTCCTCTACACCACCCACTACATGGAGGAGGCCGAGAGGCTGTGTGACCGGGTCGGGATCATCGACGAAGGCCGGCTCGTCGCCGAAGGGACCCGCCGCGAACTGGTGGCGCAGGTCGGGCAGCTGGACCGCGTCGAGCTGCGGGGACGCGACGGCATCGAGGCGGCCGCGGCGGCCGTGCGGGCGGTGGAAGGGGTGAGTGAAGCGGCGGTTGGAGACAGCACGCTCAGCGTCCTCGCCACCGAGGCTTCTTCGGTCCTGCCTGCCCTGCTCTCGGCGGCAGGGTCGGCGGGTATGACGGTGACCGGCGTGGAGGTGCAAGAGCCGGACCTCGAGGCGGTCTTCCTCCACCTCACCGGGAAGGCGTTGCGAGACTGATGAGAGCTGCGTGGCGGATAACTGCCAAAGACCTGCGCCTCCGGCTCCGGGACCGGTCGGCTTTCATCCTCGGCATAGTCGCCCCGTTGGTGCTGGCGTTCGTCTTCAACGCCGTCTTCGGCGGAGCGTTCGGCGAGGACGCCATCGCCACGGTCGGCTTCGTCGATGAGGACGGCGGCGGGGTCGCGGCTGGGTTCGCCGAGGCTCTGGCCGCCATCTCGGAGGAAGGGATCATCGAAGTCGAGGAGTTCCCCGATGCCGACACCCTCAGCACCCGAATCGACGAGGGCGACCTTGGGGCGGGGATCGTCGTGCCGTCGGGCCTGACCGATCGAGTCCTGGCGGGGGAACCGGCCACGCTCCGGGTCGTGGCGTCGGTCGACTCTCCCACCACGAGGAACATCGCCGAGAGCATCGCTTCCGCCTTCGCCAACGGGGTCGCCGACACGCAGCGAGCGGTCGGTGCCGTGTTGGCGGGAGGCCAGGTCGACCCCGATCTCGTTTCCCAGGTGGTGGCGGCCGCGGGAGAAACCGAGCCTCTGGTGACCATCGGGCCCATCGAGGCGGCCAACCGGGTGCTCGACCCTGCCACGTTCTTCTCTGCCTCGATGGCGGTGTTCTTCCTCTTCTTCCTGGTCCAGTTCGGCGTGATGGGTCTCCTCGAGGAACAGCAGGACGGGACACTCGCCCGGCTAGAGGCGGCTCCGATCCCGCGGTGGGCCATCCCGCTGGGCAAGGCCCAAACCAGCTTCCTGCTCGGCTTGATCGCCCTCACGGTGCTGGCGGTGGCCACGACGCTCCTCTTGGGGGCGAACTGGGGCGACCCGTTGGCGTTGGCGGTCCTGTTCGTCGCCGTGACCCTGGCGGCGACGTCGCTCGTCGGGGTGGTGGCGGCGTTCGCTCGCACAGTCGATGGAGCTGGAAACCTCGTGGCGATCATCGCCGTGGGCATGGGAATGATCGGCGGGACTTTCTTCCCCATTGCCGGCGGCAATCGCGCCCTGGAGATGGCCTCCTTCGCCACACCCCATGCCTGGTTCATGCGGGCCCTGGGAGACCTCCAAGCCGGTGGGGGGCTCGGGCCCATAGCCCCCTCGCTGGCGGCGCTGGCCGTGTTCGCCGTCGTCATCGGCGGGCTGGCCCTCGTGGTGTTGCGGAGGCGATTCGGATGAAGGTGCTCTACATCGGGCTCGTCGGGCTCCTGCGCATGCTGCGGGAGCGCTCGAACATCTTCTTCGTCTTCATCTTCCCGCTGGCTGTCATCCTCGTCGTCGGGGCCCAATTCGGCTCCGGGGGCGGTCAGGCGGTGGTGGTCAGCCACGACGGCGGCCCGCTGGCGGGAGCGATCGTCGAGCGTTTGGCCGACGAGGTGCTCGTCAGGGAAGCCGCGTCGGAGGCCGATGTCGTCGATGCCGTCGAGAGGGGCGCCGCCTCGGCGGGGATCGTGATTCCCGACGGGTTCGATGCCGCCGTTTCGTCCGGTGAGTCGGCGCAGATCGGGTTCGTCAACCGCCCCGACGAACCGGGGACGCTGCAGCCGATCCTCCAGGCAGCCGTCGCCGACGTGACGGCCGACTACCGCGTGGCGGCGATCGTGGCCGAGCAAACAGGGGAGGACTTTTCGGCGGCGCTCGACATGGTGGCTCCTGTCGAAGCCGCCGGGATCGAAGTCGAGAGGGAAGTCGTGGGGGAGTCGCTGTTCGGCGAAGGCGTCGGCCAGTACGACGTCGGGGCGGCCGGCATGGTCGTCATGTTCGTGTTCCTGACCGCTCTCACCGGATCGGCGGTGCTGATCCAGAACCGACAGCTGGGGATCACTCACCGGATGCTGTCGACACCCACCTCGACCTCCACCGTGATCGCCGGGGAGGGCACCGCCCGCTTCCTCAACGGCCTGTTCCAGGGGGTCTACATCGTCGTCTTCACCCTGATCCTCTTCCAGGTCGACTGGGGCAACCCGCTGGGAGGGATACTCATCCTGGTGACCCTCTCGGCCGCCGGGGCAGGAGCGGCGATGCTGCTCGGAACCCTGTTCCGCAACCCCGAGCAGGCGGCGGGGATCTCCGTGATGGCGAGCATCGGCTTGGCGGCCCTCGGCGGGTGCATGCTGCCGCTCGAGCTGTTTTCGCCCACGCTCAAGACGATCGCCCACGTAACTCCCCACGCCTGGGCGATCGACGGCTTCGCCGACCTCATCTACCGCGGCGGCTCCCTCGTCGACGTGCTGCCCGAAGTGGGCGTTCTGACGCTCTACGCCGCGGTGCTGATCCTCCTCGCCAGCCGGCGCCTGCGGGCAGTCATCAGGGCCTGAGAGCCGAGAGGTCGTCGGCCATGCCCGGGGCGTAGGCCGTCAGCCGCAGGCGCTCGACCTCGCGCGCGAACTCCTGGCGTCTTTCGGCCACGCCCTCGCTGTCGTCCCAGAGATCCCGGTTGCGGACGAGGAGCACGGCTCCTTCGTAGAGGGCCTGGGAGACACCCTCGTCGCAGAAGATCCGCTGCTCGAGCCGGTACAGCGTGCCCCGATCGAGACAAGCGGAGAGGAAAGGCTTCTCCTCGGGCGTGCCTTCCGTGGCCACCAGCTGGTCGGCGACGACCTGGTAGGCCTCGAGGAACGGCAGCAGGGCGAAGTCGACCACCGAAGGCGACAGCTGGACGGGACGCCCGGTGCCGATCCGTTCCCGCCAGTCGGGCACCTCGGCGTCGAGCTCGTCGACGAGCGCCTTCTCGAACTCTTCTTTGGCGGCGAAATAGAACTCGAACTTGAGGAGGTCGCGGAGGGCCCACACGTCCTCCCAGAAGCCGTCGAGGTCTCGGGCCCGAAGCGCCACCTCGGCGATGCCCCGGGGCACGAAATAGTGCACGACCGTGTTGGAGTAGTACGAGGACCGAAGCATCTGCTCGGCGTTCATCCAATACACGACCCGTTTGCCGACCTGGAGCCGGGTGACCAGCTTGTGGTCGATCATCAGGGCCAACGTCGCCGCCACTTCGGCTTCGTCGCGTGGGAGAGAGGAGACGGTGGTCGGGAGCCCTCGTTCGCTGATGTAGCGGACCAGTTGCCGGCAATCACCGGCGATGCTGGGCAGGTCCCGGGCGGCGCCCCGTCCGGCCAGCATCACCGTCGCCACGAGGGCCGTGGGTGTGACCGGAGTCGCCATGCTGATCCGATGCATCACCTCGAAGGCCAGCTTCTGGACGTCGAGCTCGTCCCCTCCACCGATCGACTGGGCGACCGACACCGGCTCGGCGAATCGGATGTGGATGTCGCCGTAGCGGCGGCGCAACCCGCGGTAGAACTTGAGGGCCCAACCGAAGCTCTCCTTTTCTTTCGTCCCCCCAGTGGCCTCGGCCACATACGCCCCTACTTCGTGGATGTGGTCGTAGGCGATGGATACAGGGATGAGGTACACGTCGTCGGCGCGCCGGCGTTTGAGGGCCTCGACGACCCACGACAGGAGCCCATAGCGGGGCGGCCGCAGCTTGCCGGTGCGGGAGCGCCCGCCCTCCATGTACCACTCGAGAGGGAACCGCCGCTCGACCAGGTAGTCGATGTAGGAGGTGAGGACGAACTTGTAGAGGTCGTTGCCCTTGAACGAACGTCGGATGAAGAACACACCGGTGCGGCGAACGAGGGGGCCGACCGGGAAAAAGTTCATGTTGATCCCGCCCGCCGTGTGATTGGGGGGCAGGTCGTTCTCCCAGAGGACGAACTGGAGCGAGAGGCGGTCGAAGTTGGACTTGTGCGAGGGCAGGAAGACGAGCGGGTGGTCCCGCCCGAGTTGGGCGACCTCCCGGATCGAGCGCGGGTCGTAGTGGATGGCTCCGTACCCTTTGCGGATCACCCAGTGGATCAGGTTGGCGATGAGGTCGATCAGGAACGGGCTGTGAGTGGCGGCGATCTCCCTCAGGTAGTAGCGGCCGCGAGCGAGGGCGCGCCGGGGGGAGAGCCCGCGCCGTCCGCCCAACTCCACCACCCGGCCCTGGAAGGTGGGATCGCTGAGGATGTCTTCGGCGAGGAAACGTGGGATCTTGTAGCGGTCGCCCCGTTCAGCTCTCTCGGCCCTGTCGAGGGCGAGCCATGCCCGACGGGTCACGAACGCGTCGAGGGGGCGGTGGTCGCCGGCATGGGCCTCCACGAGTGACGAGGCGGAAGCACCCTCCCCGACGACGATCCGGACCCGGTCGGGGAAGAGGGTGAGAATCAGGTAGTCGCGGAGCCAGCGCGGGTCTCGTGGGTCCCCCAGCTTCAGCAGGTCGACCCACGAGACGGTGCGCCTTCCCTTCCTCTCGGCTGGCATCCACACGACACGGAGCGGGACGAACCAGGCCGCGGGGTCGTCGCGCACCCGGGATGCGAGGCGAAGGTCGGTGCGGCGCCGCCGGCGGATCCGCGACGACTCTATGTGGAGGACGTCGGCGTCGGGGGCGATGCGCCGGATCCAGCCGGCCAGCAGCTGCGTCTCGAGCTCCGTGGAGGCGTCGAGAAGGAACACGACGTGGTGACCGGCCGGGACCTCGGGTCGGGGCGGCTCGAGTGGCAGCCGCACACGTGAGATACCGAGCGCATCCGCCAGAAGCCGCATCGACGTGATCGTACCGGCCGGTCGCCGCCCAGGTGGACGAGCCGCAGCCAGGGGACGGCTGGCGGTACGTAGCATGGGCGGGATGCGTGCGGTCGTTCAGCGTGTCTCCCGGGGAGAGGTGCGAGTCGATGGCAGGGTCGTGGGCGCCATCGGCACGGGTCTCGTCGTCCTGATCGGAGTGACGTTCGGGGACCTGGAGGCCGACGCCCGGGCGCTGGCCGACAAGATCGCCGGTTTGCGGATCTTCGCCGACGACCAAGGCGCGATGAACCTGTCGGTGACCGATGTCGGCGGG
Organism: Acidimicrobiia bacterium; assembly: GCA_036380875.1. Lineage (GTDB taxonomy): Bacteria > Actinomycetota > Acidimicrobiia > Spongiisociales > ZC4RG35 > ZC4RG17. Next base: position 142,453 of record DASVDX010000035.1, read on the forward strand.
TCGGTCCTGGTGGTGAGCCAGTTCACCCTCTACGCAGATGCCCGCAAAGGTCGGCGGCCTTCTTTCACATCCGCCGCCCCTCCTGACATGGCCCGGGCGCTCATCGACGTCTTCGTCCGCCGACTCGAGGATGCTGGGCTGGTCGTCGCCACGGGGGAGTTCGGCGCCCTCATGGACGTGGACCTGACGAACCACGGTCCGGTCACGATCATCCTCGAGACGCAGAACGGTCGGCTGGTCTGAGCGTGTCGAGCACGTGTTTGGGGGCCATCAGAGCGGACTGACCTACCGCCATGGCCACGAGCCACGGGGCCTCCGAGACCAGGCCGCCGTCGAGGCCTCCCCAGGCGGCCACTGCGATGTAGGAGGCGAACGTCACCAGGGCCGCCGGCCCTGACCGGCGCATGACGGCGACCCCGAGCCCGATCACAGCAACGAGGACCAGGAACACCCAGGGCGCGGCGACGGTGAGCGTGCCACCCGTGATGGCCAGCCCTTTGCCGCCCCGAAACCCGAACCACGGGTTGTAGACGTTGGCGGCAGTGGCGACGATGCCCGCCAGCGACGCTCCGGCCGCGTCGCCGAAGAAGTGGCCCACCCAGACCGCGGCGGCTCCCTTGGCGAACTCGGCCAGGAGGACGGGGACGGCCAGCTTCGGCCCGCCGACCCTCAGGGCGTTGTTGGTGCCCGGATTGCCGGTGCCGGTGGCACGCAGGTCGACGCCCCGGCTGCGGGCGAGCCAGTCGGCAGTGGGAAGGCTGCCGATGAGACAACCCAGCAGGACTCCGATGATGATCATGCCTGTGACTCCAACCACGCCGCCCCGGCCGGACAGAAGCGGACGAACTCGCAGGAATGGCAGGCCGACGAGGGTCGGGGATCGAATCGTCTCTCGGCGATCCCGGCGGCGATCGATTCGATCGTGGCCTCGGCGTTCTGGAGCCACGTCTCGTCGACCTCGTGGCTGATCGCCTCCCAGCCATTCCCCAGAAATACGAACGTGACCGCCAGGTGCTCCGGGGGGAGCAGCCCGAAGTCCACCCGCCGGGCGGCGACGGCGTAGGCCTGCAACTGGACGTCGAGCCAGGGGTCCGTGCGGGGGCGACCGGTCTTGAAGTCCACTATCTCCCAGCGACGGTCATCGACGTACACCGCGTCGATCCGTCCCCGCACGGCGACGCCGGATTGGGTGCCGAACTGGAAGCCGACCTCGACCAGTGCCGGCCGACGCTCGGCGTAGGGCGAGGCGAGATAGGCGGAGTAGGGATCGGAGCCGGGGACCCGGTCGGGTTCCTCGGGGATGTCGTAGGCGTCGACGTCCAAGTCGCGGAGGGGAACGTGGCCCAACCCGTGGAGCTCGATCCGGCGGTGGATCTCGACACCCCGCCGCGCCGCCGGGGACGGGCGCCGGGGGAGACGGTCGACCTCACTCCAGTAGTGGCGCCGGGGGCAGGCGGCATACGTCACGAGGCCCGTGACCGAAGAGGCGCGGGGCTCGGGGGACGACGGCTCCGGCAGGTCCGTCAACTGGAAGAGACGCTCCTCTAGCTCCTCGGTCCTGCGGGCGAACTCCTCTTCCACACCTAGTTCCTGCGCCAGTTCCGTCAGCGTGGCGGGATCGTCCAGGGCTCGGCGAAGAGCCGACGCCCACCCGTCCGGGAAGAGCGGGTCGGGAGCGGGCATCCGGTCGGCCGCCCGCAGCACTTCGGGTCGCTCGGGGGCAGGGTCGAATCCGAGGTCCTCTACCCCTGCGGTGGAGGCCACGAGCTCGAACAACACCGACGGCTCCGAGGGCCTCTGGGTGGGGGCAGGACTCCCGTACCAGTGGGCGCCACTGACATACAGGCGGTGACGGGCCCGGGTGACCGCTACGTAGGCGGTGCGCCATTCCTGGCGGAGGTTCTCCTCTCGCAGGATGTCCTTTGCCTCATCGGGCGGCGTGGAGGCATCGAATGGCGGAGGAGTGTCGCGCCGCCACTCGTGGGGCAGGAACTGGGCCTTCGTGTAGGGGTCGGGGTAGGCCTGGGGTCGAGCCGGGAAGTCCTGTTTGGTGACTGCCGGGATGAACACCACGTCCCATTCGAGGCCTTTCGCCCGATGCACTGTGAGCATCGCCATCGCGTCCTCTCCCGAGAGGCGGGCGGCGTCGAGCTCGTCGGCCGGGTTCTGCTCCATGAGGTCCAGGTGGGCGAGGAAGGCGGCTAGCGAGGGCTTTCCCTCGAGCGGGCTCCATTCCTCGGCGAGGTCGAGGAACCGGTACAGGTTGAGGCGTGCGGAGAGGCGCGCCGAAGCACTCATCGCCTCCACCTCTTGCCAGGTCCCCGTCACGTCGAGGACAGTGCGGGCGAGCTCGACGAGGCTGGCGCCCTGGGTGACTTCGAGAAGGCGCCGGTACTCGGATCGGAATCGTGCGAGGGCGTCGCGTGCTCGGGGCTCGAGGCCCGAGAGCTCGTCGAGATGCTCGATTGCTTCGACCATCGTATGGGCAGGTAGGCGCTCGTGGTCGAGGTCGGCTTCGTCGTCGGGAGTCCCTCCCGGGGCGCGCCGGGCCCACGCCGAGAGATGGGCCAGGTCGCCGAGGCCCAGCCGATACCGAGGACCGAGGAGTATCCGGAGGAGGGCCGGTCCGTCTTCCGGTGATTGGAGGATCCGCATCCAGGCGCGCAGGTCGGCTACTTCGGGAACCGAGAGGAGGCCCCCGAGGTTGGCCACCTCCACGGGAATTCCTCGCTGGAGGAGGGCGTCGTGGATCAGGGCGATGTGGCGGTTCTTGCGGAACAGGACGGCCATGTCGCGCCAGGCGAAGCCGCGCTCGTGGAGCCGGGTCGCCTCGTCGGCGATCCAGTCGGCCTCGGCGACGGCGTCGGTCGCCCAGCGGACCCCCACGAAACCGTCGCCGGCGTCGGGTCGGGCGACGAGGGGATCGCTGTTGGTGCCGATCTGGGCACGGATCCGGTTGGCGAGGTCGATGATCCTTCGGTCGGAGCGCCGATTCAGCGTCAATTTCCGGTCGGTGGCGGGACTGCCGTCGGCCTTGGGGAAATGGATCGGGAAGTCGGCGAAGTTGTCGGGTGTGGCTCCCCGCCACTCGTAGATCGTCTGGTCGCTGTCGCCCACGGCGATGACCGGGAACCCGTCGCCGAAGACCCTCTGGAGGAGGATCCGCTGGGCAGGGTTGGTGTCCTGGTATTCGTCGAGCAGCACCGCCGAGTACCGGCCTCTCACCCGTGAGGCGACATCTGGGTGGCCCTCCACCAATTCCACGGCTGAGCCGATCAGGTCGGCGTAGTCGACGACTCCCAAGCGCCGCTTCTCCGCCTGGTATTCCCGCCACGCCCCCAACAGCTCCAACCGGGCGGGCCAGGGGTCTTCGGTGTCGGCAGAGTCGGCCAGGGCGTCGATGTCGACCAGATGGTCGCCCAGGGCCGAGCCGAGACGCTGCACCGAATCGACGAGCCCGAGCCACGTCGAGTCCAGGTGCTCGAATCGGCGCCGCTGGAGGATCTCGAGGAGGAGCTGGCGGGAGAAGGTCGGGGTGATGACCGACGCTCGACGGTCGACCCCCACCAGGGCGCCGAACTCCCTGACCAATTGGGCGGCGAAACCGTGGTACGTGTGGACCTCGCCTTCCCTCCCGGGCCCGGCGCCGGCCGCCAGCACACGGATCCGGTCGGCCAGCTCGGCGGCGGCCTTCTGCGTGAACGTGAGACCCAGGATCTCCTCGGGGGCGACGCCCCGCTCGGTGACCAGCTCGTGGACCAGGAGGGCGATGGTGGTGGTCTTGCCGGTGCCCGCTCCGGCGGCGATGCGCAGCGGCTGGAGCGGGGCGGCGAGGATCGCCTGCTGCTCCAGGGTCGGTTGGAGCCGGGGAGGGGCGGGAGCGCTCACGAGTATGCCTCCCTGCCTTCCGGCCAGGCCGGGCACACCTGGCGGAACGGGCAGCGCTCGCAGTGGGCACCGATGCGCGGCTCCCAGTTCTCGGCCCGGATCCCGCGGGAGATCTCGACCAGCGTCTCGTGCACCGTGTCCAGGTTGGCCATGTCGAAGGGGAAGACCTTGCGTCTCTCGGCGAGGGGGTACCAGAGCTCGGCTCCGACCGGCGGGCCGAAGGAGCGGAGCTCCGGGTGCTCGGCGGCTGCCAATAGATAGAAGCCGAGTTGCAGCGACGCCGCCGCTTCCTTGAGGGTGGGCGGGCTCTTCGAGCTCTTGTAGTCGATGACCTTGATGCCGGCTTCCGAGATGTCGACGCGGTCGGCCCGGCCCACCCACCGCACGCCGTCGATGGTGAGCTCCAACTCGATCTCCAGTGCCGCCGCGGGCCGGTTGCCGCCGGGCCAGTCGGCGTAGATCTGCTCCAGGAACTTGACCGCCCGTCTCTTCCACGAGTCGTCCCACTCGGGCGGCCCGAACGGCGGGTGCTGCTCCCAGACCCTCTCGAGCTGGACCAGGGCCCTCCCCAGGTCGCCGTGGGGCAACCCCGCTTCGAGCGCCTCACGCTCCGTCTCCTCCAGGACGGCGTGGATGATGGACCCGAACTGGGCGTAGGGCGACACGATGTCGACCGCCCTGAGCCTCCGGTCCAGCACATAGAGACGGGGGCACCTGGCGTAGAGCTCGGCCTGGCTCGGGGACAGCCGGATATCGGCCGTGATCACCCCGGTGTCGGGACCGGGCGCGGGGACACCGGCGAACGCACGGGGGTCCCACCGGGGATGGGTGACGAGGCTGCGGAGGGCCGCCAGCCGGTCGACTGTCGTCCGGGAGGGGTCGACGACGATCCGACGCAGGAGCGCCTGGGCCTCGGTCGGGGTGAGAGGCTCGAAGTCGTCTTCGTCGCTCGTCGGAGGCGGCCCGATCTCGTCGAACGACACTGCCCCCGTGGCGGCGAGGATGAATCGCGACGGGCGCCTCTCACCTTCGTCGATGCTGGCCGTGGTCGCCGTCCATACGACCCGCCGGCGGGCGCGGGTCGTGGCGGTGTAGGCGAGGCGGCGCTCCTCCTCCAGCCGGAACCGCGCTTGGGCCGCCGGGTCTGTGGTGAGCTCGGGCGAGAGCAGGTGCGGCTGGAGGAGCCCTGCGGTCCGCCGGTTGTCGGGGAAGGTGCCTTCGATGGCGTCGGCGATGAACACGACCTCGAACTCGAGGCCCTTCGCCTGGTGGAGGGTGGTGACGACCAGGCGGTCCGTGCCGGGGGAGACATGGCGGAGCTGGGGGGAGGCCTCGAAGTCCCCCGAGTAGGTGGCTGCGAGCGAGTCGGCGAGTGTGATCGTCGGGTCGCGCTCAGCTTGTCGCTCCAGCATCCTCGAGAACGTGCTCCAAGCCTCCCGGAACGAAGCGAACTCCGCCTCGGTGGCCAGGCGCTCCAGGCCGGGGAGGCGATCCCACAAGTGCCAGAAGCCTTCGACGGCTGCCCCGGCAGTGGCCCAAGAGGGGTCCTCCAGCAGATCGGCCAAAGAGGCGGCGGCCGGCAGCTCGCGGCGGATCAACGCCGGCCACGTCTCTCCGCGTCGCTGCCGTGCCCGCTGCAGTTCGCGTTCTGTGGACAGGGGCAGGGCGACGAGAGGCCCGAGCAGGAGTCTGCGGACCGCCAGATCGCGGCTCGCCGACCCCTCGGGCGACAGCGCTGCTTCTACCACGTCGGCCACGATCCGGACCGCGGGCTGGTCGACGAGGCGGGTGTCGGGACGGTCATGGGGGATTTGGCGCCGGTCGAGGGCCCGGGAGAGCTCCGGCAACAGGTGGCGGGTGGAGCGGACGAGCACTGCCATCGCTGACAGCGGCAGTCCTTCCGTGAGATGCAAGCGTTCGATCTCGGATGCGATCCACTCGGCCTCGGCGGAACGTTGGTGGAACGTGTACGCCTCCACCGACCCGGCGTGAGGGGCGGGGAGGATCTCGAACCGGGGGAGGCGGTGGGTGCGATTGGGCTCCACCAGGCGCTGGGCCGACTCGAGGATCGGGACGGGGACCCGAAGCGACCGATTGAGAGCCACGTAGCGCACCTTCTGCCCGCGCTGCTCCATCGAGCGGGGGAAGCCCTCCACGTTGGCCAGCTCGGCACCGCGGAACGAGTAGATGGACTGGTGAGGGTCGGCGGCCACCGTCAGGTTGCATGCCTCGCCGGCGGCGAGCTCGGCGAGGCGCGCCTGAGCGGGCGAGGTGTCCTGGTACTCGTCCACCACCACGTAGTCGTAGCGCCCGGCGGCGCCGTCGACGGGGTCGGCGAGGATCTCAGTGGCGTCGGCCACCAGTGTTCCGTAGTCGATCTTGTTCTCCTCGCGCAACCGGCTCCGGTAGCGGTCGAGAAAGGCGGGCAATGCCCGCCAGTCGGAACGCCCGGCGGCGAGACGGCGGAGAGCGGCCGAGTCGAGGAGACGCTCCTGGCAACGCATGACGAAATCCGCCACCTCTTCGGCCAACGTAGGTGTGGAGAGCAGGGGGCGGAACGTGACCGGCCAATCCGCCGGATCCTCCGCTTCGAGGAGGCGCCCGACGAGACGCACCTGTTCCGGTCCGGTGAGCAGCACGGGCATCGGCTCACCGCGGCGGTGCCGGTGCGCCTCGACCAGGCGATGGGCGAACGAGTGGAAGGTGGAGGCCGTTGCCCCACTCACCGGGCGGGGCAGCAGAGCGGAGATGCGGGCTTCGAGTTCGGCGGCGGCACGACGAGAGAACGTGAGCACGAGGATCCGGTTGGCCCCCACGCCGGTCTCGAGCAGGTGGGCCACCCGCCTGGCGAGGAACTCGGTTTTGCCCGTGCCCGGGCCGGCGAGGATCAGCTGCGGCCCGGCCACGTCGGTCAGCGCCTCGTGCCAGTCGGCCGGGTCGGAGAGGACGAGGGCGTCGGCGGGGACGGACACTCGCGGCGATGTTAGGTGGGGTGTCAGGTCGGATGTCAGGTCGAGAAGTGTGGACGCCACACAGCAGAAACTAGGGGAGGGGTGTGACAGCGTTCGGGGCGGCCCATTCGTTACGGTTGGGACCGGAGAGAGGAGCGAGGAGATGACGTCTTCCGACCGCACGATGTTGGAGTGGGAATCACCGATGTACCGGGAGGCGGTGGGCCAATTCGACCGGGTGGCGCGCCTCATGGGACTCGACGAGAACGTCGCCGAGCGGTTGCGTTTCCCCCAGAAAGCCACTGTCGTCACCTTCCCTTTTCGCCACGACAACTACGAAGACGTGGACACCCTTTTCGGCTATCGGGTGCAGCATCTGACGACCATGGGGCCCACGAAGGGCGGCATCCGGTTCGCTCCCGACGTCAACCTGGGCGAGGTGTCTGCGCTCGCCATGCTCATGACGTGGAAATGTGCCATCGTCGGAGTGCCGTTCGGCGGTGCCAAGGGAGGCGTTCGAGTCGACCCGATGGCCCTCTCCCGAGCGGAACTGCAGAGGGTGACCCGGCGATTCACGATGGAGATCATCAACGTGATCGGCCCGGACACCGACATCCCCGCCCCCGACATGGGCACCAACGAGCAGGTCATGGCGTGGCTGATGGACACCTACTCCCAGCACGTCGGCCATGCGGTACCGGCTGTCGTCACCGGCAAGCCCCCTGCCCTCGGAGGCAGCGTCGCCCGGCGGGAAGCGACCGGACGCGGGCTCATGTTCCTTTTGCCCCAGGCGGCCCACTATGTCGGATTCGACGTCAGCGGGGCGCGGGTGGCGATCCACGGGTTCGGCAACGTGGGCCGGTACGCAGCGGTGTCGGCGGCCGAGATGGGGTGTCGGGTGGTGGCGGTGTCCGACATCTCCGGCGCGATATACCGCGAGGACGGCCTCGACGTGGCGTCGGTCGCCAAGTGGGTCGACGAGCACCGGTTCCTGGAGGGCTATCCCGATGCCGACCACATCCCGGGCTCCGACGTTTTCCTCGTGCCGTGCGACGTGCTGGTGCCGGCCGCCGTGCAAGGCGTTGTCACCCGTGAAAACGCCCCTCTCATCCAGGCGAAGGTGATCATCGAGGGCGCCAACAACCCGACGAACCTGGATGCCGACGAGATCCTCCGAGAGCGCGGCGTGTTCATCGTCCCCGACATCCTCGCCAACGCCGGCGGCGTCACCGTCAGCTATTTCGAGTGGGTGCAGGACGTCCAGAAGTACTTCTGGTCCGAGAACGAGATCGTGGCCCGGCTGCGCGAGATCATGACCCGGGCCTTCGATGACGTCTTGTCGGTCGCGAACTCCGAAGGCGTGGACATGCGCACTGCCGCCCTCATGAAGGGCATCCAGCGGGTGGCCGACGCCAAGCTCGTTCGAGGGATCTTCCCCTGAATCTCAAGTGAAGGCGGGGCAGCGGTCCCGGAAGGAACAGAAGTCGCACAGCCGCCCGGGGCGAGGCGGGAACTGCTCGTTGCGCAGGGCCGTCTCGATGCGGTCCCACAGGGCGCGTAATTGCCGCTCCATTCCGTCGAGTTGGCGGTCGTCGACCGAGCAGCGGTACAGCACCGGGCCGTTGAGGTACAGCAACCGGACCTCGGCCGGGGTTTCGCCTTCGATGCGGCGGATCAAGAGGGCATAGATCTTCAGGGCGAAGAACGCTCCCAGGGCGTAGCGCTCCGGCGGAGCCTTCCCCGTCTTGTAGTCGGTGATGACCAGACGCCCTTTCTCGTCGCGATCGATTCGGTCGAGGATCCCGCGGATGACGATCCCGTCGAGGTCCTCGCACATGTCGAACTCCCGGTTGACCGGTTCCAGACGAGCGGGGTCCTCGACCCCGAAGTAGTTGGCGAGAAGACGAAGCGACTCGATGCCCCAGCGCCTCTCGTCCTCCACGGTGGGGAACAGCGTGCGGTACTCCTCCTCGCTGCGCAGTTCGGTCCAGGCCTCCCGGAACAGGTCGAACAGTCGGTCGGGTGTCCGCTGGTGTCCCGGGAGGTCGAACAGGCGCTGCAGGGCCAGGTGGGCCGTGGTCCCTCTCGCTTGGTGCGGAGTGATCGGCTCCGGCAACCGGTCTACCGCTCGGAACTTGAACAGCTGCGGGCAGGTCTTGAAGTCGCCGGCCCGGCTGGGCGACAGCGTCTCGAGGAGTGGTGCTGCCTCGACGGTCATGGAGGCGAACCATAGCCCCGGGGAATGACACGAATGTGATTTGCGACATAGCGGCGCGTGCTGTGGGGCGGTAGCCCCGGCCGACCGGCGTCTGTTCCGGGCCGGCAGAGAATGTCGTGGGACCGGGTGAGCCGGCGAGGTCGGTGTGACGGGTGGCCGGCCCGGAAGTCGGCCGGCTTCAACAGAGAGAGCCCCGAGAAAGCCGGTGCCGGAGCACCAACCCTCTCGGGGCTTCTCATTCCCCACTCGATCATCGGGCACGAGGCCCGAGCTCCCAAGCGGGTCGGCCACCGAAGTGGCCTGTTCGCAGCCTCTCGGCCGCTGGATCTTCGTTGCCGAAGACCCTGGATCCGGTTTTGCATCATTGCCGGAGCTCCGATGCATCGTCCCGACCCGAAGGTCGGTCCGTCGGACCCTTCCGTCTCGCCCGAAGGCGATCCGGAAACCCGTCCGAGGGTTTCCCCTCGTTTCGGGCGCCGTGGGGTTTCCCCCAACGGCGATGGCGGCAAATTAGGGGGCGCGGGCATGGCGTGCAAGCGCAAACCCTGTCTGATTTTCGCGAACCACTGGCTGGTTTTCGCGACCACCAAGTCAGGGAATTTCAGGGAGAAAGACGCGAAAAACAGGTAACAATTCTGCTTGACGGAGGGGTCGCGACCATATAGGTTTCCGTTCGCCGGATCGGGGGTAACCCCGGACCGGCATCGCAGAGGAGCCGAGAGGCACACTGCGAGAGGCCTTTCGCAGAACGGGTTTCGGCCCGGAGTGCGGGAGGTCGGAAGGCCCCGAGAGGGTTGGTGCTTGCACCGGCTTTCTCGGGGTTTCTTCTTTTCCGTCCGATTCATCCCAGGCTTTGCGGGCCCGCTTTCGGATCTTTGGTTACCCTCCGTCGTATGGCATGGCCGATGCCCGCCCTGGCAGCGCCCGGCCACGTCGAACCTGGGGCTGAGAAGCGGGCGTCGGGCAAGGAGCGGACCTGAGGAGGCGCAGAGTCATGACCCACATGCAGGACGACTTCCCGCTGCTTCTTTCGACGCTCTATCAACGTGCGGTCGACCTCTATCCGAACCAGGAGATCGTTTCGGTCGAGTCGGACAAGTCCCTAGCCCGGTTCACTTACGCTGAGATCGACGATCGGGTGCGGCGACTCGCCGCCGCCGTTGGCGAGCGCCTGGGCGTCGCCCAAGGCAAGCCCGTCGGCACCTTCGCCTGGAACAACCACCGCCATCACGAGCTGTACTGGGCTCTGGCCAACACGGGGCGGATCTGCCACACGATCAACATCCGTCTCTTCGCCGAACAGATCGCCTACATCGTCAACCACGCCCAAGACGAGGCGATCTTCGTGGATCCAGACCTGGTGCCGCTCCTGGCGCCGATCGCCGACCAGTTCGAGACCGTGCGCCACTTCGTGGTCATGGGGAGAGAGGCCGATGACCGCCTGCCCAACTCGATCGCCTACGAGGAGCTGATCGACGGCATCGCCGGCGTGGAGGAGTGGCCGCTCCTCGACGAGAAGTCGCCGATGATGTTCTGTTACACATCGGGCACCACCGGCAACCCGAAGGGCGTCGCCTACACACAGCGTTCGACGTACCTGCACACGATCTCGGGGCTGGCCAACTTCCACATCGGGCCCGACGACAACGTGCTCCCGGTCGTGCCGATGTTCCACGCCGCCGCCTGGGGCTATCCGTTTGCGGCGACCACGGTCGGGGCGAAGCTCACCTACCCGGGTCCCGACCTCAGCCCCGAGGGGCTGGTACGCCTCTTCTCCCAGGAGAAGGTCACTTTCTCCGCCGGCGTGCCCACCGTGTGGCTGGGAATCCAGCACTACCTCGAAGCGCACCCCGAAGCCGATGTCTCCTCCCTGCGGGCATTCCTGTGCGGCGGCTCGGCAGTCCCGAGGTCGCTCATCGACTGGTACTGGAAGAACAAGGGGATCCTCGTCCAGCAGGGTTGGGGCATGACCGAAACCAATCCGGTGGCGTCGGTGGCCACCCTCAAGCCCCACATGCAGGATTGGGACTGGGAGCGCAAGCTCGACTACCTGGAGACCGCCGGCCTGCCCATCCCAGGGTTGCAGGTGAAGATCGTCGACGACGAAGGGAACGAACTGCCCCACGACGGGGAAGCGTTCGGGGAGCTGCTCATTCGCGGGCCGTGGGTCGCAGCCGAGTACTACAACGACCCCCGCTCGCCTCAATCGTTCGTCGATGGCTGGCTGCGCACGGGCGACGTTTGCAAGATCGACCCCGAGGGCTACATCCGCATCACCGACCGGGCGAAGGACGTGATCAAGTCCGGCGGCGAGTGGATCAGCTCGATCGACCTGGAGAACATCCTGATGGCACATCCCGCCGTCGCCGAGGCCACCGTCGTCGGGCTCAAGCACGAGAAATGGCAGGAGCGTCCCGTGGCGTTCCTCGTGAAGGTGCCCGGGGCAGACGTCGACGACGAAGAGCTGCGGGCGTTCCTGGCCGACAAGGTGGCGTCATGGTGGATCCCCGATCGGTTCGTCTTCGTCGATCAGATCCCGAAGACCGGCACGGGCAAGTTCGACAAGAAGGTGGTCAGGGACCAGTACGCCGATCTGCTCTTGTGAGCCGGATCAGGGGACCTCGACGAGCTCGCCGGACGTGAGATCGAGCACGAACTCCTTGTCGGATTTCGAGTCGGAGATCCACCGCGCCATCTTGGCGCCCTGCTGACGAACCAGCCACCAGGCGTAGTCCTCGGTGTCGCCGAACGCGTCGCGGGCGGCACGTGCCGCTTCGACAGCCTCAGCCTCCGTCGGAAACACCCCGATGACCCTCTCTTCCGGCGGGGCTGTCGGCTGATCCCTACGGTCGACGTATTCAACCGCTTCGAACATCTCCCAGCCCTTTCGTCGCCGCCAATTTAGCGCAGAAGGAGCAGACAAGGAGAGGGGTCTCGGGACTCTATCCTCCGGCGGAATGCGAGCACTCCACGAGACCTGGGCGTGGGTGGCGATCGTCGCCACCGGTCTCGTGGGGCTGTGGGGATTGGTCCTGGCGCGGAGAGGAGAGGAGCCGGGCCGACCGTTCTGGGTCGCTCTCGGCGTGGCCACGGTGATCATGCTGGCCCAGGTCGGGATGGGGGTGTACCTGATCGCCGCCGAAGGCCGCCAGCCGGGCGATCAGCACGTGTTCTACGGCTTTCTCATCGCCTTCACGTTTGCCTTTGCGTACATCTACCGGTCCCAGATGAGGCGCCGCCCGGCGTTGTACTACGGACTGCTCCTGCTGTTCGTGATGGGCCTCGGGATCCGCTGCGTGTACACCTGGGGAGTGGATTTCTGACAAGATGCCGAAACAGGAGGAAGGCGAATGCTGCTCGAGGGCAAAAAGCTTCTGATCACCGGCGTGCTGACCGACGACTCGATCGCCTGGCACGCTGCCCGTGTCGCCCAAGAAGAGGGAGCGGAGATCCTCTGCACCGGCTTCGGCCGCGGCATGCGGCTCACCCAGCGCTCGGTGCAGCGCCTGCCCCAGCCACCCGACGTGTTCGAACTCGACATCAACGACCCCGAACACGTGGAGGCGCTGAGTGGGGAGATCGAGCGGCGATGGGGGATGATCCACGGCGCCCTGCATGCCATCGCCTTCGCTCCCGAAGATGCCCTCGGCGGCAACTTCCTCAACACGCCCGCCGAGTCGGCCCAGACCGCCTTCCTCACGTCGGCGTTCTCCTACAAGACCCTCGCCGTGGCCCTGCGCCCTCTCATGGAGGAGGCGGGAGGCGGGAGCCTGGTCACGCTCGACTTCGACAACCGTCAGGCGTGGCCGGCGTACGACTGGATGGGTGTCGCCAAAGCCGCCTTGCAGGCGGTCACCCGCTACCTCGCCCGGGACCTGGGACCCTCCAACATCCGGGTGAACGCAGTATCGGCCGGGCCGCTCGGCACGGTCGCCGCCAAGTCGATCCCGGGGTTCTCCGCCTTCGACAAGGAGTGGAAGCGGAGGGCGCCGCTCGGGTGGGATCCGTCGAACCCCGAGCCGGTAGCACGCATGGTCTGCGTTCTCCTCTCGGACTGGGCGCCCATGACCACGGGGGAGGTGGTCCACGTGGACGGCGGCTTCCACGCCGTGGCCGCCGGGCTCAGCGATAACCAGGACTGACCGTGCGGGCGAGGGGGAGCGAGACCACGAAGGTGGCTCCTCCGCCGGGGGTCTCCTCGACGTCGGCCTTTCCGCCCATGGCCTCGGCCAGGCTGCGCACGATCGACAGGCCCAGGCCGGTGCCTCCCACGGAGCGGGTTTGGGATGCCTCCAACTGGGTGAAGCGCTCGAAGATCCGCTGCCGCTGGTCGGGCGGGATTCCCGGCCCGTGGTCCACGATGCGGATCTCGCCCGTGCCGCCCCGGACGCGTCCGACCACCTCGATGGGACTGTCGGGGGCGTATTTGCTGGCGTTCTCGAACAAGTTGATGAGGATGCGCTCCAGGTGGTCCCGGTCCGCGACCACCTCCATGTCGGCGGGGTCGATGTCGACGGTGATCTCCGACGGGACCGTGATCACGTCGAGCACGTGGTCGACGACGGCCTTGAGCGGCAGCGGCTCGGCGTCGATGGGGATCGAGCCCCGGTCGAGCCTCGACACCATCAGCAGGTCCTCGATCAGGCGCTGCAAGCGACCGGCCTGACGGCGGGCGGTCGAGATCAACTCGCGGGCGGTGGACGCCTGCGGAGCCAACTCGGGACGGTTCACCGTGTCGAGGGAGCCGATGATCGACGTGAGCGGTGTGCGCAGCTCGTGGCTCACGACCGACACGAAGTCGGTCTTCATCTGTGCCACCTCCTCGAGGCGGCGGTTCATCTCGGTCTGCTCCTCGTAGCGGCCGATCTGGGAGAGGACCAGGCCGGCGGGACCGGCGAGGAAGGACAGTTGCTCGAGCTGGTCGGGTCGGAAGTGCCCGCTTACGGCGTCGCCTACGGCGATGACCCCTACCTTGAACTGCTCGACCCGCAGCGGCGCCACCATCGCCTGACGCAGACCCAACTCGGCGAGGAGGCCGTGGGTGGCGGAACCGGGGTTGACCGGGTCGACCAGCATCGAGCGGCCAGAACGGAACACCTGGGGGAGGATGCCCGCCTCGGCGACCCGGACCCGGATGGCCCCGATGTCGAGCGGGTAGCCGTTCACCCAGATCGGGGACACGACCTCGAGCGAGTGGTCTTCCGGCACGTACAACAGCACCACGCCGACCTGGGCGTCCAGGTAGCGACAGATGGTGCCGACCAACTGGGGCAAGACCTCCGACAGCGAGTCCCCCTGGGAGAGCGTCGCCATGACGGCGTAGAGGCGCTCGAAGTTGACCCGCTGGCGCTGCAACTGGCGCAGCCGCTGGTTGGAGCGTTCGACGGCCCGCTCGAACTCGATCCCGAGCAGTGACGTGGCGACCGCCACGGTTCCGAGCGACATGAAGGGCACGAAGATCTGGGTCCAGTCGTCGGCCATGCCGGTCATGAGGGCGGCGATCATCACCAGCCCGGCGGAGAGGATGGCGACGAAAGCGTGCTTGGGCCGTTCGAGGACCAGGCCCGAGAGGGCGACGAGGGCGAAGAAGATGGGCTGGCACACCAGGGTCAGTTCCGGCACGGTGGCGATGACCCCGGTCGAGAGGGTCACGCCGACGATCCAACCCCAGGAGATCCAGCCGGCGAAGGGCTTCTTCATGAGGGTGTCCCAGTCGGCGAGCGCCGACATGACGAGCAAGAGGGCGATCGTGACTATCGGGACGAGAAATCGGGGCTCGCCGTAGACGGACGTGCGGACGGCCTGCCCGGCGAGGACGATGACCGCGAACCAACCGACGGCGACCGAACGTCGCTGAACAGCCGCGCGAAAACGCGTCATGGAGCTCTCGCCGCTGTCGAGCCGCGAGCCGGTGTTGTTCATCGAAGAGGTCATCGAACCGGATCAGTATGCTCTGAAGCCCTCTCGTCACTCCATAGGCTGATTGTCCCGATGCCTCTCGTCTCGATTTCCGGCGGTTCCCTGTTCGCCGAACGTCTCGGAAGCGGTCCTCTGCGGGTTTTGGCCCTCCACGGCTGGGGCCGAAGAGGCGCCGACTTCGCTGCCGCCCTGGGTGATATCGGCGCTCTCGCCCTGGATCTGCCGGGTTTTGGCGCCTCTCCGGTGCCGACCGAGGCCATCGGCGCCGAGGGCTACGCCCGCCTGATCGGCCCGGCGTTCGAGATGTTCGATGAGCCGCCCGTCGTCGTGGGCCACTCGTTCGGAGGCCGCGTAGCCGTGGCTCGCCAGTTCCACCACCCGGGGTCCGCTGCCGGACTGGTTCTCACGGGCGTCCCGTTGTTGAGGCTGGGCGAGCGCAAGAACCCCCCTCTCGGGTATCGGCTGGCGCGCTTCGCCAACCGCATCGGGCTCCTGTCGGACGCAGCGATGGAGCGGGAGCGGCAGCGCCGCGGCTCGGCCGACTATCGGGCCGCCCGGGGGGTCATGCGCGACATCCTCGTCAAGGTCGTGAACGAGACCTACGAACGGGAGCTCTCGGGCCTGGGGGTGCCGGTTCACCTCCTGTGGGGCGCCGACGACACCGAGGTCCCGGTGAGGGTCGCGGAGGAGGCGGAGAAGATCATCACCGCCGCCGGGGATCCCGTCACGTTCGAGGTGCTCGAAGGGGTCGGGCACCACGTCCCCCTCAAGGCCCCCGAAGCACTGCGCAAGGCGGTGGAGGCGATGCTGGAGCGGGTGGGTCGGTGACTCCCGCCACATGCGTGGTCCTGTCCGTGGCGGCCGGGCTGGGAGGGCTGCGGTGGCTGCGGGTCGCCCAGCGCGAGCACTACCTCCCGGGGTCGGTCGGCCGGTTCGCTCTCCGGTGGTGGACGATCGACCCGCTCAACGTCGTGCTGGCGCTGGCCGGTGTCGGCGCCGCCGTGGCGGCGTTCATCTGGCCTCTGGCAGCCCTGTTGACAGCAGCGGTCGTGGCCATCGGCCCGATCGGTCTGGGCCTGCGGGGAAGGACCTCGACGCTGGCATGGACGGCCCGGCTGCGTCGTGTGGCCATCCTGGTCGGTGTGGTCCTGGCGGCGGCATCGGCAGCGGGGATGATCGTCAGCCCGGGTATCGCCGCAGTGGTGGCGATCGCCCTCCCGGTGATCGTCGACCTGTCTCTTTTCGCTCTGGCTCCTGTCGAGCGCCGGCTGGGCTCGCCCTGGGTGGAGAAGGCGGCGCAGACGTTGCGGTCCTCGGGGGCATCCGTCGTGGCCATCACGGGGTCGTATGGGAAGACCTCGACGAAGGGATACGTCGCCCAGCTCCTCGCCGGCCGCAAGCAGGTGCTCGCCAGCCCGGCGTCTTTCAACAACCGGATGGGCCTCGCCCGGGCGATCAACGAACATCTGTCGGGCAGCGTCGAGGTCTTCGTCGCAGAAATGGGCACCTACGGGCCGGGAGAGATCGCCGAGCTGTGCTCGTGGATCCCGCCGGATGTGGCTGTCATCACGGCCATCGGCCCGGTCCATCTCGAGCGTTTCGGGACCGAGGACCGCATCGTCGAGTCCAAGTCCGAGATCCTCGAGAAAGCAGGAGTGGCGGTCCTCAACGTGGACGACCCCCGTCTCGCTGCCCTGGCCGACCGAGAGGAGTCGGCGCGACGAGTGATCCGCGTCGGCACCACCCCGGGACTGGACGTGAGCGTCACCGACGGTGTGCTGTCTGTCCGCAGTGAGCCGGTGGGGGCGATCCCCGAGACCGCCCACCCCACCAATGTGGCGTGTGCCGTCGGTGTCCTGCTGGCGCTCGATGTGGCCCCGGATCGGGAGCGGGTCGAGAAGCTGACCGAGCCAGAGCACCGCCGGACGATCACCCGCGGCCAGAGCGGCGTCTTGATCATCGACGACACGTTCAACTCGAACCCCGAGGGGGCGCGGGCTGCTCTGGGTGCATTGGCGGCCGCCGAGGTGACGGGCCGGCGGGTGGTCGTCACTCCCGGCATGGTCGAACTGGGGTCCCGCCAGGCCGAAGAGAACCGCCGCTTCGCTTCCGAAGCCGCTCGAGTGGCCGATCACCTGATCGTGGTGGGACGGACGAATCGCAAGGCACTGCTCGCCGGTGCCGCCGAGGGAAACGCCGAGGTCACAGTGGTGGCGAGCCGTGAAGAGGCCGTCGAGTGGGTTCGCTCCCGGCTCGGTCCCGAGGACGCCGTTCTCTACGAAAACGACCTCCCCGACCACTTTCCGTGATCGGGGAGGCCACAGCCCCGGTTGCCCTCAGGGGGACCACTCGTCCACCGTGAGACCCACCACCCGCAACGACCCGCCCTCGTAGGAGAACGAGACGATCCAGCTGTTCCAGTCGAGACCCTCGTACTGGGGGTCGTCGCCGGGGTCGAACACCGTGACGAAGGGGAACCCGACGAGCTCGGTGGGAAGGGCGAACTCGACGGGCCGCCCGTTGGGACCTTCGATTGCCTGGTTGACGAGCACCTGACGGTCGGGGTCGTCGAAGGCATTCGCCAGCCGGTCCGCCACCGCCTCCGTGAACGTGCGGGGGCGGATTTCGGGGCTGTCGGGCTCCAGGGCGTTGGATCCCCACCGGTACTTGGTGCTGGAGGAGAGGATCCCGGCCAGCTCGTCGATCTCGAAGCGAATCGGGTCGGCGTGATGGGCCACCCACAGGCCCCGGCTCGAGACCAGATCCGTGAAGTCCCTCCGGGCTTGGATCCGTTCGACGAGTTCCGAGATCACCGCCATCGGATCCGTTCCCCGGGGGAAGTCGTCACCGGCGACGGACGGCGTCAGGTAGAAGCCGTTGACCCAGCCATTGCCGGCAGGCGTGCGGATCTCTCGCCAGGTCGACGCCCCGACGCTCTGGGTGGCGCCGGTCGCCTCGACCGCCACTCCGGGCAACAGCCGGCCGATGATCTGGCCGTCGACACCGGCGGGCCGGCGCACGTTGAGGAAGTCGTCGGCCGCCACCAGCACGACCCGGTACACGTCGGGGTCCCCCAGTTGAACAGCCGGGAGGTCGTCCTGGGCCCACGTGGGGGCGCCGGTAGTAGGGCTCTCCGCCGCTATCGGGACGGCACCGGTGAAGTCGGCCCGTGTCAAGGGGCGGGAGACGTCGACGCCCTCACCCGAGAACGTCGCCACCTGCTCGCCGTCCAGGAGCAGCCTCACCCGGTCGATGCTGTTGAACTCGGTCAACGTGTAGACCAACTGGGCGAGACGCCCGAGCACCGAGGCGGACCCGCCGCCACCGGCGAACTCGATGGACATGTCGACGAAGGCCGTGCCGTCTTCCACCCGGATGCCGAGCAGGAGGCTGTCGGCGGGAAAGGCGGTGCTGAGCCCGGCGGCGGCTTCGGACCGGTTCGGCCCGGCGATGAGGGCGTTGACGGCCGCCCGGGCGACTCCGGTCTCGGTTGTGATGCGCTCCGCTGGGACGGCCCGCCCGGACGCGTCGAGGAAGTACACCGTGACCGTCGCCGCGGTCGGCGTGGTGGTCGTGGGCACGGTCGTCGTGGTCGTGGATTGCGACTGCGGAACCGTCGACGACGGCTCAGTCGTCGGAGTCTCGGGCGTGGTGGTCGGGGCGGGGGAGGTCGTGGTCGAGGACGGCTCCGTGGTGGGAACTGTCAGCGGCCCGCCACTGCGGGGCCCGCCGCCACAGGCGGCGATAGCCAGGACCAGGGCTACTAGTGCTGTGAATCTCCTCATTTCGTCTCCTCGGTGGACGCTTCGACTCCACTGTCGGAGACGGAGTTCTCATCGGCCTCACCGCCATGTAACAGTTCGGCAACAGGTATCCGGACCACGACGGCGAGCCCGCCGCCCTCCCGGTTGAACGCCTCGACGTGGCCGCCGATGCGGGTGGCGTGCTGGCGCACGATGGCGAGGCCCAGTCCGGTGCCCGAAGAACGCGCCGAGTCGACCGTCGAGAAGCGCTCGAAGATGCGCTCCAGGTGTTCGGGAGGCACCCCCGGGCCGCGGTCGGCGACGGCCACCTCCAACGAGTCTCCGACGCGACGAGCCGTGACCGTCGTCTCCGCGCCCGGAGCATGGAGGCGGGCGTTGTCCAAGAGGTTGGCGACGATGCGCTCCAGCGCCCGCCCGTCCACGGGCACGGGAGCGGTGAGGTCGGAGTCGAGAACGGCTTCCGGGTGGCGTTCGGCTATGAGAGCGGCGAGGAGGGCTGTCACGTCCGTGGGGCTGGTACTCGCCGGCTCGCGATCGCTGTCGAGGCGTGAGATCTCCAACAGGTCTTCGACCAAGTGACGGAGCCGGGCCACGTCGGCGTCCAGCAGGGAGGCGAGGGTACGCACGTCGTCCGTCACCTCGCTCCCCGGACCCAGGCGACGGCTCAGCATCTGCGCCTCGTTGACCAAGCCGGTGAGGGGAGTGCGAAGTTCGTGGGAGACATCCGCCACGAACCGCCGCTCCCGCGCACGGGCGGCGTCGAGCTCGGCGATCGTCGCCTGCAACGACGCTGCCATGTGGTTGAAGGACGCCGACAGGCGGCCGAGCTCGTCGTCGCTCTCGACCGGCAAGCGGACGTCCAGGTCGCCGCCTGCCATGCGCTCTGCCGCCTCCCGAGCCGCCGCCACCGGCCGCAGTATCCGGCGGGCGGCTGCGGTCCCGGCGAGGGCGCCGACGGCGATGGCGATCGATCCTGCCACGGAGACGACCACCACCAGCTGCCGGGTCGTGTCGGAGAGGACCTGAGCGGGTGTCACGAAGTAGAACACCGGCCCCGACGGCGGGAGGCGAGCCGCCGACACCACGACCTCCTGATCTCCCGCCTCGGTGAACTCGTAGCCGATCTCGCCCCGCTCGGCGATATCTGTCAGCTGACGTGAGACCGAGAGGGGCGCCAGGCCGCCGGCGACCCGGGAGCCGTCGTCGAGCTCGACCCAGGCGCCCGTTGTCCCCCTGCGGAGGAACCGATCGATCACTCCCGCCTGTTCGAGAGCTTCGCTGTCGGCCGGATCCACGATGCCTGTGGCCGGAAGCAGGACGGTGAGGTTGAACTCGGTGGTGGCGATCACCTCGTCGACCAGACGGTTGCGCAGCGAGCGGTCGACGAGGAAAACGGAGGTCACTCCCACCACCAGGACCGTCAGAGCCACTACGGCGATCAGCGTGGCGACGAGGCGACCGCGCAATCCGAGAGGCCTCATCCCGCCGCCCGGTAGCCGAATCCCCGGACCGTCTGGATCAATTCGGGGCGGGACGGGTCGCGTTCCAGCTTGGCGCGGAGCCGCTGCACGGCCACGTCGACCAGCCGCGTGTCGCCCACCGCCGGATACCCCCACACATTCTCCAAGAGGATCTCCCGGGTGAGGACTCTTCCCGGCTTCCTCGCCAGTTCGCAGAGCAAGCGGAACTCCGTGGGCGACAGCTCGATCTCCTCGCCATCTCGTGTCACCCGGTGGGCGGCTACGTCGACGTGGACGTCGCCGACACGCAACGCGTCGCCGACGTCGGCCCGGTTCGCCCGCCGGAGGATCGAGCGGAGGCGGGCGACCAGGATCGGCATCTCGAACGGCTTGGTCATGTAGTCGTCAGCCCCCAGTTCCAAGCCGAGGACGACGTCGGTCGTCGTGTCACGGGCGGTCAACATCAACACCGGCACGCTCGAGGTCTGGCGGATCGTGCGCAGCACCTCGAGGCCGTCGCGGCGGGGGAGCATCACGTCGAGGACCACGGCATCCGGGGCATGCTGGCGGAAAGCCCGAATCGCCTCGTCGCCGTCGGCGGCGGTGATGACGGTGAAACCGGCGTCGACCAATCCCATCCGGGTCACGTCGCGGATCGAGCGGTCGTCTTCTACCAAGAGGATCAGGGCATCCACGCCGCCAGTATCGCCGCTCGCCCCCTACCCGGATGTGCACTCCGGGCGGTGGGTGGGGTCGGGCGGCGTGGAGTTGCGGGTGGCGTGGGGTTTGCGGGTGGTGGGTGGGGTCGGGCGGCGTGGAGTTTGCGGGTGGTGTGGGGTCTTTTCGGGCGGTGGGTGGGGACGGGTGGCGTGGAGTCCCCGGGTGGCGCGGAGCAACAGAGCTTCGCTTAACGGCGAGAGCTGCCTAGGGTCCCCTTTCTGTCGAGGGGGAGGCGTCCAAACCGAACCGACAGTCCCGTGCGCGGGACCAGAGGAGAAAGCGAGGACGACATGCGACGAACTACCAAACCTCGATTGGGGATCGGGGTGTTGCTGGCGAGCCTCGTCGTGGCGCCAGTCTTTGCGGCGCCATCGATGGCTCAGGAGGACGGGACCGTCCTCATCGACGAAGAAACGATCCGTGACGGGGTAGGCCAGAGCCCCGACGATCTCGGCGATGGCCTCGCCACCTGGTGGCAGCGTCATGCCGCGGCCGACCAGGCCGGCATGTACGACATCGCCGATGACCCCGTGAACGAAGGCTCCGACTTCAGCCTCCATCTGGGGGTCGCCGGTGACGAGCAGCAGGCTCGTCTCGTCGCCTACCACGCGGCGGCTCAACGACCCGATCTACGCGAGTTCTTCCAAGGGGGTCTGGATTACACGCTGTACCTCGACGCGGGAGACCCGGCGAACGCGACCCAACTCGTCGTCGAGGTGCTCTACGGCTGGGACGACAGCGCCGAGGCGCCCCGGTCGGCCACGCTCTCCTTCCTGCCAGGCGACAACAACGACGTCGACGGCAATCCGCTCGGCACCGGGACGTGGCAGACGTTCGAGTGGGCGGCCGACAGCCAGACCCACAGCAGCGCCGAGGACACCATGGGGACCCGGGACGCCCTGGTGGATGCCCTGTACCAGCAGGCGGCCGATGACACGATCGCCAATCCGGAGGCGATCGCGCCTGTCGCCATCGGAGTCGGCCTGAACCTGGGCCCCGACGCCGGCGCCGTCTCGACGTACATCGACCAATTGACGGTCGGCGGCACCACCTATCGGTTCGACTCCCTGCGGCCCATCCTCGAGACCTGGACCGAACGAGCCGCTCGGGGCGATACGGTGACCGTCACGGGTCGGAACCTGGCGAACGTCACCGTCGAACTGAACGGTGCCGGAGAGGTCGACTACGAGGCCACTCCCGACGGGACCGAGTTGACGTTCGTGGTCCCGGAGACGGCCGCTCTCGGTGATCGCCATGTGGTCATCAGCAACGACTACGGCGAGACGGAGTTCATCCTCCGGGTACTCGAAGGGACGCAGCCGCATCCGGGCTTCACAGATGTGCCGGAGACGCACCTGTTCTTCAACGAGATCCGATGGCTCGCCGAGCACGGCATCACTCGTGGCTGCAACCCTCCGGCGAACGACCGGTTCTGCCCCGACGAGCCTGTCAGTCGTGGCCAGATGGCTGCGTTCCTGAACCGGGCTCTGGGTTGGCCGGCGACCGACGTGGATGGGTTCATCGACGACGGGCATTCGGTGTTCGAGGGAGACCTCAACGCCGCCAAGGAGCAGGACGTGTTCCGTGGCTGCAACCCGCCGATCAACAACCGGGCGTGCCCCGACGACCCGATCTCCCGCGGCGAGATGGCGGCCGTGATCGTGCGAGCGCTGGGGTTGCCCGGTAGCGATGTCGACGCCTTCATCGACGACGACCTGTCCGTGTTCGAGGGAGACATCAACGCTCTGAAGGCAGCCGACATCACCCGCGGGTGCAACCCGCCGGCGAACAACCAGTACTGCCCGGACCGGGACATGACCCGCGGCGAGATGGCGGCGTTCCTCTACAGGGCGTTGCACGACGTTCTCGACCAGCCCACGGAGTAGTCCGGACTGGACATCGACACGCCTCCTCCTGACGAGTGGGGCCGGGGCTCGACCCCGGCCCCCACCTCTTTGAAAGTGACATTGCCCTCTCTGCGAGGCCGTACCATCCCGTCCATGACCACGGCAGCTGTCCTCTTCGGAGGACCCAGCGACGAACACGACATCTCGATCCTGACCGGACTCCAGGTCGCCCGTGCCCTTCCTGGTGACACCCTGGCGCTCTACTGGTCGAAGACGGGAGAGTGGTACCTCGTCGACGCCGAGTCCGAGGCGGCCGACTTCGTGGAAGGTGTTCCCAGAAAGGCGCGCCCGGTGAGCTTCGTGGCTGCTCCCGACGGCGGGTTCCTGGTGAAGAAGAAGCCACTTCCCATCGACGTGGCCGTGATCGCCTGCCATGGAGGACCGGGGGAGGACGGCTCTCTGCAGGGCGCATTGGATCTCGCCCGCATTCGCTACACGGGCCCGGGCCAGGCCGCCTCGGCGTTGGGGATGGACAAGTTCGCCTTCGGGGCGGTGATGCGTGCCGCCGGCTTGCCCACCCTGGATCGGGTGCTCGTCACCCCCAGCCACTTCCCGGATCCGCCGTTCGAAGGCCCATACATAACGAAACCCCGCTTCGGGGGCTCGTCGATCGGCATCGAGGTCGCCGAGGACTGGGACACCGTGAAGGCCCTCGTCGCCCAGAGCCCGTACTTCGCCTCGGGGGGCGTCGTCGAGCCTTTCGTCGGTGGCAGCCGCGATCTCCAGATCGGAGTGAGGACCTATCCGCAGGTGGAGTTGTCGGCGATCGAAGCCCCCGCCAGGGACGAGAGCGGTGCCATCTACGGCTACGCCCAGAAGTACCTCGCCTGGGGCGGAGAGGTCTCGTCCGGGCGGGAACTGCCCGCCAAAATCGACCCCGGAACGGAGGAGCGGATTCGCACTCTGGCCCGCACCGTGGCCACGGTGGCGGGGATCCGGGGGATCGCCCGCATCGACTTCCTCGAGCACGAGGGGAAGGTGTGGGTCAACGAAATCAACACCATCCCCGGCTCGATGGCCGCCTATCTCTGGATCGACCCGCCTCGCTCCCGGGAGGAGCTGTTCGGTGACCTGGTCGCCGAGGCCCAGGCCAAGCCCACCCGGGTCTTCTCGACGGCAGGTTCCGACGGGACGGCGTTGCGCAACGCCGGAACCATTGCCTCGAAGCTCGGCTGAGCCTGGGAAGCGGTCGTCAGAGGTTGACGACCGGGCAGGTGAGGGTGCGGGTGATGCCCTCGATGGCCTGGATACGCGCCACGACCAGCTTGCCGAGAGCGTCGACGTCGTCGGCCGTCGCCTTGACGATGACGTCGTAGGGGCCTGTCACGTCGTCGGCGGTGTCGACACCGGGGATCTGACGGACTTCTTCGGCGACCAGAGCGGCTTTTCCCACCTCGGTCTGGATCAGCACGTACGCCTGAACCACTAAACCCTCCTAGAGGTCTCGAATAGCGGACTATACCCAGCGGAAATGGGCCGCGTAGGAGGCGTTCAGTACAGGTCTTGACCGAGCCGTATCTTGCTGACGTAGACCGCGCCGTCTTCTTCGACGGGGTCGAAGATGATCCGCTGACCCTGGCGCAGGGTGCGGAAGATCGAGCCGTCGAGCGATCCAGGACGCAACAAGACCTCACTGCGGTCGTCGTCGCGGATGACCACGCCGACGCCGGTCACGGGGTCGTACGTCTGGACCACGCCCTGTACGGCCATACCTGAGTCAGGCCTTTTCCACCTTGCCGGCGCGGATGCAGGAGGCGCACACGCGGGCGCGGCGGGTGTTGGATCCGTGCCGGACCCTGATGCGCTGGATGTTGGGCAGCCAACGCCGGTTGTTTCGCTTGTGGGAGAAGCTCACGGTCTTGCCGTAGCCGGGCCCCTTCCCACAGATCTCACAGTGGTAGGACATGGAACTCCTCGGGACAGCGGGGAATGATAACTGTGGGTCGGAGCCGTCTGAAATTCGACGACAACCGGCGGTCGGTATCCTCGCAGGTCGTGACGTCTCCCCCGCAGGCCGACTCACCGTGGCGACGCTGAGCCGTCTCGCCGAGATCGCAGTCGAGGAGGTCAAGACGTTCGGCGGGAATCGGGGCCGCGAGCTGCGCAAGGCCGGAATCGAGACCGTCGCCGACCTCCTCATGCACGTGCCGCGCACGTACATCGACCGATCGCGCAGCACGCCCATCGCCGAAGCGCCTCTCGACAGCGAGGTGACGGTCATAGGCCGCGTGCATTCTCTGAACTCGCGGCGGGTGAAGAAGAACCTCGTGATCGTGGAGGCGACCATCACCGACGGGGTTTCCCGCCTGAAGGCGGTTTGGTTCAACCAGACCTACCGGGAGCGGCAACTCGCCACCGACTCCGAGGTCGCCCTCTCCGGCAAGATCGAGCGTTTCCGGGGGCGCCTGCAGATGAAGAGCCCCGCGGTAGACGTCCTCTCCTCGCCCAGCGAGGCTCTCAGCACCGGGCGGATCGTGCCCATCCATCCATCCGTGGGGTCGGTGACTCCGGGCTACATGCGCCGGGGAATCCACAACGCCCTGCGGCGCAGCCGGCCCATTCCCGACCCGGTGCCTGAGCCGATTCTCCGGCGTGCCCAAGTCATGGATCGCGACCGGGCCTTCGCCCTGATCCACTTCCCCGAGGATCTTTCGGAGGTGAAGGAGGCGCGCCGCCGGCTCGTCTTCGACGAGTTCTTCCGGCTCGAGCTGGCGCTGGCCATGCACAAGAAGCGCCAGGAGCTGGCCGCGAGCGGCATCGCCCACCGGCCCGACGGTTCATTGACAAAGCGGTTCCTCGACGGCCTGCCGTACCGCCTGACGGCAGCTCAGGAGCGGGTGTTGGCCGACATCCATCGGGACCTGGAGAAGCCCCAGCCGATGCACCGTCTCCTCCAGGGCGAGGTCGGATCGGGAAAAACGGTCGTCGCCGTCGCCGCCCTCCTCGCCGGGATCGAAGGCGGCTACCAGGGTGCCGTCATGGCGCCGACCGAGGTGTTGGCAGAGCAGCACTATCTCGGCATAACCGGGCTGTTCGCCGATGCGGGCATGTCGGCGGAGCCCGTGGGCGAGGGGGCGGCGCTCGGCATGGAGTCCCTCTTCGCCGACGAACAGGACTCGGGGGTGTCGGTGGCCCTCCTCACAGGCACCCGTGCCGTCCTCTCCAACAGTCCGGGGGCGGGAAGGCGGGAGGTCGTGGAGGCGATCCGCACGGGTGCCGCCCAGTTGGTGGTGGGAACCCATGCCCTCATCCAGGAGGGCGTCGATTTCCATCGCCTCGGGGTGGCGGTCGTGGACGAGCAGCACCGGTTCGGGGTGGGCCAACGTGTCCAGCTGAAAGGCAAGGCCAGCGGCGTCGATCCGGACCTGCTGATAATGACGGCGACCCCGATTCCTCGCACTCTGTCCATGACCCTCTACGGCGACCTCGACGTGTCCGTCATCGACGAGATGCCGCCGGGGCGCACACCCATCGAGACTGTTGCCCTCCCTTGGAGCCGCCAGGACGAGGCCTGGGACATGGTTCGCCGGGAGGTCGAGAAAGGACGGCAGGCGTTCGTGGTCTGCCCCCTGGTCGACGACAGCCCGAAGATCGAGGTGTCGTCGGCGACCGCGGAGTACGAGCGGCTGCGAGACGTGCTGGGCGACGTTCGAGTCGGGCTGATCCATGGCCAGCTCCCTCCCGCCGACAAGGAAGCCGTGATGGCGGCGTTCCGGGACGGCCAGATCGACGTCCTGGTGTCGACCACGGTCATCGAGGTGGGCATCGACGTCCCGAACGCCACGGTCATGGTGATCGAAGACGCCGACCGCTTCGGCCTCTCCCAGCTCCACCAACTGCGCGGCCGGGTGGGTCGGGGACGCCACCCCGGCACCTGCGTCCTGATCGCCGACCCGACCACGGAGGAAGGGGAGGAGCGAATCGCCGCCATGGTTCGCACCACGGACGGATTCGAGCTCGCCAGCGTCGACCTCGAGATACGGGGACAGGGCACGGTGTTCGGGCACCGTCAGTCCGGCATGACCGATCTCAAGATCGCCGACCTGCTCACGGACTACGACATCCTCGAGACGGCCCGCAACGAGGCCTTCGCACTCGTCGACGCCGACCCCGAACTGGACCGGTTTCCCGACCTCCGGGAAGAAGTGGACGTGCTCATGGGCGCGGCGATCGAATGGCTCGTCTCCGAGGCCCGGGCCTGATGCGGATCATCACCGGGGCTGCCAAGGGCCGGCGCCTCGTCGCCCCCGACACCGACGAAACGCGGCCGGCCACGGACCGGGTGCGGGAGGCGGTCTTCTCGGCGCTGGCGGATTGGGTCGTCGACGCCGATGTGCTCGACCTCTATGCCGGGTCCGGTTCGTACGGGCTCGAGGCCCTCAGCCGCGGCGCAGCCTCGGCCACGTTCGTGGAGAGCAACCGGGCAGCGATCGAGGCTCTGCGCACCAACATCGCCACCGTGGGCCTGGGCGGGACGGTAGTGGCCACCACCGTCGAGGCCTTCCTCGAACGGCCAGGGGAGCGCCGTTACCACCTGGTGTTCATCGACCCTCCATGGGACTTGCCGACGGACGTGATAGACCGTCAACTGGCCCAAATAGACCGGATACTCACAGGAGAGGGGGAGGTCGTGGTGAGCCGGCGAGGTCGTGACCGGCCGCCGGAAGCTCCGGAAGGCTGGGAACTTGCCGCCGATCGGCGCTATGGAGACGCGAGAATCTACCGGTACGTGAAGGTGCGAGAAGAGGACGAGGACAGATGACCGCCGCATTGTGCCCAGGGAGCTTCGATCCCCCCACGAACGGACACATCGACGTCATCGAGCGGTGCCTGCGCGTCTTCGACCGGGTCGTGGTGGCGGTGGTGCGCAACCCGTCGAAAGAGCCGATGTTCTCGGTGGAGGACAGGGTCGACATGATCCGCAAGTCCTTCGGCGAACGCGTCGAGGTGGATGCGTTCGACGGGCTCTTGGTTGACTTCGCCAGGGCCGTCGGCGTGGACGTGATCGTCAAGGGCCTGCGGGCCGTGGGCGACTTCGACTACGAGCTGCAGATGGCCCAGATGAACCACTCGCTCACGGGGGTGGAGACGGTGTTCCTGCCCACGAACCCCGAGTGGTCGTATCTCTCTTCGTCGTTGGTGCGAGAGGTTGCCAGACTCGGGGGCGACATCCGAGGCCTCGTGCCGGAACACGTCGCCGCCGCCTTGGAGGAGCGATTGGGATGAACCAGGACCCGCCCACTCACCAGGACTACGCGGAACCGGATCCCCTCGACGAGATCCCCGTCGGCTTGGACGACATCGAGGAGACCGAAGACAGGGAGCCGGCGATCCACGAGCCCCGCAATCGGGCGAGCGTCGGCGAACTCCAGGACATCGTCGACGACCTGATTGCCCATCTCCACGCCGCCAAGACCATGCCCTTGTCGTCGAGCGTCCTCATCGACCGGGAACAGTTCCTCGTCATGCTCGAGAAACTGCGGGCGGAACTGCCCGACGAGCTGCGGGCAGCCCGGTGGATGGTGCGGGAACGGGAGGCCTTCATCGCCCGGACCAACGAGAAGGCCGAAGAGATCATCGAAAAGGCCAAGGCGGAGTCCCGCCGCCTCGTGTCGGAGTCGCACATCGTTGCCGAGGCGGTGGAAGAAGCCAACATCCTCGTTCGCCGAGCAGAGGGAGAGGCCCGCCGGCTCCGTCTCGAAGCAGAGGACGAGATCGAACGTATGCTCGAGAGGGTGGAGAACCTGCTCAGCGAGCTGCTCGGCAAAGTCCATTACTCCCGTGAGGAGCTCCACAAAGCGCGTCCCAAACCACCAGAAGTGCCCCTGTGAAAGAACTCCATTTCCAAGTCTCCGACCTCGTCGGCCGCCCCGGCGAGCGCCGATCCGTTTCGGGGTCCATGGACGTGGACCTGCGGGTCGGCGAGTCCTGGGTGCAAGGTCCCGTCGAAGCCGAGGCCGTCATCGAGGGCATCCCCGACGGCGTTCGGGCCAAGTTCCGGGCCACGACCCGCGCCCACCTGGTCTGCACTCGCTGTCTGATCGAATGGGATGTCGACCTCGACGTGTCCTCCGAGCAGGTGTACGAGCCGGAGCCCGACGACGACGGCTACCAGCTCGGCCGGGACGACACGGTCGACCTGGCCGGGCCGGTACGAGACGAGATCGCGTTGGCCATTCCGCTTCGCCCGCTGTGCCGCCCGGACTGTGCAGGACTTTGCCCGACGTGCGGAAGCGACTTGAATAGAAACCCCTGCGGCGGTCACGACGAGCCGGTGAGCTCTCCTTTCGCCGCTCTCCAGGGACTGTTCGATTCCCCGGATCATTGACGTCGATCATCGATGGAGGAGTGCTGCTCATGGCGGTGCCCAAGAAGAAGATGTCGCGCAGCCGCACACGGCAGCGCAAGGCGGCTTGGAGGCTCGACCGGCCTTCCATGTCCACATGCCCGCAGTGCAAGGCGCCGCGGCGCCCTCACCGCGCCTGCCCCAACTGCGGTTATTACAAGGGTCGAGAGGCGCTCGAGGTCGACTGACAATTGACTCTCATCGCCCTCGACGCGATGGGGGGCGACCACGCCCCCGCTGAGCCCGTCGCCGGGGCCGTGCAGGCCGCCGAAGCGGGCGTCGAAGTCGTGCTCGTGGGCGACGAGGAGGCGATCAAGCCCCACCTCGACAGGCTGGGAGCGTCTCTGCCCCTCGTCCACGCTCCCGAGGTCATCGGGATGCACGAGGACCCGGCGCGGGCGATCAGGGAGAAGCCCAATGCGTCGGTGTCGGTCGCGGCGCGGATGGTCAAGTCGGGCGAGGCGGCCGGCTTCCTCTCCGCCGGCTCCACCGGGGCGGCGATGGCAGCTGGCACCATCCACATCGGGCGAGTGCCCGGGGTGAAGCGTCCGTCGATCGCCTCGATCTGGCCCACCCCGCCCAGCCCCACGGTGGTCCTGGACTCGGGAGCCAACCCGGACGTCAAGCCGATCCACCTCCTCCAGTTCGCGATCATGGGAGCGGTCGCCGCAGAGGTCTTCCTCGAGATGGCCAACCCTCGGGTCGGCCTCCTGTCCAACGGCGAAGAGGAGGGCAAAGGCCGAGACCTGGAGCGGGCGACGTTCACCCTGCTCGCCGAGTCGGACCTCAATTTCGTGGGCAACGTGGAGGGCCGCGACGTCGGCGCCGACAAAGCGGACGTCATCGTCACCGACGGATTCACCGGGAACGTGTTCCTCAAGTCGGTCGAGGGCACTGCCCGGATGGTCCTCTTGCTCGCCGCCGAGGCGATGTCGCATCTCCCTCCCGAGGATCAGGCAAAGATGCAGCCCGCTCTCGCTGAACTGCGATCCCGGCTCGACCCGGAGACCTACGGAGGAGCCCACCTCCTCGGTGTCGACGGCGTGGTGGTGATCGGGCACGGCTCATCCACCGCCCGATCCATCTCCAACGCCCTGCGGATGGCGAGCGAAGGCGCCCAGGCCGACCTCGTCGGACGTCTGGCGCAGCGGATCGCCGAAGCATGAAAGACACCGAGTCCCTCGAGCAGGCGCTCGGTCACACCTTCTCCGACCGGGACCTGCTCGCCGAAGCCCTGACCCACAGCTCCTACGCCGCCGAGCATCCCGGGGTCGGCCACAACGAGCGATTCGAGTTCCTGGGAGACGCTGTGTTGGGGCTCGCCGTCACCGAGTTCCTGTTCGCCACCTACCCCGACTACCCCGAGGGGGAGCTCGCCAAGATCCGGGCAGCGTCCGTGAGCGGGGAGGAGCTGACGGCGGTGGCCCGCTCGCTGGACCTCGGCTCCTATCTGCGAGTCGGCCGGGGCGAGGAGGCTTCGGGTGGACGGGAGAAGGAGTCGATCCTGGCGGACGCCATGGAGGCGCTCATCGCCGCCATCCATCTCGACGCCGGCTACCCGACGGCCCGGCGAATCGTCCTCGAGCTGTGGGAGGACCGGGTCCGTTCCAAGGCGGCCGCGCCCGGTTCTCGCGACTACAAGACCCGGCTCCAGGAGCTGCTGGCCGCCGACCAGCGCCGCCCCGAGTACGTGGTGGAAGGGCGGGGACCCGACCACGCCCGTGTGTTCACGGCGGTCGTGCTCGTCGACGGCGAGGAATGGGGCAGGGGAGAGGGCCGCTCGAAGAAGGAGGCGGAACAGGAGGCCGCCCGCCGCGCTCTCGAGACCAGGGCCTGAGTGACGGGCTCGGCCGTCAGGCGTCCTTTTCGGCGAGCAGCTGGATGAGGAACTGCTCGTCGTCCAACTCGGAGCCGCCGTCCACACGCGGCCGCAACCGGGCGGAGAGCTCGGCTGCCAGACGGTGGCGGGCCTCCGGTGTTAGCTCGTTCCGCCTCTCCACGAACCGCCTCACCAACGCCACCTCCTCGCGGGTGATCGTGGCGGTGTCCCATCCCCTGCGTTCGCCCCGGGCAACGGAGGCCGGCTGCGAGGCCCTGGAGCGGGACCGGATCACCACGGTGCCGGCGACCAGGTCGCCCAACCGCTGGTTCTTGGACGACACGACGATCGAGATCGCTCCAACGGCGTACATCACCGGCAGGAAGTCGATCAGGCGCATCAGCGTGCGCAGCATCACCGCCCCGAGGGTCAACGGGGTGCCGTCCGCCGACACGACCTGGATCCCGAACGCCGCCTTGCCGAGGGTGCGACCCCCGTTGAAACCCTCGAAGAGCACGTAGTAGCCCACGACGACGACGGCCAGCACGAAGGTCCCCACTCCCTGGAAGAAGACCAGGAGGTCCGGGTCCACGACCGTGCCGGCCAGCCCGAGCACGGTGATGATCACCACCATCAGCACGCCCTGGATCAGCAGGTCGAGCGCACAGGCTCCGAAACGGGACCCGAGCCCCGCTAGCGTCAACTCGATCGTGACGCCCTCGGGGGTCTCGATCTGCAGACGGTCGTCGAGGTGCATGTGGACACGCTACGTCGGTTCGAGGAGGACCGCCAGGCTCGCTGGGAGGAGCTCGAGGCGCTCCTGGACGAAGCCGGAAAGCGGCCCGAGAGGCTCGGCGGTCGGCGCATCCGCCGCCTCGCCTCCCTGTACCGGGCCACCGCCGCCGACCTGGTGGCAGCCCGCCGCCGGTTCCCCAACGCTTCGGTGGTCGATCGCCTCGAACGGCTGGTGAGACGGGGTCACGGCCTCATCTACGAGCGGTCCAGCCGCCGCGGCAACCTCGCCGACTTCTTGGCCGACCGCTACTGGCAGCTCCTGTGGGAGCGCCGTGGCGCTCTGGCGCTGTCCGCGGCCCTGCTCGTGGTGCCGGCGCTCCTGATGGCGGCGTGGGCGCTCACCGCCCCCGAGCTCGTCTCGGGCATCGTCCCGCCCGAGTTCCTCTGGGTCACCCAGGCGCAGACCACCGACCAGGGCCTGAGCCCGGTCGGGCTGGCGGGCTTCTCCACGTACGTGCTCACCAACAACATCCGGGTCGCCTTGACGGCGTTCGTCGCCGGGATCACCTGGGGGGTGGTCACGGGCCTCCTGGTGGCCTACAACGGGCTGCTGTTCGGGGGCCTGACCGGCCTCGCCGCCGGAGCGGGCAACCTCCGCCTCCTGGGGGAGGCGACGCTCGCCCACGGGATCCTCGAATTGTCATGCATCGTCGTCGCCGGGGCCGCCGGCCTCAGCCTGGGGAAGGCGATGCTCCGTCCCGGCCACCTCAGGCGCACCGAGGCGATGGCCCGGGAGGCTCGGAACTCGCTCGCCCTGGCGCTGGGAACGGCGCCGTGGCTGGTCGTGGCCGGCCTGGTGGAGGGCTACGTGAGCCGAGTGGGCCTGTCCCTCGTCCCCACCACGATCGTCGGGGTCGTCCTCGGGGGTGCGTTCTGGGGCCTGGCGTGGTGGCGCGGCCGGAGGGTGGTCACAGCCGGGCGCGGCTCTTCGCCCGCAGATAGGCGGCCACGCATCGGCGCGCCAGGTGCGGCGCCGGCACGTCGATGACCGTCGCCCCGTAGCGTTCTATCCGGCTCGCCGCCCTGCGGCGGGACGACTCGATGTCCACGGCGACCGCGGTGCGGATCGCCTCGGCGGCGTTCCGCGCCGGCGTCGTCAGCGCCTTCTCCACGGCGGGGTCGCTCACGCTCGCCACCGCCAACGCATGGTGGCGGGCGAGGATGGGCATCGCTTCAGCGAGCGGGGCCGACGCGGTCTCTTCCAGGAAGTCGGTGAGCAACAGGACGAAGGCGCGCTTGTTGTGGGCGATGGTCCGGAACGCGAGCGAGTAGTCGCTCTCCTCGTCGACCGGTTCCAGGTCGAAGACCGCGGCCAGCACCGCCTCCCCTCCGTTCCGCCGTGGGTTGAGGCGGCGCCGGATCGTTCCCGCGAAGGCCACCACTCCGACACGGTCGCCCAGCTCGTCGGCCACGGCCGCCATGGCGGCGACCGTGTCGACCGCCACGTCGAGGCGGGTCCGCTCGGTGCCGTCACCGACCGGGGAGGCCATGAGCCGTCCGGTGTCGAGGAGGACGATCACCTCCCGCTCTTGGTCGATCCGGTAGGTGTTGGACATCGGAGAGCCGACGCGAGCCGTCGCCCGCCAGTTCACCTGGCGGATGTCGTCGTCGGGGAGGTAGTCGCGGATCGACTCCAAGTCGGTCCCCAGCCCGAGTGGCCCCCGCGAGCGCCGGACCGCCTCCCCGAACCGGCCGTGCCGCACCTCGGTGGCGATCCTGCGGGCCTGCGGCATGTCGGGGTAGACGACCACCCCGGTCTCCTCCCCGGCACGGTGGTACCAGCAACCGAGCCCTAGCGGGCCGACGCGCAGAGTGGCGGGGCGGGGGATCGTGTGCTTGCCGCGGCGCATGGCGGTGATCGTCGCCTCGAGGCGGCCGCTGCCCTCGTCGGGCTCGATGCGGAAGTCGGCGCTCTGGGCGACCTTCACCCGCGTCCCGGTCGCCGGGTCGGCTTCGACCACGATGGCGGAGGGGACCCCTCGCGACAGGATCGCCGGCACGGCGACTCGCACCTCGGGGACGTGGCGAACCACGAATGCGTCCGTGACGATGGCCACGAGGGCACTGCCGAACGCGGCGAACGCCAGGCCGCGGGGGACGATGAGCCCGAGCGCTGCGCAGGAGGCGAGCAGGACGATCCCGCGGGAGGTGATGCTCATCGGGGGACTTCCACGTCTTCCAACGCCGCCGCCACCGCGTCGTGGGGGCGGTAGCCTTCGAGCTCGGCTTCGGGGCGGACGAGGATCCGGTGGGTCAGCACCGCCGGGGCGAGGCGAGTGATGTCGTCGGGGGTGACGAAGTCGCGGCCCGACAGCCTCGCCAGCGCCTTGGCCGCGCCCAGGAGGTGAACGGCGGCCCGCGGCGACGCCCCCAGCTCGACGGAGGGGAGCTCACGGGTGCGGCGCACCAAGGCGACGGCATAGCCGGCCACCCTGTCTTCGACGTGGGTTTCGTCGACGACGGCACGGAGAGACAGGAGCTGGGGGCCATCGACCACCGCCTCGATGTCCTCCACCCCCGAAGGCGCCAACCCGGAGCGGGGGAGCATCACGATCTCCTTCTCGTGGTCCTCGGAGGGGTACCCGACCTCGACCTTCATGATGAAGCGGTCGAGCTGTGCCTCCGGCAGCGGATAGGTGCCCTCGTATTCGATCGGGTTCTGCGTCGCCACGACGAGGAACGGCTCCGGCAGCGGCCGGGAAACGCCGTCCACGGTGACCTGGTGTTCCTCCATCGCCTCGAGGAGGGCCGCCTGCGTCTTCGGGGGAGTCCGGTTGATCTCGTCGGCGAGGAGCAGGTTGGTGAAAACCGGCCCGGGCCGGAAGGCGAGCTCGCCCCCTCGCAGGGTCATGGTCCCGATCAGGTCCGAGGGCAGCATGTCGGGTGTGAACTGGGCACGGGAGAACGACACGCCCAAGGCCTTGGCGACGGCCCGGGCCAGCAGCGTCTTGGCGGTCCCCGGGACCCCTTCGAGGAGCACATGGCCGCCGACGAGCGCGGCGATGAGCAAGGCGTCGACGGTGGCGGTCTGGCCGCGGACGACGGCTTCCGTGGCGGCGTGTACCCGGTCTCGCAACTCTCTCATCTCACCTTCTCCCGGCTCAGTTCCGCTAGCGCACGATCGACCGAGACGAGGGATTCCTCGCTGACGTCGTCGCCGAAGAGCGCCTCGATCTCTGCATCTTCCAAACCGGCGGCCGCCGCGGCCGCCCGCGGGTCGCCGCGTTCGGACAGGCGGCGGAGCGCCTCTTCCCGCAGGACCTCGAGGGAGTCGGAAACCGCTCCCGCCCGGCTCAGGATCCCTGCCACCGACTCGAGGTACGTCTCGCGCCCCGGCGGCAGGCGCCGTTCCAGATCGTACGGGGGCCCGAAGCGCCGCCCATAGGCGACGAGCGCCAGGGCCACCACCACCGCCCCCAACAGGAGCACCGTCTGCCAACCGGGGGGTACGACGTCCCACAGCGAGGCGTCGTCGCGGTAGCCGTGGCGGTACTCGTCGAAGTAGACGGGCCCGGCCGGGTCGATCATGCCCACGACCGCCACCGCGTTGCGTCCCCGCCCGATCCCCCCGTTGTGGAAGGGGAAGGAATCCGCGATCCAAACGAACGTTCCCCGGCCGACCCGTCGGCTGACACCGATCACGGTGTCGCCATCGGTGAGGAAGGGCTCGTCGGCCGTGGTCACCTCGAAGGACCCGAACCTCCCCAACCGGACCTTCTCGCCGGCGCCGGCGACGTCTCCGACGGTGAGGGCCGAGTCGGCCCCGGCAGTGCGCCACCGGGGGGCGTCCGGGAAGAGCCGCTCCACGAACTCGGCCTGCCCCGCGACCACCAGGCGACCGCCCGCAACCATGAACTCGTCGATCGCCTCCAGCTCCGAGGACGAGTAGGCGGAGGAGGAGACGTCCAGGGCGAGGAGCGTCCCCGCAGGGTCCAGTTCGATCTCGTCGAGAGGCCGGCGGATCCGGAGCGTGGCCACACCCAGGCGGTCGAGGAGCCCTTCCACCGCGGCGGCGCCGTCCGGCGTGGTCACGTACGAGGAGCCGTCGGGACCGTCCACCCCGCGGCCGCTGGTCAGCCGCGTGATGCCCCAGGCGAGGAGGTTCATCGCCACCACCAGGCCCGCCAGCCACAAGAGCGCCCGCCGGGTGCGGCGGCCTTCTTCGGTGATCGTCGTCGACGGCGGGATCATGCGCGCTGGGCCTCCAGGAGGGACGCCAGCAGCTCCCTCGCCGACGCGGGATCGGAGGGGTGGGCCGGCCTCCCTCCGTACACCACTGTGTCGAACCTCTCCACAAGGGCGGCGAACTCGGGCGAACCGAGGGTCTCGGCGACGGTGCCGGAGGTGGTCCCCGGGCGCAGATCGATCAGCCCGGCTCGGTCGAGGCGGATCAGGCCCGCCTGGAACGTGAGCCGCAGCGCCGTGGCGTAGTCGCCTTGGGACTCCGCCTCCGCAGCCCTGCGGTCCAGTTCGACCGGATCCAGGCCACGCACCGCTTCGTGCTCCCGCCTGAGCCGCTCGTCGATTCGACGGGCCCGGCGGCGGCCGAGATTCACCGTGATCGCCGCTATGGCCCCGCCGAGGACGACGGCGACGATCGACGCCAACACCAGGGGGCCGCCGACGAGATCAGAGATCTCGGTGAGCCACTCGACGAAGACGATCCATGCCCGGGTGAGCCACTCGACGACCCGCTCCCACCACGGCGTCCCCATCCGATACTGCGGCTCCGCCAACTCGGCGGCGATCTGGGCGAGGATCTCCTCCGGCGACGGAGGCTCCGACCTCATCGGGATCCCGGCGACCCCAGACCGAACGGGTCGTCACCCGCAGGAGGGAGGTCCCGCCGATCGTTCCCTTCCATGCGTTCCAGGTCCCGGGTCATCAGCTCCAGGTCGTAGCCCTCTTTCCGCACCCGCAAGTCGAAGTAGATGATCGTCACCATCGACGCCACGAACGGCGCGGCCACGACCTGGACGATGGCGGACCCGATCACCGAGGGGAGGAACGAGAACTGGTCGCTGGCGAGGGCCGAGACCACCGTGATGGCCGACGCCACCCCTCCGATGATCTGGCTGACGACGATGTACAGCAGGTACGACAGCACCAACGCCCCCAGCACCGGCCAGAACCTGCCGCGGACGAGGTCGAAGGACCGGCCCATGGCCCGGATGGCACCCAGCCTCTCGGTGACGAGGGCGGCGGGGGTCACCGACCACATGGTGAACAAGTAGATGCCGGGGACGAGGCAGAAGACCAGCCCGATCCCGGAGCCGAGCGAGATGAGGACGGTGGCCACCACCAGAGGGACCAGCCGGCGCGCCCCCGTCTTCAGCGACGTCTGCCAGTCGATCGTCTCCCCTCGGTAGCTGTGGGCGAGGACCGAGATCGAGGCGCCCTGGACCAGCGTGGATCCCAAGAACGAGAGCACCGACGTGATCATCAGGACGACATAGAGGGGGATCAGAGGCTCGAAGACCTCCATCGGGTTCGCCTCGGGGTCGACGAGGAGCATCGTGGACATGTCGACGGGCCCGATGGCCGCAGTCGCGATCACGTCTATCAAGGCGATGGGGCCGAGCACGACGGCGGCGATCTTGATCAGGGTCGTGAAGTGGGTGCGGTAGAGACGGATCGCCCCGTCGACCATCTCGCCGACGGTGAGAGGCCGTAAGTCGGGCCGAGAGCTGTACATCGGCGGGTACGGTAGCCGATCGCATGCCCGAGCTTCCTGAAGTCGAGACCACCCGGCGCCACATCGCTCCCGTCCTCGAAGGGGCCACGATCACCGCGGTCACCCTGGGACGAGAGCGGATGGCGCGCCGCAACATGCGCCCCCAGGACATCCCGGAGCGCCTCCTCGGCCGTCGTGTCGGCAGGGTCGGCCGGAGGGGCAAGTTCCTCTTGATCGAGGTCGAGGGTGACCTCATGTGGGTGATCCACCTCGGCATGTCGGGGCGGATGCGAATCACCTCCCCCGAGGAGCCGCTCGATCCGCACACTCACCTCGTGGTCACGACGGATCGGGGACAGCAGGTGCGCTTGATCGATCCGCGTACGTTCGGGTTCGTGGCGGTGTTCACGCCGGAGGAGTTGGAGAGCGACTCGCTCTCCGGTCTGGGTCCGGATGCGCTCGAGGAGTTGCCGGACCCCGCCACGTTGGGCACCCGCCTGGCCGGCCGGCGAGCACCGATGAAGGCGCTGTTGCTCGACCAGCGGATCGTCGCCGGGCTGGGCAACATCTACGCCGACGAGGTGCTGTTCAGGGCTCGAGTGCGTCCCACCCGCCCCGGAGGAGAGGTCACGGCCACCGAGCTGGAGGAGCTCATCGCCGCCATCCCCGAGGTCCTCGTTGCCGGCGTCGAGATGGGCGGCACGTCGCTCGACGATCTCGCCTACCTCTTGCCCGACGGGAGGGCAGGGGAGTATCTGGACCGTCTCATGGTGTACGGCCGCACGGGCGAACCGTGCTACGTGTGCGGAACACCTATCGAGCGGGTCGTGGTGGCGCAGCGCTCGAGCCACTTCTGTCCCAATTGCCAGAGATGACAGACTGGTGGCGATGAAAGCGATCCACGCCCACGTGAGCGGGTTCGTCCAGGGAGTCACGTACCGGCAGAGCTGCCGACAGGTGGCGCGCTCGCTCGGCTTGGTGGGCTGGGTGCGCAACCTCCCAGATGGGCGGGTGGAGGTGTGGGCGCAGGGAGACCCTGAGGCTTGCGACCGCCTCGTCGACTGGCTGTGGCAGGGTCCCCCCGCCGCTCAGGTCACTGGTGTCGAAACCGATTCGGTAGCCCCCGACGCCACCCTCAGGGACTTCTTCATCCAGCCGAATCTGCGCTGATTCCCTTCATTTGGGTCCGCAGTGGCATACGATGAATTGGCCACCATGAATCACCAACTGCTCTATACCGAGCATTTGAGTGACTCCGACATGGCCCTCCTGGCGGCGGCGGTCGGCAGTGACCCGGACAGCGTTCGCCGTCATCTGCAGCAACGCCCGGAGGTGATCGATGACCTCCTCGCCGAGCCGAGCCTGTTCACGCTCGTCTTCGAGACGCCCGACCCCGAGCTGCGGGTGAGGCTCACGCCGTTCCTCCTCTTCGGGATCCTCATCAACCGGGTCGCCGCCGACCTCCAGAACTTGAACTACGCCTTCGAGTGGGCCGGCGCCGGACAGAGGCTCCCCGTGTTCGACGTCGCCTCGATGCGGGAGTTCCTGGCCGAAGGCGCCCGCCGTTACCTCCTCATCGAGTTCCTGGCGTCGTTCACGAAGGTGGCGAGCGGGCGCATCTGGGTCAAGACTCGCCGTGGTTACCAGTCGCGGCGCTACTCCGAATTGGACCTCGTCCGGATGGTGGACGTCGTCATGCAGTTGCCCCCGGCGCAACGCCCCGGCGGCTACAGGCGGCTGGGCGACATCGCCCTGTTCCTCACGGGGGTTTTCCCCGACCACACCGCCCGTCATCCGATCGCTCCGCTCCACAGGGAGCGGCTGGTGAAGATGGCGGGCCTGGAGGCGTCTGCCGGCCTCGTCACCGAGGACCTGGCGTTCCACGAGTTGCTGGGGGCGGCCTGGTATCGGCGAGCGGTGGAAGCGGCTGCCGCCCTCGTTGGTCGTGGCCCGGAGGAACTGCTGTACTTGGCCGATCACTTCACGGCGGCCCGCCGTGTCTTGAACTATCTGGCCGACCACTACCTCCACCACTACGAGGCGGGGTTGGGTCGCCCGGCCTGAGCCGGTTCCGCATCGCAATCACCACCCGCTGCTAGCCTCCCGGCGGGATAACACGTGTGTAATTCATGTATCTGAAGTCACTCAAGCTCGTCGGCTTCAAGTCGTTCGCCGACCGCACCCGCCTCGAACTGCGTCCCGGCGTGACCGTCATCGTCGGTCCGAACGGCTCCGGCAAGTCGAACCTCGTGGACGCCGTGTCGTGGGTGATGGGCACCCAGTCCGCCAAGAGTCTGCGCACGCCGAAGATGGAGGACGTGGTGTTCGCCGGGACGGCGACCCGGCCGGCCCTCAATCGGGCCGAGGTCACCATCGTCTTCGACAACGAGAGCCGGACGTTGCCCCTCGATCTCGACGAGGTGAGCATCACCCGCCGTCTCTACCGCGATGGGTCCTCCGACTACGAGCTCAACGGCGTGGCGTGCCGCCTCCTCGACATCCAGGAGCTGTTGTCGGATTCGGGTGTCGGCCGCCACCAGCACGTCATCGTGGGCCAGGGTCAGATCGACTCTGTCCTCAACTCGGGGCCAGAAGAGCATCGAGCCGTGATCGAGGAGGCCGCAGGGATCCTCAAGCACCGGCAGCGAAAGGATCGAGCTATCCGCCGCCTCGAGCGCACCGATGCCGACCTCCTTCGCCTGGGCGACATCGTGGGGGAGCTGACCCGTCAGATGCGTCCGTTGAAGCGCCAGGCGAAGGCCGCCGAGGAATACGCCACGCTCAAGGACGCCGTGCGCTCCCTGCACCTCTACCTGGGTGGTGAGCGGCTGCGGATGTTCGACGAACGAGGGCGGGCTCTCGCCGAGGAACGGCTCCACCTGACTCAGGCGATGCACGACCTGGAAGCGGAGGTGTCCGAACTGGCCGCTGCCTTGGGCATCCTGACGGCCGAGGCGGGTGAAGTCGGCGAGGCGCTCGACCGCGACACCGCGGCCGCCGCCAGGCTGGAAACGATCCTCGAACGGCTTCGCCGCAGCGCGTCGGTCGCCCAGGAGCGCCATCGGGCCGCTATCGCCCGCCGTGACGGCGCCGACGAGCGCCGTCGGGACTTGGAGGAGGAGCAGCAGTCGCTCGCCGCAGAGTTGGCCACTCTGGAAAGCGCGGTAGCTGAAGCCGAGATGCTCGCCGAGCGGGAGGAGCGTCGTTTTCGAGCGCTGGAGGACGAGGCCCGTTCGCTCGCCGATCAAGAGAACCTCAGCCTCGAAGGCGCACTCGCCGTCGTGCGAGGGGAGATGCGTTCGCTGGAGAACGCCGCTCAGCGCGATCGCCGCGAATTGGAGCAGATAGACCGCCGCCTCGAGGTCGTCCAGGCGCAGATCGCCGAGGAGATCTCCGAGGCCGAGAAGCTCAACGAAGAGATCCGCCACCTGGACGAGGAGGCGGCAACGGCCCAGCGCCGGTACGAGAAGGCAGCCGAAGAGAGGAGCCGACTTCAGAAGCACTGGGAGGCGATGGAGGCGGATCTCAACGAGGCCCGCCTCGGCGTCGCCTCCTCTCGGGCGCGCCTCGAAGCGGTGTCGGCCGCCGTAGAGGGCGCCGCCGACCCCGAAGCTCGCCGCATCGTCGCCGAGTCTGACGGCCATCGCGGCAGCCTGGCTGGCCTCCTCGATGTCCCCGCCGACTTGGCGGCGGCGGTCGACGCCGGACTCGGCCCGTGGGCGGACGCCTCGGTGTTCGAGTCCCAGGAGGCTTTGGAGAAGGCAGTGAGCGCCCTCAAGTCGGGGGGACGCGGTGGAGTCCCCGTGGTGACCGGCGCGGACGGTGATGCGTCGCTCGCCCGGCGAGTGGCCGCCGAGAACGGCGTCGAGGCGCTCGTGGATCGTCTGGGCCCGGGCGCCGACCGTCGACTGGCGGAAACGTTGCTGGGCGACGTCATCCTGGTGGAAGGCTGGTCGATGGCGAAGCGAATCGTCGCCCGTCATCCCGGGCTGCGGGCGGTGACGCCGGAAGGGGATCTGATCTCGCTCCACGGAATCCGCGTCGCTCATCCCGACGGCGCCACGCCGGCGATGGTGGAAGCCGCCGAGGTGGCTTTGGAGCGAGCCGAGATCGAACTCGCCCGCGTCGAATCCCTCCACACGACGGCCAGGCGCGACTTCGAGAACGCTCGGGCGGTGGAGCGAGAGGCCCTCGAAGCCCTCGAGTCGATCGAAGCCCGCCTGTCGGGCGCGACGGAGGCGTTGGGCAGGTCGCATCGGGCTCGCGCCAACCTCGAAGGAGAGATCTCCCGATTGGAGGACCGGCGCCGGTCGCTCACCGAAGCCGAGTCCGAGCGGGTGTCGGCTCTGGAACGCCTTCGCACCCGGCTGGCGGCATTGGAGGGCGAAGAGGCCGAGCGGCAGCGGGCGTGGGAGGAGCTCGAGGCGAGACGGACCGCGATCGAAGCCGAGCGGGAAGCGGCCCGCGCCTCCTGGCAGCAGGCGGCCTCTGACCTCCGAGCCGCCCGGGAGAGACAGCAGCTGCTGCAGAGGCGCCGTGAGGCTGTGGCGGAGGCACTCGAGGCGGAGGTCTCCAATCCCGTCAGCGACGCGGAGCTCGAACGGCTGGAGCTCGTGGCCGCCACGGCCCGGAGGGCCATCGATGTGATAGGCCGGCGGCTCTCCGAGCTACGAGAACGACAGGCGGAGCTGCGGGAGCGGGCCGGCGAAACCGGTGTGCAGCGGGATGCGGTGCGTCGTCGTCACGAGGACGCCCGGACCCGGCTCGAGAACACCCGTCGGCGGCTCGGCGAGATCGACGTGGAGGAGACCGAGATCCGGGTGCGGCGGGAGAGTGTCGTCGAAGCACTCCGTCGCGACGCCGACTCCGATGAGGAAACCGCCCTGGAGGCCCCTCTGCCCGACATCGAAGGGGTCGAGCCCGACACAGACCTCGAGGCGGTTCTGGTCGATTTCGAGGCCCGGCTACGGCGGATGGGTCCCGTCAACCCGCTGGCCGCCGAGGAATACGCCGAGTTGGAGGAGCGGTACAACTTCCTCCAAGACCAGCTCAATGACCTGGAGAAGTCCCGCGATGAGCTGAAGCGAGTGATCTCCGCCCTCGACGAGGAGATCCAGACCCGGTTCATGCAGGCGTTCGAGGAGGTTGCGGCCGCCTACGAGCAGCACTTCTCCGTGCTGTTCCCGGGCGGCGTGGGCCGGATCCGCCTGACCGACCCCAACGAGCCGCTGACCACCGGCGTCGAGATCCAGGCGCAGCCGCTGGGCAAGAAGGTCAGCCAGCTGAGCCTTCTGTCGGGTGGGGAGCGTTCCTTGGCGGCGCTCGCCTTCCTCTTCGCCGTCTTCAAGGCCCGCCCCAGCCCCTTCTACATCCTCGACGAGGTGGAGGCGGCGCTCGACGACGCCAATCTGCGGCGGTTCCTTCGCCTCATAGACGCATTCCGGGGTGATGCCCAGCTGATCATCATCACCCACCAGCAGCAGACGATGGAGGCAGCAGACGTCCTCTATGGCGTGACCATGGAACCGGGCGGGTCGTCGAAGGTGGTGCGTAAGGAGCTGAAGACCGTCCAGGCTCCGGCGAGTGAGGACTCAGTCCCGGCATAGAATCGCGCCGTGGCTCCCGAGCTCATCGTCATCATCGTCCTGCTCGCAGTCGTCGCGCTCGCCGGCCTGGGCTGGTTCATCGCCAGCCGCCGCCGCGGTGACGGTGCCTCGGTGGCCGGGACGCCCCCGACTGCTCCGCCCCGTCCCCGGGCCGGCCGCATAACCGGCCGGATCTCGAAGGCCTCCCAGTCGCTCGGCCGGGCGCTCCGGTCCGTATTCGGCCGTGGCGCACTCGACCAGGAGTTCTGGGACTCCATCGAGGAGGCTCTCATCGGTGCCGACGTGGGCGTGGCCGCATCCACCGACATCGTCGCCCGTATCCGAGAACGCCGTCCCGAGAGCACCGACGACGCCCGTCGTCTCCTGGAGGAGGAGCTCGAAGCCGAGCTCTCTGGACGGGACCGGGAGCTGAAGATCGAGTCGAAACCGGCCGTCGTCATGGTCGTGGGGGTGAACGGGACGGGGAAGACAACGACCATCGCCAAACTCGCTCATCGGCTCCAGGCCGACGGCCGCGTTCCGCTGCTGGGCGCCGCCGACACCTTCCGGGCGGCAGCCGACGCCCAGCTCCGCACCTGGGGCGACCGCCTCGGTGTCGATGTGGTCGGCGGCCAGGAAGGCGGCGACCCTGCCGCAGTCGCTTTCGACGCTTTCCAGGCAGCTCGATCCCGAGGGAGAGACGTGGTGCTGATCGACACTGCCGGTCGCCTCCACTCGAAGCACAACCTCATGGCCGAGCTGGCCAAGATTCGACGGGTGCTCGAGAAGGAGGCACCGGTCGACGAGGTGCTGCTGGTTCTCGATGCCACGGGCGGCCAGAACGGGATCTCCCAAGCCGAGGTGTTCACTGAAGCCGTCGGTGTCACCGGCATCGTGCTCACGAAGCTCGACGGGACGGCCCGTGGGGGCGTAGTCGTCGCCGTGGAGCGGCT
The DNA here is from genome assembly GCA_036380875.1 of Acidimicrobiia bacterium. Taxonomy (GTDB): domain Bacteria; phylum Actinomycetota; class Acidimicrobiia; order Spongiisociales; family ZC4RG35; genus ZC4RG17. Next base: position 186,452 of record DASVDX010000035.1, read on the forward strand.
ACTCGGCTTGCCGGTGAAGTACGTCGGAGTGGGGGAGGGCCTCGAGGATCTGATCCCCTTCAACCCCCGGGAGTTCGTGGAGGCCTTGCTGGCAGATGCGTAGTCGCAACGATCTGGTGGACCTCGCTCGCGAAGCGGCGCAGAACGCCTACGCGCCGTACTCGCGGTTCCGCGTCGGTGCTGCCGTCCTCGGCTCCGATGGCCTCACCTACACGGGGGCCAACGTAGAGAACGCGGCGTATCCGTCGTCGAGCTGCGCCGAGGCCAACGCCATCGCCGCCGCCGTCTCGGCCGGGGTCCGCAAGGTCGACGCCGTCGCCGTGGCCTGCATCGACGCCCCCTCGCCGGACGACGCCTACCCGTGTGGCCGGTGTCGGCAGATCATGGCCGAGTTCGCCGTGGACGAGGTCTACGTCACCGCCGGGCCCGGATCCCTGGTGAAGAGCCACACCCTGGACGAGCTCCTGCCGTACCGCTTCAAGCTGTAGACGGTCCGTCCAGATCTCCGACCACGTAGGCGGCGACGGCCGCGGCCGCCCCGACGTTCAGCGAGTCGACTCCGGGCCGCATCGGGATCCGGACCAACTGGTCGACTCGGCGGGCCGTCCGCTCGCTCAGCCCCGGCCCCTCCGCCCCGACTACCAGTGCCACCTCGTCGGGGAAGTCGAAGGTGCCGATCGAGGTTGCCGCGGGGTCGGGTGTGAGTCCCACGAGAAGGTGGCCATGGGCCGACACGACATCCAACCCTGCAGGGAAAGCCGGCAACCGGGCGAACGGGAAGCTGAAGACGGTTCCCATCGACACCCTCACCACCCGGCGGTACAACGGATCGCATGTGGTCGGGTCCAACAACACGGCGTCGATACCCAGCGCCGCTGCTGAGCGGATCATCACACCGAGGTTGGTCGGGTTGGTGACGTTCTCGCACACCAGGACCTTGCGCGCCGAAGCGAGGACTTCGTCGGCTGGCGTATCGGCGGGCCGCTCGAAGGCGGCAACGAACCCACGGTGGAAACGGAAGCCGGTCACGTGCTCCACGAGATCGGAGGTCCCTACATACACGTCGACCCCGTCGCCCAGGTCGGGCGGTACCCGATGGAGGGTGTCGTCCGACACGAGAATCGAGATCGGCTGCAGACCGGCGTCGATGGCACGGCGGGTCACCAACTCTCCCTCGCATATGAAGACTCCAGACAGGTCCCCGCCCGGGCCTTCACGGTGCCGTCGCAACCGCTCGTCGGTGAGCCGCGTGTAAGGAGCGATGCGCGGATCGGCTGGGTCTTCTATCCGTAGTCGCATCGAGCCACCTCGCTTCGCCGGATCGTATCCCTACGCCTCCGTGTAATCCTGCAGCGGCGCGTATTGGGTCGATAGACCCATAGAAAATCGTTGGTAATGGGTCAGGCGCCTCAAGACAATCGCCGCGGTTTAGTCATATAGTCCGCAACAACTAGGGCGGAGGCTATTCGGAGACGCAAGCATCCGTGATGGTCTCTCGCCGGCTCCACACCGTGAGCTCGGCAAGCCCTAGAGGTGGAAACCGGAGAGCGAAAGGAGGTTGCGCGCGTCGAGTTCGAGCTGATCACCAAGATCGTGCGCAGGCGACTTGCTCGATCGTGGCGCACGACGAAGTTCGTCTTTCCGAAACATCGGAACTGTTGCGAAACGACGTCGGGCAAATTGGGAGGTATGAATGCGACGTATTCTGACTTTGTTCGTCGCGGCCGGATTGGGTGCCGCACTGATCGCATCGGCTGCGAACCTGATGGTCTTCGGTGCGGCCATCCAGGCTGGGGGCGATCACGATCTGACCTGTGACGCCGACGGCGTTGGTGTCAACTGGGGATGGGAGTCGAGTGACGACACTGTGCGCTTTGTCCGTGTCGCGGGGATCGCTGACGCTTGCGTAGGTGCCCAACTGGCCGGCGTTGTCACCACCACGATCGGGAATTTCCGGTTGGGTCCTGTCGACATCACTGCGAATGGCACCGACCCGGATGACAACTCGGTGAGCTTCACCCTGAATCCTTGGCTGGCGCCGAGCGTGATCACGGGTATCGACCTGACCCTGGAGGGCCCCAACCGGCCGTGACAGGCTGACCTGAACACGTCCGCCTGGTGGGCGCCATCGACGCCCACCAGGCCCTATCAGAGGTGAGCATGGTGGCGCTCCAGAGTCGATGGATCCGAGGTCTGATCGTGGCGACGGCGGCTGTCGCGGCGTTCTTCTTCCTCGCCCCCCGCCAACTAGGAGGCTGGGCGTCGTACGCCATCGTCTCGGGAACCAGCATGCTCCCGACTCTTCAGGAGGGGGACCTGGTCATGGCGCGTGAGCGCCCGCAATACGAAGTCGGCGACATCGTCCTTTTCGAGGTCGATGGGGGAAGGGTGATCCACCGCATCGTCGGCGAAAGCGAAGAGGGGTTCATCGTGCAAGGCGACAACAAACCCCGGGTGGACAACTGGACTCCCGATCACGACGAGATCCTCGGGAGCCAGGTGGTCCGGGTCCCTCGGGTGGGGCGCTGGATCTATGATGCGCAACAGAACCCATACATCTTCGGGGCATTGTTGGGCGGCTTGGGATCTCTTGGAATCGCCGGAACCCGGCGTCGGCGCCGTCGGGCTGGCGCGCACATCGCCGAAGGGCGTCGCCGCCTGCGTCCCGCAAACAGCATCCCTCGCCGCTCCTTCACTGGCGCGGCGGTCGTCGTGGCGATGCTCGGTGTTCTCGGTCTGGCTGCGGGTGTTTTCCTGACACTTCTGGTCGTCCAGCCGGCTCGTGTCTCACAGACCCTGGAAGTCGCCAGGTTCACCAACACCGCCCAGTTCGAGGTCGTGGCGACCATGGCACCTTCTGTCGTTTACAGCGACCCCACACTCGCCATCTCGCCGGACCAGGCGGCGCCTCAGCCGATCTACGCCAATCTTCTGCGGTCGCTCGAAGTCGACTTCGGCTACGCCGCCGAGGGTGCCGAAGGTTCCATCAGCGGAGCTGTGAGCGCGCGCCTGCGCATCGAGGCGGGTGAAGAGGGCTGGGTCAAGGACATCGACTTGATGGCGGCCCAGCCGTTCGATGGGACTGTGGCGGCCTCGTCGTTCGTCATCTCGTGGCCCCAGGTCATGGCCTTGATACAGTCCGCCGAAGAACAGATCGGCTGGGCGCCCCTCGAATACTCCATGTCGGTGTTGGCCGAAGTCGACATCTCCGGTGACGTGGACGGTCCGGTCGATGAGAGGTTCGTCGCGGAACTGCCGATGCGGCTGGCCGGCAACGAGGTCCACATCGACTCCAAGGCGATGACGGTGTCAGAGCCGGTCACGGACGAGCGCCCCGGGCAGGTCCCGAACGTTCTGCGGATCGCGAGCTTGGAGATTCCGGTGGAACGAGGGCGGCCGATCGCGGCCGTGGCCTTCGGTGCGATCGTTCTCTCCCTCGTCATCTACTTGTGGTGGCTGAGTCACCAAGCCGGCGACCTCCAGATCGCCCGAATCCGCATGATGTATGGCTCGATGATCGCCAGCGTCGTCTCGATCCCACAGGTGGGGACGCGGGTGGCGATGTCTTCGATGGCTGACCTCGTGAGGCTCGCTCGCAAGAACGAGCAGATGATCCTCTATCAGCGCACCCGAAACGAACACCGGTTCTGCGTTCCAGACGGGAATGTGACCTACGAGTACATCCACGACAGCCGGCGATACCGGATATGAGGCGTGTGGTGGTGCTGCTGGCGGTGCTCATCCTGACGGGCGTCGTGGTCGCCTCGGCGGCGACGTTGGACGTCGACGCAGGGTTCATCCAGACGCTCGACGTGGAGACGGAACTGCCCCAGGTTCCCGACACCACGGAGGCGGAAGCGGAAGCTCTCGTCACCGACACGACTGTCGAGTCTGCGCCCCCGACCTCGGAGGTCACCTCCACCACGACCACCACCGAGGCGGAGCCGACGACGAACACGACTGAGGCCGCCACTACCTCTACTACCACTTCTACGACCCTCGCCCCAGAGAAGACGGCCCCTGTCGACACTGAGCCGGAGGCGCCGACACCATCAGATACGACCCCCTAGTTTCTGTCTCTCCGGCCTTGTAGGTTGGGGGGATGATCGAACGGTCGTTCGATACCAGGGGGAACGTGGCGATGGATCGGGTCGCTGATCGGTGGGGGAATGTCATCGCTTCTCTTTTGGAGTTCCTGTCTGAGGTGGCTGCTCTGGACCGGGAGCGGGGGTTCGATTACGACGGTCACACCTCCACGACGGCGTTTCTGATGCATCGGTGTGGCATGTCGGCGCGTCGGGCGCGGCGGGAGGTGTTCCTGGCCCGCTCCCTCGACCAGATGCGGCTCACCTGGTCAGCGGTTGCTTCCGGCAAACTCAGTTTCGACCAGGCGGTGGTGTTGGCGTTCGCCCAGCACCGCTTCCCCGACCCATTCGCTTCGGACGAGGCGGGGCTGGTGGATGCTGTGAGTGGGTTGTCGGTGTCGGATACGCGTCGGGCGGTGGAGCACTGGTGCCATCTCCACCAAGAACCCGACGACCCCGACGAAGAAGAGGAGCCGTCGCGGGTGTATCTGTCGGAGACGATGGGTGGGAGGGGGCGCCTGGACGGTGATCTGGACCGGGAATCGTTCCGCTTGTTGTCCGAGGCACTGGATGCCCTCATGTCAGAAGCCGTGGAATCCACCCCCAAAGACCAACTGGGACAGGCGTCGATACGGCGGGGTGAGGCCCTCACCGAGTTGGCGAGACGCCACCTGGATTCCGGTGCGGCGGCGACTGATCATGGGAACCGGCCCCACCTCACCGCCCTCATCGACTGGAACACCCTCACCGGCGACAAACCCGAAGGCAGATCCGAATACCTCGACGGCACGTTCCTGCGACCGGAAGACGCCCGACGCCTGGCGTGTGACGCCCAGATATGCCGGCTCATCACCGGCCCCAACTCGGAAATCCTCGACCTAGGCCGCACCCGGCGGACTGTCAGTGCGGCGCAGTGGCGGGCGCTGCGGTTGCGGGATCGGCATTGCCGG
>DASVDX010000036.1:0-50251 GCA_036380875.1 Acidimicrobiia bacterium
GTGGCGGTCTACTCGGACCCCGACGCCAGCGCCCCCTACGTCACGGAAGCCGACGTGGCCGTCGCCCTGGGAGGGGCTGCCCCCGCCGAGTCCTATCTCTCCATCGAGAAGATCATCGACGCCGCCCGCCGCACTGGGGCCGACGCCGTCCACCCCGGCTACGGGTTCCTCGCCGAGAACGCCGCCTTCGCCGAGGCGGTGATCGACGCCGGCCTGACCTGGATCGGCCCGCCGCCGGAGGCGATAGCCACCATGGGCTCGAAGCTCGAGTCCAAGCGGCTGATGGAGCAGGCCGGCATCCCGACCCTCAACGCCATCGACGTCACCGGCCTGGACCACGACACGCTGGCCAAGGCCGCCGAGGAGATCGGATATCCGGTGTTGGTGAAGGCTTCCGCCGGAGGCGGCGGCAAAGGCATGCGGATCGTCGCCTCGCCGGACGGGCTCTCCGAGGCGGTGGAGAGCGCCCGACGGGAAGCGGCCGGAGCCTTCGGGGACGACACCCTCTTCATCGAGCGCTACCTCGACTCCCCCCGGCACATCGAGATCCAGGTGTTCGCCGACCGCCACGGCAACACCGTCTCGCTGTTCGAACGGGAATGCTCCATCCAGCGCCGCCACCAGAAGATCGTCGAGGAGGCGCCCTCGCCCGCCATCGACGAGGAGACGCGCCGCCGGATGGGCGAAGCGGCGACGGCGGCTGCCCGGGCGGTGGGTTATGTCGGTGCCGGCACGGTGGAGTTCCTCTACCAGGACGGCGAGTTCTTCTTCCTGGAGATGAACACCCGCCTCCAGGTGGAGCATCCCGTCACCGAGTTGATCACCGGATTGGATCTCGTCCGCCTCCAGCTGTTGGTCGCCATGGGCGAGCCGCTTCCTCCCGAGGCGACCGGCGCCCGGATCCGGGGCCACGCCATCGAAGCCCGACTCTACGCCGAGGACCCCGCCAACGGCTTCCTGCCGGTGACCGGCCACCTCGCCGAGTTCCAGTTCCCGTACGGGACGGGCCTGCGGGTCGACTCGGGCGTGGAGCGAGAGTCGGAGGTCACCGCCCACTACGACCCGATGCTGGCGAAGGTCATCGCCTGGGCGCCCACCCGCGAGGAGGCCGCCCGGGTGCTGGCTTCGGGACTGGAGAAGGCCCGCATCCACGGCCTGGTCACCAACCGCAACCTGCTGGTCCGGGTGCTGCGGCATCCGGATTTCATCGCCGGGAACACCGACACCCACTTCCTCGAGCGCCACGATCCCGTCGAGTTGTCCCGCCCGTTCGGCACCACCGAGGAGGAGCGGCGGGCGGCCCTGGCCGCGGCGCTGGCGATCCAGGCGGCCAACCGCCGCGACGCCAAGGTGCTGGGAACCCTGCCGTCGGGCTGGCGCAACGTCCCGTCCCAGCCGCAGGCGGTGAGGTTCCGGGGCGAGCAGATCGACGAGATCGAGATCCGCTACATGTTCGACCGCCGCGGTGCGCTCACCGCCGAGGGCTTTCCGGCTGTCCGACCGCTCGAGGTCACCCCCGAGCGGGTCACGGTGGAGGTCGACGGCATGCTCGAGGCCTACGACGTCGCCCGCTACGGGGACGACGTGTACCTCGATGGCCCGGCCGGGCCGATGCGCCTCGCGGTGATGCCCCGTTTCCACGAGTACGAGACCGAAGAAGACCCTGGCTCTCTCCACGCCCCCATGCCCGGGAAGGTCGTGAGGGTCGAGGTGACGGAGGGCCAGGCCGTTTCCGAAGGACAGGTTCTGGTGGTGATGGAAGCGATGAAGATGGAACACGCCTTGCGGGCACCTCACGCCGGAGTGGTCACGGAGGTGCGCGCTCGCGATGGCGACCAGGTAGCTGCCAACGAGATCCTGGTCGTGGTGGGTGAGCCATGACCATCGACACCACCGTCACCCTGACGGAGCTGACGCCGACTCCCGCGGTGGTGCTCGCCCGCCGCTACGAGCGCGACACGCTGGATCAGACGATCGATGAGGCGATTCGGCGGGTCCGCAAGGCGGTGACCGCCGCCCGGGTCCCCACCGCCGGCCCGCCTTTCGTCCGCTTCCTGTCGATCGGCGACCGCGGCGAGATCGAAGTGGGACTGCCCCTCGACGGCCCGCACGTGGTGCCGACCCTGCGGGCCACGATCCTCCCCGGCGGGACGGCGGCGTCTGCCTGGCACCGCGGCGACGAGTCGGGGATCCTCGACCTCCTGCGCCTGGTGGAGCGCTGGGTCGCCGACAAGGGCACACCGGCCGGGCCGCCGTGGGTGTGGTATTGGACACCGGGCGACACCGACCCCTTCCGCGCCCAGGTCGTGTGGCCGATGAGGCGGCCTTGAGCACCGGGGCCCTGGCGCGTGTCGCCCCGGTCTTCGACCGGGCGCCGTTCATCCGGCTGATGGGCTACCGGCTCGTCGGCGCCGGCGACGGATGGGTGGAGACCGAACTGGAGGTCGCCGAGCGGCATCGCCAGCAGCACGGGTACGTGCACGCCGGGGTCGTCACGGCCATGGCCGACCACACCTCGGGGGCGGCGGCGACGACCGTGATCCCCGAGGGACGTTCGATCCTCACCGCGCACCTCGCCACCCACCTCCTGCGCCCCGCCGCAGGCGGGACGCTGCGGTGCCGGGCCGAGGTGGTGAAACCGGGCCGGACGCTCATCGTCACCCGCGCCGACGTCTTCTGCGACGAGGCCCACGTGGCACTCTTCGATGGGACGATGGTCTCGGTGGAAGGAGACATCGCGTGACCGACATGGCCGCCCTCGCCGACGACGTGGCCGCCGAGTCGGCCGAGCTCGTCTCCCTGGTCGAGCCGCTCTCTGCCGGGGACTGGGATCGGATGACACCGGCGGAGGGCTGGACGATCACCGACCAGATCGGCCACCTGGCCTACTTCGACGAGCAGGCAGTGCTGGCCGCCACCGACCCCGCCGCGTTCGCCGACCACGTCAACGAAGTGGTGCTGGCCGTGGTGGAAGACGTCGCCGAGCTCCACCGCGAACGGGGCCTGGACGGTCCCGCCACCCTGGAGTGGTTCCGCGGTGTCCGCCGGCGCCTGGTGGAGACCATGCGGGGGTTCGACCCCGACCAGCGGATTCCCTGGTACGGGCCGCCGATGCGGGCCTCCTCGTTCCTCGTCGCCCGCCTGATGGAGACCTGGGCTCACGGCACCGACGTGGCCGACGCCCTGGGAGCTTCGCTCCCCGTCACGAACCGCCTGTTCCACATCGCCGACCTGGGAGTCCGCACCTTCTCCTGGTCGTTCAACAACCGGCAGCTGGCGGTTCCCGAAGAGCGGGTTCGCGTCGAGCTGGTGGGCCCCGACGGGGAGCGCCGTGTCTGGAACGAGGAGTGGAGCCAGTCGGTGACCGGGCCGGTGGAAGATTTCTGCCTGGTGGTCACCCAGCGCCGCCACGTCGACGACACCCGACTCGAAGTCGACGGCGAGGTCGCACGTCGGTGGATGGAGATCGCCCAGGCGTTCGCCGGCCCACCGGGGCCGGGGCGGCCACCGTCGAGCTAGCGGCTCAGATCAGCCCGGCCGCTTCCGCGGCCTGGCGGTACCAGGCGGCCAACGACGTGATCGTCTCGTGGGCGTTGAGACCGCTAATGACCACAGCTCGTGATTCTGTCCGTCCTGGTGGCCGACGGACCCGTGGGCAACGTCGCCCTAGGCGAGCGTGCCGAGAACAAGCTTGGGGGCGACCTCAACCAGTTCAACCTCGTAGCGCTCGGCGAGCCTGCGCGCTTCCTCGTAGTCGGCGCGGTAGGCAACGACCAGAGAGCGGACCGTCGGGCTCCAAGGTTCGTAACCCCCTTCGACCTCCGCCAGGCTGCGATATTTGACGGCCTGGTGGATGCCCGTGCAGATGTTCTCGGAGCCGAGAACCTCGACCTCGACGACCGTGCGTTCTGGCGAATGGTTCCAGAACATCACATCGACCCTGTCGCCGGTGCGGAACCGATGCTCAATCTCTGCCACCGCGCGGTTCGAAAGACCGAACTGTGTGGCGTGGGACGCGACGTAGTGCTTGAGGAGGCGATGGGCCGTCCTCTCGCCACCGGGGCCAAACACACCGACCCGTTCTTCGAGCAAAGGGGCATCGAACAGCGTTAGCGCGTTGTCGAGTTCGACGAAACGTGATGGGTAGGAGTAATCGCCTATTGGCTCGTCACCCCACCTGAAATACCCGGTGGTCTCTCCAGGAGAGTCCAGCAGTACACGGATATCAGCCCGCCAATTGCGATGGTCCCGATGGTCACGACCCAATGGCGCGGCGAACTCGAGAACCCAATCACGAACCTGCAGGTAGTCGCAGATCAGGTAGTGGGGTCGGGCCATCCCACGACGCTGCGGTATCGCGAACACATACCAGTGGAACACGCTCTTGTGCACGGTCGGCGGATGAAGACTTCCCTGGAACCACGCCAGGTCGATAGGGACGAACCATCCGTCGTAGTAATGGATCGCCCGCGCCGGCTTTCCGCAGAGAAGAAACTTCCCCTGGTCCCCATCAGGCGACTCCGGACTGAACCCTGAATTTGCCGCCAGCGGCCCGAGATCTCTCGCGATGAGATCGACCACGAGCTGCTTCGCCTCAGAGACCTTCATCAGCCACCCACACCCGCCGCGACCAACCGCATTGTCAGTCAGTTAGGTCCGTACCTTATCCGACGTAGATAGCTCGGGTCATGCTTCCCCCGCGTCCGACCCCAGAGCCGAAAACTCCAAAGCCTCGGCTCAATGGCGTCGGATCCGTCAACCCGTGCCGATACAGAACATGCGGACACCATTAGGAGGTCGCATGATCGATTTCACCAACAAACGCCTCATCAAGCTGCACGAGACGTCGATCGACAAAGGTCGAGCCGCGATTCCTGCCGCTGTACGTCGACGGAGAGTCCTCGGTAGTGGCGGCGGAGGGAGCCCGAGATCAGGTGATGTTCACGAACAAGCGCGTATTCACCGTGAACGTCCAGGGAATCACCGGCAGCAAGGTAGACATCACATCGCTTCCCTACTCCCGGGTGCAAGCGTTCTCGATCGATAGCGGCACATTCGACCGCGACTGTGAACTGGAGACGTACTTCAGCGGTCTCGGGATCGATCAGGCGTCGCTTTGAGTCCGGCACGCGATTTGAACCGGCCTCCGTGGATGAGACCGCACGGTTGAGTGCGCCAGGTCAGATCAGCCCGGCCGCTTCCGCGGCCTGGCGGTACCAGGCAGCCAGCGACGTGATCGTCTCGTGGGCGTTGAGGCCGCTGGGGTTGGGCACGACCCAGACCTCGGCACCGTCGATGGTCTCGGGCTGTTGCCCGAGCCGGGCCTGGGGCCGGCTGAACGCCACCCGGTAGGCGGTCACCCCCGCCACCGCCACCACCGCCGGTCGCAGCTCGGCGACCACCCGCTCGAGACGTTCGGCGCCGTCCCGCAACTCCTGGGGCGCCAGCTCCGACGCCCGGGCGGTGGCCCGGGGAACGAGGTTGGTGATCCCCATTCCCCGCGCCAGGAAGTCGAGGCGTTGGTCGTCGGTGATGCCGGTGTCGGGATCGACCGTCCAGTCGATCAGGCCGGCAGCACGGAGAGCCGGGTAGAAGCGGTTGGACGGATGGCAGAAGTGAGTGTTGGTGGCCGCGGTCCACAGGCCGGGATTGATGCCGACGAACAAGAGTCGGCACCCGGGGGCCAACAGGTCGTCGACCGTCCGCCCGCGGTACTGCTCGAGTTCCTGGCGGGTGAAACCCACGCCTCAGCCGAGCAAGTCCTGCTTGATCTGGGCCACGTGCCCGGTGGCCTTCACGTTGCGGTACTCCCGCTCGATCTCGCCGTTGGGGCCGAGGACGAAAGTGGAGCGGATGATCCCCTCGTACTCCTTGCCGTAGTTCTTCTTCTTGCCCCACACGCCGAGGGTCCCGGCCAGCGAGTGGTCCTCGTCGGACAAGAGCGGAAACGGCAGCCGCTCCTTCTCACGGAATTTGGCGTTGAGCTCGGGCGGATCGGGGCTCACCCCGACGATCTCGTATCCAGCGGCGAGCAGGTCGTCGTAGGAGTCGCGGAAATCGCACGCCTCTGTCGTGCACCCGGGCGTCATCGCCTTGGGGTAGAAGAACATGATCAGGCGCTTGCCGGCGAAGTCCTCGGACGAAACCGTCCGGCCGTCCTGATCGGGAAGAGAGAAGGTCACCGTCATGGTTCGCACGCTACCCGACGGGAGCGCCTAGCTCACGCGGTGGCTTCGGCGCTCTTCAGGAACGACGACGTCCCTGCCACCAGTCCCGCTCCGGCGGGTAGCCAGTAGTGGACGACCCGGAACACGAGGACGGGCGCCACGGCGAGAGCCGGGTCCACCCCGAAGAAGGCGAGCGAGCCGAGGAGACCCGCCTCGGCGAAGCCGATGCCGCCGGGTGTGCCGGGGATGCCGGCGGCGATCTGGGAGACGCCGAACACCGTCATGGTCTCGACCAGGGAGAGATCGATCCCGAACGCCCACAGCACCAGAGCCAGGATCGCCACCTCGGCTGCGACCCGGCCCCACAGGAAGAGGTGGGAGCGCAAGTCGACGGGGTCGTCCACCATGTCGCCGACCTTGGCCCGGAGTCGCTTGGGCAGGCGCTCACCCAGGGCACCGAGGTGAGTGGCGACGGCCAGCACCGCCGCCCCTATGAAGAACGCCACGACGGCGGCGACGCGCAGAGGAACCACCTGATCGGCGGGCGCTTCGACCGAATAGAGAAAGAATCCGGCGCCGGTGAGGAGGATCAGGCCTGCGTAGTTGAGGGCCGTGGCCCGCATCGCCGCCCCGCTCGTCCCGCGGGCGAAGGGCCGGACCGTCCACGCCATCGCCACCGGCGTCATGGCACCCCCGGCGGGCAGGAGGCGGGCCACACTGCTTCCGACCAGCGCCGCCTTGAAGCCCAGCCCCGATGAGATGTAGCCGCCGATGGCCCCGACTCCTTGCCGGAACAGCTCGCCGAACAGCCACACCGCCAGCGCCTGGAGGCCGGAGGCGATGATCAGCACGGCGAGCAGTCCCCAGCTGAGCTCGACCTGCGATGGGTCGAAGAAGACGGCGAAGGCGACGGCATAGGCGGCCAGCGCCACACCGGCCACGGCGATCCCCAAGCGGCGACGAGCCTCGGCGCTCACGATGCGGTCCGCTCCTCGGCGTCGGAAGCCGCCACGACAGGCGTGCGGTCGGTGTCCCAGACGGCGCGCTGGAGCCGGGAACGCAGGTCGGTGGGGTCACCGACGTTGCCTTGCATCCGCCGGACCATCACGACCGTCGTCAGGGCCATGGCGGCGAACACCACTGCCGACTGCTGGCCCGTGGCCAGGGCGATGGGAGGCAGGAGACCCCATCCGATGAAACCGGCGAACCCGCCGCCGATCCACCACCCGGCGACGGCCCAGAGGGTCGTCCAAACGAGGAGCCACGGAGCGATGGCAACCAACACGCCTACCGCCGTCGCCAGGCCTCGCCCCGCCCGGGACCGCAGATACAAGGACCAGTTGTGGCCCACCACGGCAGCTATCCCGCTGGCCGCCGCCACCCCTTCGCCGAAGCCGAGACGGCGGGCGATCAGCACGGGGGCGAGGCCTTTGAGCCCGTCGAGGACGGCAGCCGCGACAGCCGGCCCCAGCCCCACGGTGCGCCGCAGGTTCCCGGCGCCGACGTTGCCCGTGCCGGCGGTGCGGAGGTCGACTCCGGCGGCATTGCCCAGGATGAAGGCGAACGGAATCGCCCCGAGGAGGTACCCCAGGCTCACGACGGCAGCGGCAACGAAAGGTTCGGTCATGGTCGGCGCAAGGATGGCAAGGCCGTGCCTCGCCTGTCTATCGGTAATTTCCCCCAGGAAGATCAGGGCCCGCGACCGGGGTCGCCGAGCATGTCCCGCAGCAGGGCCTCGTAGAGCCACGGCTCGATCAGGAACGAATCGTGGCCCTTGTCCGAGTGCACGGTGAACCAGCGGACCGGCACGTCGGCGTCGCGCAAGGCGTTCACCATCGTCTCCTGCTCCTCGGGGTAGAAGCAGACGTCGGAGTCGATCGTGAACACGAGCCAGTCCTGGTGGCGGCAGCGGGCCAGCAACTCAGGGATCGCCCCTCCCACCTCGGCCTCGAGATCGAAGCGCTGCCAGACCTCCATCACCCGGAGGTATGTGTTGGCGTCGAAGCGGCGCACGAACTTCTGGCCCTGATGGAGCATGTACGACTCGAGAGGATGCCCCACCTGGTATCCCCCGAGATCCTCGTGCTGGATGACCTCGTCCCGGGCGCGGCGGCGCATCGCCTCGAGCGACACGAAGGTCTTGTGGCCGATCATCCGGGCGTGGGCCAGACCCAGTTCGGGCCCCGGGCCGCCGTAGTAGTCGCCACCTTTGAACTCGGGGTCGGAGATGATGGCGAACATCTGCTCGAAGTTGTGGATCACCTGCAGCGAGCTGGTGGTCAGCCCGGCGGCGATGGGCAGCACCTTGTTGACCCGGCCCGGGTAGCGGGTCGCTGCCACCACACACATCATCCCGCCGACGGAGCCCCCGATCACGGCGTGGACTTGCCCGATGCCCAACTCGTCCAGCAGCTTCATCTGCGAGTCGACGATGTCGGTGAGGGTGATCGAGGGGAACCGTGAGGCGTATCGCTCGCCAGTGGTCGGGTCGATCGACGACGGACCGGTGGATCCGTAGCAGCCGCCGAGATAGTTGATGCAGATGACGGCGAACCGGTTCGTGTCGATGGCCTTGCCGGGCCCGATGAAGCCGTCCCACCATCCCAGCTGACACTCGTCGGTCCATTCCACGGCCAGGCCGGGAACCGACTGGTTCCATCCGGCGGCGTGCTGACTGCCGGTGAGGGCGTGGAAGACGACGATGACGTTGTCAGCGTCCGGACTGATCTCCCCGTATAGCTCGTACGCGAGCGTCACCTCCGGAAGGACCCCTCCCTTCTGCAGACGGAAAGGCCCGTCCAGGGTGTGGAACCGGGTTTCGACCCGTCCGACGCCCGGGGATGTGTGGCTCATAGAGTGAAAGAACAGGCTAACGGGCCGATCCCTTCCCGTCAGACCTCAGAATCTCCCAGAGCAGGCGGTTGAACTCACGCGGGCTCTGGACCATGGGCTCGTGACCGACGCCCGGAATCTCCACATACCGGGCTCCGGGAATCGATTCGGCCAGGCGACGGGAGGCCTGAGGACGAACCATGCGGTCATCGCTCCCGGCGACGACGGTGGTTGGGACTGAGCAGGACTTCGCTCTTTCGGTGCCATCGTAAGCGGCACAGGCCCGGAGGTCAGCGGCGAGCACGCCAGGTCGGCTTCGCTCGAGGAGGCGACGGATGCCGCCGTGCTCCCACAGTCCCGGCTCGGGGTGGGCCCCGGTGTGGGCCGGGGGCAGGGACCACTCGGCGATCATGGCCGCAGCCCGAGGTAGGTCTTTTTCGGCTGCGGCCAAGAGATCCGGATGGACCGGCATCTCCGCCGCCCCGCCCACCAGGACCAGCCGATCCATCGAGTCGGGGTGGGCGACGGCCGCCTCCAGAGCGACGAGGGCGCCCATGGAGTGGCCGACGACGGTGGGAGAGGCCAGATCGTCGATCTGGGTCGCAAGCCACTTCGCCCACTCCTCCACCGACTGGAGCGGATGGCCTTCGCTGCGACCGTGCCCCGGCAGGTCGGGCGCCCAGACCCCTACGCCCCGACTGGCCAGCCACCGGGCCTGGTACCGCCAGACGGTGTGGTCCATCCCGGCGCCGTGGACGAAGACGACCACCGAGGAGCCTTGGCCACGTGCTCGTGGGGCGTAGACGTGGACGCTCACCGCTCGATCCGCCGCAGCGCTCGGTCCAGGTCGGCGATGAGATCGTCGGGGTCCTCCAGCCCGACCGACAACCGCACCAGGCCTTCGTCGATCCCGGCGCGTTGCAGTGCCTCCGAGTCGAGCTGGGCGTGAGTGGTCGAGGCGGGATGTATCACCAGTGACCGGCTGTCTCCCACGTTGGCCAGGTGGCTGAAGACCCGGAGTGATTCGATGAGCCTGCGGCCCGCCTCCCGTCCTCCTTCGAGCACGAAGGCGACGATCCCGCCCTGGCCTTTCGGCATCAGCTTCGAGGCCAGCTGGTGGTCGGGGTGGCTGTCGAGACCCGGGTAAGACACCGACGCCACGCCGTCGGCGGTCTCCAGGTATTCGGCGACGCGTCGGGCGCTGACCGAATGACGCTCCATCCTCACGGCCAAGCTCTCCAGGCCTTCGAGCAGCCGGTACGCCACTTCGGCGGCCATGGCGGCGCCGAAATCCCTCACTCCCTCCGCCCGGGCCAACGCGGCGAAGGCAGCCGGACCGAAGTGGTCGGCGAAGACGATGCCGCCATAGGGCGAATACGGCTCGGTGAGCCGCGGGAAGCGGCCGGATGCGGCCCAGTCGAAGGTGCCGGCGTCGACCAGGACGCCTCCGATGACCGAGCCGTGACCGGAGATGTACTTGGTGGCCGAGTGGAAGACGATGTCGGCACCCCACTCGGCGGGCCGACACAAGTACGGGGAAGCGAAGGTGTTGTCGATCACGAGCGGCAAGCCGGCGGAATGGGCGATGTCGGCCAGGGCGGGCAGATCGGCCACCGTCAGGGCCGGGTTGCCGATGGTCTCGGCGAGGACGAACCGTGTCTCGGGGCGAATGGCCGCAGCCATCGCCTCGTGGTCGCGGACGTCGACGAACGTGGTGTCGACACCGAAGCGGGTCAGGGTGTGGGCGAGGAGGTTGTGGGTCCCGCCGTAGAGCGACGATGACGCCACGATGTGCGCTCCGGCCTCCGTGAGAGTGGTGGCGATGACGGCGAAAGCAGCTTGGCCGGAGGCGGTGGCCACGGCGGCGACGCCCTGCTCCAACGCAGCCGTGCGCTCCTCGAAAGCCGCCACGGTCGGGTTGGATATCCGGGAGTAGATGTGACCCGGAATCTCCAGGTTGAAGAGCGAAGCAGCGTGATCGGCGTCCTCGAACACGTACGACGAAGACAAGTAGATCGGGACGTTCGATGCCCCGGTGTTCGGGTCGGGGCGAACCCCGGCATGGACGGCCAGCGTCTCGAATCCGAGTCGTTCCGGGTCAGCCATCGCTGCCGAGGGTAGTGATCGTCAGCCGCCGCCTCCGGCCGGTCTGAGAAGGCCGCCGGTTCGTTACTGTGAAAGACGAGGACCGCGACCCAGGAGGACCGCCAGATGGCCTTCAAGATCACCTACGCCACCATGTCGGTAGACAACGAAGACCTGCAGGCGGCGTACGACGAGGCCGTGGAGAGGATCCAGGGTGAACTCGGCCGGGACCACCCGCTGTACGTGAACGGCGAGGAGCGTTTCACCGGCGAGTGGTTCGAGGAGACGTCGCCGATCGACCGCGAGATCCTCGTGGGACGCTACTCGCAGGCTCGTCCCGAGGACGTCGACGACGCCGTGGAGGCGGCCACCGCATTCGAGAGCGAATGGGAGGACTTCGGCTGGGAACAGCGCCGGGACCTGATGCTGGCCGCCGCCGACCGCATGGAAGACGAGATGTTCGAGCTGGCCGCGCTGATGGCCTACGAGGTCGGCAAGAGCCGGCTCGAGGCGCTCGGCGACGTGGCGGAGACGATCGAGTTCTACCGCTACTACTCGCGCAAGATGACCGAGGCCGAGGGATTCACCACCCCCCTCTCCTCCCTTTCGGACAACGAGGAGAACGTCTCCGTCCTCCGCCCTTACGGAACCTGGGTGGTGATCTCCCCGTTCAACTTCCCGCTGGCCCTGTCGGCCGGCCCCTCGATCGGCGCTCTCCTGACCGGCAACACCGTGGTCTTGAAGCCGTCGAACCAAGGGGCGCTGATGGCCCTGCAGTTCTATCGGATCATGCGCGAGGTGGGGCTCCCCGCCGGCGCTCTCCACGTCCTGACTGGGGGCGACGACGTGGGCGATCGCCTCGCCCACCACCCCCTCATCGACGGGATCACCTTCACCGGCTCATACGACGTCGGGATGTACCTCTACAGAACGGTGCGTGAGGACCGGCCGAAGCCGGTGATCGCCGAGATGGGCGGCAAGAACCCGGTGATCGTCACGGCCACCGCCAACGTCGACGACGCCGCCGAGGGCGTGGCGCGGGGCGCGTTCGGGTTCTCCGGTCAGAAATGCTCTGCCACATCGCGCGTCTACGTCGAACGGCCGGTCTTCGACGAGTTCGTCGACAGGCTGACCCAGCGGGCCAAGGAGATCAAGGTGGGCAACCCGCTGGAGCGGGACACGTTCATGGGGCCGGTGATCGACGAGGCGGCGGTCAAGCGGTTCGAAGACGCCGTCGCCGACGTCCAGGCGAAGGGCGGGACGGTGCTCGTGGGCGGGAATCGGATCACCGAGGGCGAGCTCCGCCGGGGCACCTATGTCGCTCCGACGGTCGTGACCGCCCCTGAGGATTCGTACGTGTGGTCCCAGGAGCTGTTCGTCCCGTTCGTGGCGGTCGCGCCTGTCGACTCCCTCGACGAGGCACTCGAGAAGTCCAACGACACGCCCTTCGGCCTCACCGCCGGGTTGTTCTCCCAGTCGGACGAGGAGATCGAAGAGTTCTTCAAGCGGATCGAGGCGGGAGTCACCTACGTGAACCGCAAGGCGGGAGCCACCACGGGAGCGTGGCCGGACATCCAGAGCTTCGGCGGTTGGAAGGGCTCTGGGACCTCCGGGGCCGGCGGCGGCGGGCCCTGGTACCTGCGCAACTATCTGCGGGAGCAATCCCGTACCAAGATCCGCTGACGATTCAGAGGGTCGTCCGCCGGGCGTGCGCCTTGGCGAGGTTCTGGATCTGTTCCATGGCGGCGGCCAGATGCCCTTGGGCGGCAAAGGCGTGCTCGGCGCCCTTGCTTCCCTCCCCACTCTGCAGGAGGCTCGCCGCCTGGCGGGCATGAGCCGCCGCACTCTCGGCGGCTTCGGCGGCCCGCAGATAGGCGGCGGCTGCGTCGGCCAGCAGGGGCGGAGGGCCAGACGGCCGGGCGACAGGCTCGGGAGCCGGGACTTCATCGACAGTGTGCTCCGGCCCCGCCGCGATCAGCTCCTTGGCCTCGGCCAATGTGAAGCGCCCCTGGGTCACCTCG
Organism: Acidimicrobiia bacterium; assembly: GCA_036380875.1. GTDB lineage: Bacteria > Actinomycetota > Acidimicrobiia > Spongiisociales > ZC4RG35 > ZC4RG17. Next base: position 13,106 of record DASVDX010000036.1, read on the forward strand.
CGGCCGACGACCACTCCGGCCAGCCGGCGTCCGTGGATCTCCAGCGCCAGGAGCCGCTTGAGGTCGTCCAAGTCCCGGACGCCGCCGGCGGCGACGATGGGCTCGGAGACGGTGGACAGCGCCTCGGCGAGGATCTGCACGTTGGTCTGCTCGGTGAGCACGTCGCGCCCCACCTCAGAAACGAGGAACGCCGCCGCTCCAGCCGACGACATCTCGATCAGGACCTCCTCCAGGTAACGGCCGGAGTTCTTGGTCCACCCTCGGGTGGCGATCTCCTCGTCGGAGCGGACATCCAAGGAGATGGCGATCCGGCCGGGGAACTCCCGGCACAGGTCCCAGACCATGTTCTGGTCCTCGATGGCCGCCGTGCCCATCACGATTCGCCAGGCTCCCCCCTCCAGCAGCCGCGCGGCCTCCACGTGGGAACGGATGCCTCCGGCGATCTGCACGGGCCCATGGGCCTCTTCGAGGATGCGGTCGATCAGGTAGCGGTTTTTGTTGTCGCCGAACGCCGCCGCATCGAGATCCACGACGTGGACGTAGTCGGCTCCCTGCTGGAACCAGTTGTTGATCCGCCCCAGCGGATCGTTGTGCAAGGCGATGGCGTCGTGGACATCGCCCCGCGGCAGGCGTACCGCTCTCCCGTCGAGGATGTTGACCCGGGCGTAGACATCCATGGGCTTACCGTATCGAAACGATCGCCGCCGTGCGGAGTGTGTAACGGTTTCGCCTTTGGGTATGTCCAACTCATATGCGGGCGGAAGACTCCGTCCGCTCCCGTCGCAGAGGATCCCCATGGCATACAACGAGCACTTCGAACTGGTCGAGGCTCTCGAACCGACCGTCGCCCAACTCCTTGCCGAGCACCGGGAACGTCGCAAGCCCTGGTACTTCCACGAGTTCGTTCCCTGGGAGGAGGGACGCAGCTTCGTCAAGGAGCCGTGGGAGGAATCGCAAGCGACCATCAACGAGCGGGCGCGCACCTCCCTCGTCTTGAACCTGTTGACCGAAGACAACCTCCCCTACTACCACCACATCCTCGAGCGGCATCTGCCGGAGGGCTCGGTTTGGAAGGAGTGGAACAACCTCTGGACCGCCGAGGAAGCCCAGCATTCGATCGCCATCCGGGCCTACTTGCTGACGAGCCGAAACTGCGACCCGGTGGAGCTGGAGGATGACCGCATGGCCACGATGCAGGCGGGCTACGAACCCGACTTCAGCCATCTCGCCGAGTTGTTCGCCTACACGTCAGCCCAGGAGCTGGCGACCCGGGTGTCGCATCGCAACACGGGCAAGATCACAGAGGACGAGACCGCCTTCGAGCTGATGCGCCACATCGCCATCGACGAGAACCACCACTTCATGTTCTATCGCGGGGTGATGCAGGCGATGCTGCAGTTGAACCCCACAGTGGCACTGGAGGGGATCTACCGCACGCTGAAGAACTTCCAGATGCCGGGGATCGGGATTCCCGGGTTCCTGCGGCGCTCCATCGAGATCGCCCGAGCCGGCGTCTACAACCTCCGGGTCCACCACGACCACGTCCTCATGCCCCTTCTCAAGCAGTGGGGCATCGCCGAGCTGAAGAACCTCGACGCCAAGGCGGCGGAGCTCCAGGAAAAGCTCATGGCTCTGCCGGCCGAGGTGCTGGCGAAGGCGGAGAGGTTCGAGGCCCGCTTCGGGATGGCCTGACCGACTCGCTAGGCGGGTGTCACCACCAGGCGCCGAGCGAGCGGCTCGAGGGTATTGGCGAGGTCATCGTCGATGCGAATGGCGGCGTCGCCATCGCCTCGGGACGGCCCGCGGTTGACGATCGCCACGGGCACTCCTCGCTTACGGGCCGCGATCACGAATCGGTAGCCGGACATCACCGTCAGTGACGAGCCCAGCACCAAGAGGCTCTTGGCTTCATTGAGCAGGCCGAAGGCGGCATCGACTCGTTCTTTGGGGACGTTCTCGCCGAAGAAGACCACGTCGGGCTTGAGGACGCCTCCGCACTCGAGGCAATCCACCACCTGGAACTCCTCTTCCACGTCCCGGGGTATCTGGGCATCACCGTCGGGGGCATAGGCGACCTGCCACTCGCCGAACCACGGGTTGGCTGCCTCCAGCCGATGCTGCAACTCGAGACGGCTCCGGATGTCGCCGCAGTCGAGGCAGATGGTGTGAGCGAGGTTGCCGTGGAGTTCCACCACTCGGCGAGAGCCCGCCGCAGTGTGGAGACCGTCGACGTTCTGGGTGATGACACCGATGACCGCCCCTACGTCCTCCAACTCCGCCAGGGAGTGGTGTGAGATGTTGGGCTGGGCGTGGGCGATTCGCCGCCATCCGACATGGCTCCTCGCCCAATAGCGACGGCGGGCTCGAGGGTCGGAGACGAACTCCTGATACGTCATAGGTGTGTGCCGCAGTCGGCGGCCGTCACCCCGGTAATCGGGGATCCCGGAATCGGTGGATATGCCCGCCCCCGTCAACGCCACCACCGATCCCCCACTGACGAGCGCTGCCAGGGAGTCGAGGAGGTCCTGGGACCGTGTCGCCGACATAACGGGAAGACCCTAGACGGGAGTGAGGCCCAGGGCCTTCTCCGCCTCCTCCAGCCGATACCCGGGACCGAGGACCGGGCGGAAGAGGTCGCCGTATCGCTGCAGACGATCCCACAGGTTGGCGATGGTCACGTCGCCGTTGCGGAGGGTCGTCACCTCCTCCCAGCGGATCGGGACCGACACCGGCGCTCCGGGGCGGGGCCGAACCGAGTACACGGAAGCGATGGTCTGCCCGGAGGCGTTGCGGTTGTGGTCGACGAACACCTTCCCGACCCGGCGCCTCTTGTCCCACTCCATCGTCAGGTCGTCGGGGTTCGCCGCCACGAGATAGCGGCCGACTTCCCCGACGAAGCGGCGGACCCGCTCATACGTGTAGATCGGCTCGATCGGCACGTAGACGTGGATGCCGCGGGCTCCGGAGAGCTTCGGGTAGCCGGCCATCCCCAACTGCTCGAGGGCGACCCGCACCAATTGGGCGCCGGCGACCACCTGCTCCCATTCGGCTCCCTCGGCCGGGTCGAGGTCGAAGATGGCGTAGTCCGGGTTGTCGAGTGAGCCGGCCCGGGAATGGAACGGATGGATCTCGATGCAACCCATGTTGGCGAACCACATGAGCGCCTCCTTCCGGTCGGCGAGGAGGAAATCGATCGACCCACCCTGCGAGTCAGAGGGGACGGGCGTGGTCTGCATCCAGTCGGGCTGATGACCAGGCGCTCGCTTCTCGTAGAAGTTGGGGCCGTCGATGCCATCGGGGTAGCGCGACATCGAGATCGGACGCCCGGCGAGGTGCGGCAACAGGACGTCGGCGACCGAGGCGTAGTACTGGATGATGTCGCCCTTGGTGTAGCCCTCGGGGAAGAACAGCTTGTCGGGATTGGAGATCGTGAGCGGTGACGGTGTCCGGACACGGAAGCGATCCGCCTCGGGGACGGCGCGAACCAGCGCCGGGAAGTCGACCCTTCCGGAGTCGATGCGCCGGGCTGTCGTGGTTGCTCCGCCACCGGCCGCCGCTCTCGCTTCGGCGGCGATCGCTCGGTGGCTTTCGTCCTCCCGGGCCTCGGAGATGATCACCAGGCGGATGTCGGCTTCCTCGGCTGCTTCCACCAGCGGCCCCACCCGCAGGGATCCCTCCCCGTAGGGCAGGTGACGCACCTCGCCTTTGTCACCCACGAGGTTGTCGGTGAACTGGGTGTGGAGGGGATCGATCATCCAGGCGGGGAACTCGGAGGCGAGGAAGGTGAAGACCTGGGCGTACGCCTCTTTGCTCGTGAGGCCACCCCCGGTGACGGCGTGGATGTGGGCCCAGTCGACGACGGGCCGCACGAAGGAGAACCGGGAGGCGATGAGGGCGATGTCACCGAGGGTGCCCCAGTTGCCCTCCCTGCCGGCGGTCTCGAGTCCCAACCCGACTCCGAGGTGCTCGATCTTGGGTGCCACCCGTTCCAGACGCTCGGTGATCCGCTCCATCAGCACACCGGGGGTCTCCCCGTGGGTGGCGCCACCGTGGGCGACGATGATCGGGGCTCCGAGGGCCCTGCCCAGCTTCATCGTGTGCTCCAGCGCCGCCAGACACTGCGCTCCCCTCTCGGGGTCCTCCGGGGTCAGCGTGGCGAAGTAGGGGGCGTGCACCGAGAGCCGAATCCCCCGCGCCGCCGCCTTCTCGCCGAACTCGGCGCAACGCTTCTCCTTCCAGGGGAACTCGGTGACGAACGGCAGTTCCAGGGCGTCGAAGCCTGCCTCGACCAAGCGGTCGAGATACTCGTCGTCGTCCATCCCCTCGGGCGGGAGTTGGGAGATGCCGATCTGGATCACGACCCGAGGGTATTCCCACCCCGGTCACAGCGGCTGCAGTCTCTCGATCCAGTTGGCGCAGGACTCTCGTCGGAGCGCTGAATCGCCATGCCACGGGGCATCGCTGGCACCCAGGGGAACTATCGTCCTCGGGGTGACCGAGAGCCTCCAGGAGCGGCCGATCGAAGTCTGGTTGACCGACATGGACGGCGTGCTCGTCCGCGAGGGTATCCCGATCCCCGGCGCCCCCGAGTTCGTGGAACGTCTCACCGAAACCGGGCACCCGTTCCTGATCCTGACCAACAACTCGATCTACACGCCCCGTGACCTGGCGGCCCGCCTCAACCGAGCAGGCATCGAGGTCACCGAGGACCACATATGGACCTCGGCACTCGCAACGGCCCGCTTCCTCGACGACCAGATGCCGGGCGCTTCGGCGTATGTGATCGGCGAAACGGGGCTCACCACCGCCCTCCACCAGGCGGGCTTCGTGATGACCGACAACGACCCCGACTTCGTGGTCCTGGGCGAAACCCGCACCTATTCGTTCGAGGCGATCACCCAGGCGATTCGCCACATCGGCCGAGGGGCGAGGTTCATCGCCACCAACCCGGACGTCACCGGGCCGTCACCCGACGGACCGCTGCCGGCGACGGGCTCGGTGGCCGCCCTGATCACCCGGGCCACTGGAGTCGAGCCGTACTACGTGGGCAAGCCGAACCCGATGATGCTGCGGGCGGCGCTCAACAAGATCGGCGCCCATTCCGAGGTGACGGCCTTGGTGGGTGACCGCATGGACACCGACGTCGTGGCGGGGATCGAGGCCGGGCTCACGACGTTCCTCGTGTTGACCGGCTCGACGAGCAAGGAGGAGATCGCTCGCTTCCCGTACCGACCGACGATGGTGGTCGATTCGATCGCCGACCTGATCGACTACGTCTAGGCGGAAAGCCCGGCGGCTGAAGCGACCAGCTCCAACTCGGACACCTTCTGGTCGTAGTCGGCGCTGGTCCCGGCCAGCATCAGCTCGTCGGCGCCCGTGCGTTCGGCCAGTGCCGCCAGACCGGCGACGACCTGCTCGGGATCGCCTACGATCGCCTGCGTGGGCATGGCCAGTGCCGCCTCGAGGTCCGGATGATCTTCAGCCTCTTCGACCGTCGGCAGCCACACGGGCCTCCCGGTACGCAGCCAGAACCGCACCAGCCTCCCCGGCAGCGAACGCCGCCGCGCTTCGGCCTCCGTTTCCGCCACGGTGACGTTGGCTGAGACGATTGCGTATGGCTCCTTCCAGGCCGAGCTCGGCTGGAACCTCTCCCGGTAGAGGCGGAGGGACTCGTCGGTACCGCCCATATCGAAATGGTGCGCCTGGACGAACGGCAGGCCGAGGATCCCGGCGAGTTGGGCGCTGTAGCCCGACGAGCCCAGGAGAAAGATCGGCGTATAGGACGTCGCCACGGGTGTCGCCCGGAACCGCTCGTGGAGCCGGGCGCCTTCCCTCACGTCGCCCAACAGCGCCATCAAGTCGATGAGCTGCTGGGGGAACTCGCGTGCGTCGAGGGCATCGGCGCTGCGTCGTAGGGCCGCCGCCGTCATGGGGTCGGTACCTGGTGCCCGCCCGATACCCAGGTCGAGCCGCGACGGGTAGAGCGCCTCCAACAGTGCAATCTGTTCCGCCACCACGAGCGGCGGGTGGTTGGGCAGCATCACCCCGCCGGAGCCGATGCGGATCCTCTCGGTCACGGCCGCCAGGTGGGCCATGAGCACCGGCGGACTGGTCGAGGCGACGATCGGCATGTTGTGGTGCTCGGCGACCCAGAAGCGACGGAAACCGAGACGATCGGCAGCCACTGCCAGCCGTGTCGTTCCCTGCAGTGCGTCTGCGGACGTGGCACCGCGGCCCACCGAGGCGAGGTCGAGGACGGAGAGGGGTATGTCGAGAGCGGGCATCGATGGTTACAACCGCACCGGGGTCCTGTCGCTTCCGGTCATACCTGTTCGAGGAGGCGCTCTCTGCGAAAGCGGCCGAATCCGACTGCCATCACGGCCACGGCGACCGCCCAGGTGAGGGACCCGAGCAGAATGGCGAAGGCGGTGTCGACGAAGAGCAAGCCGGCGAACTGAGCCGCAACGAGCGCCACGATCGGCAACACCAGCACGCCTCCCACTTGGTACGCCTCCTGGAACCCACGGACCCGGGCTGAGACGATCACCAGCACCGACAATCCGAGTGCGGCCATACCGGGCGACAGCCACAGCACGACTACCACCCACAGAGGGGTGAGCGCCACCGGCCGGCCGATCGTCGCGGCGAGGGCGACGTTGCAGACCACCAGATACAGGCCGTAGCTGGCGACCGTGACGGTGATGGCTGCCAGCCACGGACCGAGGAGTTTGGCGAGGTACAACTCGCGGTCGGTGGTCGGCGTGTAGAGAAGGGCCTCGAGTGTCTTGCGTTCCTTCTCGCCGGCGAAGCTGTCGGCGGCGATAACTGAGCAGACCATCAGGGGCACGATCAGGAAGAAGGTGGCGAACTGGTATTCGAGCAGATACACCTGAGCCTGCTCGAGTAGCGAGCCGTCACCGAGCGAAGCCCGGATGCGCTCGGGCAGCGCCTCGATGAGGGGCAGGAGGTCCTCGATGTCGGACCCGGCGGCGTCGATGGCGAAGGAGACGAGCAGAGGCAGCCCCACGAAGAGGATGACAGGCACCACGACCAGAGGGATCATCACTGCCTTGGCGCGGGCAACGACGGTGAGGTCGCGGCGCACGATGGCAAAGATCGAGCGCCAGTTCATCCCTCAGTCTCCTCCCCGTAGAGCGCCAGGTACGCCGACTCCAAGCTCGGCTCTTCCGGCGCCACCCGATAGATCCCAACTCCGGCTTCGACCAAGGCAGCGACCAGGTCCGGGAGCCGTTCGCGGGTGACGCCGTCGAGATCGATGCGGCCGCCATCGACGCGCTTCACCTCGCCGAACGTCTCCGTGATGCGACGGGCTTCGCTGACCTGCTCCCCCTCCACTTCGAGGATCAGCGCCACCGGCACGGAAGCGGCACCGACCAACTCCGCTGTCGTGCCGTCGGCGAGCACTCGGCCGCGGCGGAGGATCACGACGCGATCGCACAGGTCCTGGGCTTCGGCCAAGTTGTGGGTGCAGATGAGGACCGTGCGCCGGTCCTCGGCCGCCAACGTCCGAACCATGTCCCGGACGCCACGGGCAGCGACCGGATCGAGGGCGGCCGTCGGTTCGTCGAGGAACAGAAGCGGAGGGTCGTGGAGAAGTGTCCTGGCGAGGGCTAGGCGTTGGCGCATTCCGCGGCTGTAGCCGCCGATGCGATCCCGCGCCCGGTCAGTGAGTCGGAATCGCTCCAGCAACTCCATGACGCGACGATCGACCGCGTCTTTGGGCACACCCCACATCGCCGCCCAGAAACGCATCGCCTCGAGCCCGCTCATCCGGTCGTCGAGGGAGGGGGTTTCCGTGAGGACGCCGGTGTGGCGCCTGACTTCTGCACCATCGGCCACGGGATCGAGCCCCATGGTCCTCACCTCACCTTCGTCAGGTGCGAGGAGCCCGTTGAGGAGGCGGATGGTGGTGGTCTTGCCGGCTCCGTTGTGGCCCAACAATCCGATGACCTGACCGTATTCGACCTGGAAGTCCACCCGGTCGAGAGCGGTGACTTCACCGAAACGGCGGGTGACGCCGCGCACGACCAGAGCAGGCTCAGCCACAGGCATCGGGGCAGGTGAGCATCGCCGAGAGCCTAGACGGCCCCGGTTTCCGCCTGCCGGTCGGGAAAACGTTTGCTAAACGACCGGGCCCATTGGCCGATCAGGTACGTGTCAATCGACCGAGATTGGGTAGACAACGATGGAAATGACTACGCGCAAAACGCTCACCCGCAGCCGATTCTTTCGGCGCGTAGGTGTGCGCGACGAGGAAGGGCGTGTGGTCCGGCATGCTCCAGCCATTCTGACCCAGGACCAGTGGGGTGACTGGAAGGGCGTGCTCCACCACGAGTTGGTGGGTTTGCTCGGGAAGGAGATGGTGATCTCCACTCCCGCCGGCGTGAGCCGCTGCCTCGTCGAGGACACCGCCCACGGCCAAACGCTGTTGATCGGCCGCGGTCCCGCACCCTTCTGAGCCTTTCACCCATCCCTACTCGTTCCCGAATGGTCGGGGTCGTCCTCGAGGTGCCCACGGGACGACCCCGACCTTTCTTCGTCATCGACGGATGTTCACCAGGTCTGCGAGCAACTCGTCGGAGGCGGTGATGATGCGCGAGTTCGCCTGGAAGCCGCGCTGGGCGATGATCAAATTGGTGAACTCCCGGGCGAGGTCGACGTTCGACATCTCGAGTGCACCGGGCGTGAGCATTCCGCGATCACCCGCTGCGGGTTGGCCGATGACGGCCGCGCCCGAGTTGGCCGAGGCAGCGAAGGTGGACTCCCCCACCCGGTTGAGGCCACCCGGGTTGACGAACGTGGCGGTGGCGATGACCGCCACGGGCTGAGTCAAGCCGTTGGAGAACTGGGCGGTGATCGTGCCGTCGGCGCCGATGGACACACCCTGGAGGACGCCCATGGCCCAGCCGTCGGAACTGATCACCTGCGGGTTCGAGGTCCCGCCGTATTGCACCAGCGGCGATGACTGGTCGTTCAGATCCACCGCGATCGAGAGGTCCTGGCTCCCGGGAATGCCGGTGATGTCGATGTCGAACGACTGGGGGGTGTTCAGGGTGCCGTCTGGGTTGAACTGGACGGAAGTCGCCGAGATCGAGACGGTCCCGGTGGAACCTGCTCCGAGTTGAGCCGCGACGGACCACTGTCCGGCGGCGGTCTTCGTGAAGGTCAGCACCAGTTCGTGGGCGTTGCCGAGCGAGTCGTAGATGGTGACGCTGGACCGCACGGCACTGCCGATCTCGGCATCCGCCGAGAGATTGCCGCCGATCGTGACGTTCTCAGTCGGCTGCGGCTCGATCACCTGGCCGGCGGGAATACGAATCGCCCCGATCGCCTGCGAGGTGTCGACGTTGCCGGCGGCGTCGGCGTTCCAGCCCAAGACCTGCAGACCGTTTCCATTGACGAGATAGCCGTCGTGGTCGAAACCGAAGCTGCCGGCCCTGGTGTAGAAACGTTCGGCACCGCGGCCGAGGATGAAGTAGCCCTCGCCCTGGATCATCACGTCGGTCGCACGACCGGTGGTCTGGGCGGTTCCCTGAGTGAAGATCCCGTCGACGGTGGCGACCTGGGTACCGAGCCCGATCTGGACCGGATTGGTACCGCCGATCGGGCCCGTCCCCGGGCCCGCCCCGCGGACGGTCTGGGTGAGTGCCTCCTGGAAAGTGACCTGTGAGGCCTTGTAGCCGGGTGTGTTGACGTTGGCGACGTTGTTGCCAACGACGTCCATCATCGTCTGGTGTGATCGCAAGCCGGACACCCCGGAGAACATCGAGCGCATCATGTGAGAGGTGACCTCCTCATTCCTGACGGCCCGTCCGTGGGGTCGCAGCTTCCCGATCCGTGGAAGCCGGTGTGCTTCTGGTCGGGACTCCAGTCGGCCGTGAGGGCGGTCGCTTAAGCGCCGTGTCCGGAATTGGAACCGACGTAGATGACCCGGGGCGAATCGGGATCGTCGGAACCGTGGCTGGCGTCGATCTTGCGCGCCAGGTCGTCGATAGCGATGCCGGCTCTCGGCTCCACCAGCAGTGCCGTCATCTTCGGCGTCAACTCGTAGACGTCCTTCTCGCCCTGGATGGGAACCGCCGAAAGCATGGATGCGAGACGAGCGGCCACCGGCCTGACGCCGTTGGCGTCGAGCTTGGCGAGGACGACCACGAACACGTCGTCGTTCCACCTGCCCACCCGATCGACGTCGCGGAGGCCAGCGGAGATGACGGCGGCGACGTGGGCGATCGACTCCTCGAAAACGGACTGGTCCTCGAGTTTTCGCAGCTCGTTCAGGGCCGGAAGATGCAGAACGACGACGCCGAACGGCTGACCCTCGCGGCTGTTCCACTGGAGGGCGCCCTCCATCGACTGGAGGATGCCCAGCCGGTTGCGAACCCCGCTGGTCGGATCGATCGTCGTCAGCGTCTCCAAAGCCAAGCGGAGCTCGCCATATCGGCGGCGGTAGTCCTCGAGCTGCTCCTGCAACTGTTGCAGGCGGCGCTCCAACTCGTCCCGACCCCGTTCGGAGTGCGGGTTGTCGCCCATCAGACCCCTCCTGCCTCTCCCCAGCCCCCGGTCTTCGTCGGTGTGTCGGCTGGTCCTAGCGTATCGCCGTTCATCGTTTCGGGGCGTTCATCGGCCGGCCGGATCGAGGTTTTAGGGGCCAGGGCGCTTAAACCGCCTGGCTGGTGGCCGACCGTCGAGTCGTGAGAACTCACGCGGCATCCCCCGTCCTCCCCGATTTGGTAGCCCAGCTCGGGAGGCAACGACAGCTGGTCGAGTACCTGCTGTTCAAGCTGCTCGAAGCCCAGCTCCTCCTTTCGTCTGATCAAGCAGCTTTCGTGCCGATCGCCATGGCGGAGATCGAAAGCGTCCTACGCCGCATCCGTGAAGAGGAAGAGCGACGTGAAGAGCTCATTTCTCTCCTGGCCGAGGACTGGGGGATGCCGCCCCGCGAACTCAAGTTGGCGTACCTCACCGAACACGCCCCCGACCCCTTCCGGGCCGCGTTCGCCGAGCACCGCCGCAACTTCATGTCCCTCGTCGACCAGGTGGAGAAGGTGACCCGGGACAATCGCCGCCTCGCCACGGAAGGACTCGGGCGAGTGCAGGCCGCCCTCTCCGGTCTCGTCGAGGACGCTCCCACCTACAGCCCAGAAGGCCGCGTCGAGAAGTTCGTGGCTCGCCCGGTCTCCCACGATCAGGTGGTCTGAGATGGCCGATTTCCTCTCCCTCCACACGGCCCTTTCGGGAATCCTGGCCGCGCGGGCTGGGGTCGAGACGACTTCCCACAACGTCGCCAACGCTCACAGCACCGGGTACACCCGTCAACGGGTGACCCAGCTCAGCCGCGAGTACGGCCACCAAACCTCCTACGGGACCATCGGCACCGGGACGACCATCGACGGGATCTCCCGAGCTCGCAACGAGTTCCTCGACATGCGAGTCCGGGCGGGGCTCGGATTGGCAGCCGGCCTCGACGTCCGCGCCTCTCTCCTCGGGCGCGTCGAGGAGGCGTTGGCCGAACCGGAGCTCGGGATCGGCGCCGCCCTGGCGGATACGTGGAACGCCTTCGAGGAGCTGTCGCTCAGCCCCACGGATCCAGCCGCCCGCCGGAACGTGATCGCCACCTTGCAGGCTCTCACGACCCGCATCAACACGGTCGCCGAGAGCTGGAATCGGGTGGCGTCCGACGCCCAGGTCTCGATCCAGCAGGACATCGGCGAGGTGAACCGTCTCCTCCAGGAGGTGGCGGGCCTCAACGAGGCGATCCGTCGCAGCTCGGGTCTCGCCACACCGAACGATCTCTACGACCGCCGGGACCTGGCCCTGGACCGCCTCGCTGCGCTCATCGGGGCCACCTCCAGGGAGATGGAAGACGGCACCGTGAAGGTATCGGTGGGCGGCCTCACCCTCGTCCAGGGGGACCGGGCCTCGGAGATATCTTGGAACGCCGACGATCTCACGATCGGGCATGTGTCCGGCGTCGACGTGCAGCCGGGCGGCGCCATCGCCGAGTACCAGCGGTTCCTCGCCGAGGACTTGCCGGCTCGTCAGGCGACCTTCGACCAGTTCGTGACCCACCTCGTCGAAACGTTGAACAGCCGCCACAACGCCGGCACCTACGGCCCCGGACAGAGCGGCGCCGATCTCTTCGATCCCGCCGCTACCGCTTTCACCTTGACTCTGCTGGTGACCGATCCGTACGAACTCGCCGCTTCGGGTGACCCGTTCGCCACCCACGACGGCGGCAACGCCGCTTCCCTGGCGGCCCTCCGCGAGGAGCCGGTGCCGGGTGACGGCCGGACTCTCGACCAGATCTGGCGGGAGATCGTCACCGACATCGGCGTCTCCGCTCGTACCGCCCTCGACGCCGCCTCGGCGCAGGCCGGTCTCCAGAGTGCCGCCGAGCTCGCCCGCATGGGGGCCCACGGCGTGTCGATCGACGAGGAGATGGTCGCCTTGATCGAGTACCAGCACGCCTATCAGGCTTCGGCCCGGGTGATGACAGCTGTCGACGAGTTGCTGGATCAGCTGATCACCCGCACTGGCCTGGTCGGAAGGTGATGAGATGAGGATCACCCAGCAGGCCATGAGCTACCAAGCACTGCAACGCCTGCAGAACCGGCTCGATCAGCTCGCCCAAGCCCAGGCCTCGCTCGGGTCGGGCAAGCGGATCCACAAGCCGTCGGACGACCCGTCGGCGATGAACCGCTCGATGTCGCTGCGCGGGCTGCAGGCCGCTTCCGACCAGGCAGCGCGCAACGCCAGCGACGGGCTCCTCTGGACGTCGCTCGCAGATAGCAAGCTACAGACGCTGCTCGACCGTCTCCATCGAGCCCGTGAGCTCGCCGTCCGGTCGGGCAGCGTGACCAACGACGCCGAACGCGAGGCATTCGCCGCCGAGCTGCGATCGATCAGGGAGGAAGCGATCGCCATCGCCAACTCGAAGATCGGTGATCGGGCCCTGTTCGCAGGTACGGCCGACGGCGATGCCGTGAGTGCCGACGGAACCGCGTATTTGGGCGACGAGGGCGTCGTCGAACGTCGAGTCGGACCGAATGACGTGGTGCGGGTCAACGTCCTCGGCTCGGAGGTGTTCGGATTCGATGATGGACGCGACCTGTTCAGCGTGCTCGATGACCTGACCACCCACATCGCCAGCGGCGACAGTGCTGGGGTTCAGACTTCGATCAGCGAGATCGATGACTCGATGGACCGGATCTTGAGCGCCCTCGCCGAGTTGGGTGCCGCCACCAACCGGATCGAAGCCGCCCAGCGCCGCAACGCCGACGAGAAGCTGTCACTGCAAGACCGCCTGTCCCAAGTAGAGTCAGTCGACGTGGCCGAGGCGATCATGCAACTCCAGCTCCAGCAAGTGGCGTACGAAGCCACCCTCGGGGCTTTGGCACGGAGCATCCAGCCGTCGTTGATCGACTTCTTGCGGTGACGGTCGAAACACCCCCCGAAATCAGCGCACTCCATTTCCCGGACGGCATTCCGGGCTTTCCGCATCTCACGGAGTTCACCCTCGTCGAGGTCGTGGAGGACGGGGCGTTCCAGCTCCTGCAATCGTTGGAGGACGAGGACGTGGCGATGGTGGTGTGCGTCCCGTGGCTCTTCTTCCCCGATTACGCCCCCGAGATCAGCGAGGAGGACCAGGAGGCACTGGGGCTCGAGCGACCCGAAGACGCCATCGTGTTCTGTCCCGTCACCCTCGAGCCCGAGTCGCGGGCCGTCCACCTGAACCTGCTGGGACCCTTCGTGGTGCATCGGGAGTCTCTCGTCGGCCGCCAGGTGGTCCTCGCCGACTCCGACTACCCGGTCCGCGCCACCGTCGACCTGGGCGCTGCCTGATGCTGATCCTCACGCGGCGAGAAGGCGAGTCGATCCGTATCGGCCACGACGTGGTGATCACCGTGGTCGAGGTCCGCGGCAGCCAGGTGCGGATCGGGGTGGAGGCCCCCCGTTCGGTCCAGGTGCACCGGGCCGAGGTCTACGACCAAGTGGTCGAGCAGAACCGCGCCGCCGTGCGCACCCTCGACCGGTCGGCGGACATCCTCCGCACTCAGGTTCCTCCCCGGGAATCCTGACTCCGGATCAGCGGAGGACCTGGACCGCCAGGCGGGCGATCTCGGGATCGAAGGCGGTTCCCGCTTGCGCCTCGACTTCTTCGACCGACGTTCGGTCGAGGGCGTCGGCCACAGCGATCAGCCTCGCTCCGAGCGGGATGTCCTCGCCCGCCAAGCCATCGGGGAAGCCCGTGCCGTCCCACCGTTCGTGGTGGTGACGGATGGCGGACGCCACATCCCAGCCGGCGGCACGAAGAGCTTCCGCGCCCAGCACGGGATGACTGCGATAGGCGGCCTCCGCTTCCGGATCACCCGAGGGGGCGGCGTAGGCGTGGTCTTCGGAGAGGGAGACCTTGCCGACGTCGTGCAGTTCGGCGGCGAGACGCATCCTCACCAGCTCCCGGCCCTCGATCCCCAGGTGCTCGGCGAGACGGCTCACCATCTCTGCGACCCGGCCACCGTGGCCTTCTCCCGCGGGGTCGTGACGTTCCACGAGCAACAGGGCCTGGAAGGCGGTATCGAGCTCGGTGGAGGAAGCGAGCGCCCGGGAGAGGTCGTCGGCATTGACGACGTCGGGTCCGTCGGGGCTCGTCGCCAGTTCCAGCGCTCGGCGTGCCAGCTCCATCAAAGTGGACGACTCGGATGTGACCTCGGGCCCGACATGGCCCATCGCCAACCCGAGTGAGGTGGTGCGGTCCGGCGAGAACGACGACGTCACTGCTGCCAGCTTCTGCCCCAACTCGTCGGCGCCACGCGCCGAGAGATCCCGTCCGATGATCCCGTACTCGCCCGCCCCCATGTGGTGGAGCTCCGCCCCGACGGCCCGGCACAGGTCCTCCAACTGCACCTCGAGCCGACGCTCGAGGAGCGTGAGGGCCTCGCTCGAGAGCCGGGCCGTGGCTCGCTTCCACTCGGGGATGCGAATGAGGCCGATACGGGTGATCCCAGCTTGCGTCAGCTCGCGCAGGCGCGACTCGAACGGGGTGAGGCCGATGACCACTCCGGCTGACTGGTGATCCAGGCGCTGGTCGAACCGGCGCTCGAACGTCTCGACCAGCGGCTCGTCACTGGGCCGCTCGGCCAGCCACTCGAGGATCTGGACTTCGTTGCCTTCGGCTACGACCGCCCGGGCACCGGCCCGAAGGAACTCCACGGCCAACGGCTCCCCGCCGGGATGGACGAGGACGAGAAGCGGGAGACCGGGTGCCTGCTGGCGGATCTCGTCCACCAGTGCCGCCACCGAGCGCCTCCTCGGAACCCGAGTGGAGGCGACGACCACGTCGGCGGCGCCGGGGTCGTCGACCAGGCGGCAGATGCCGGCGAGTTCGAAACGACGCACGGCGGCTTGGTGCAGCCCGACACCGAACACGCCGGGGACCGGCGGTTCAGGCTGCTGCTGCTCCTCGCCGGGTTCGACGGGAAGCTCTTCCAAGGCGGTCGTCATCGGTTCTCCATCGTCTTCCTATCCGGTCGGCCGGGACCCGTGGCTGTCAAGCGTCGTCATCGGGCTGGGCCTCGACCCTGACCGGCTCTGGCTCGAGCGTCGCCAGCACGCCTCGAACGGCCTTGTCTCCCAACCAGCGGAGGAACACGACCGCGGCCAGGATCACCGAGGCCCGGAGGCCGGCCTCGAACAGCGTCAGGTCTTGCTTGAAGAGCAGCACGGCGATCGGGACGAGGCCGACGAGACCCCACATGACGGGCACACGCTGGATCGGACTGGCTCGTCTCATCGCCTGCCCACCAGCTCACGAATTGCGAGGGCGACGTCCACCGGGGTCGCCCGGTAGGCGTTGGCGCCTCGACCGGAGCCCATTCCGTAGCCGAGAACGAGGCCCAGAGACGAGGCCAGCCGGAGCGCACCCGCCACTCCGCGGCTGCCCACCCACGAGACGGCGAGCACGTCGTCGGAGAGGAGGTCCATCGAGGCCTTCTCGTCGACCACCAGGTGGAGCCATCTCTCTCCACGAACGGTGTCCAGCCACTCCCTGTGAGATGCGGTGATGGGTGCTGCGAAGTCGCCGCCGTAGGGAGCCATCTCGGCCGGAGTGACGACCTCGAGCTCGAGAGAACGGCCGATGCGGTCGGCGGAGGAGCCCACGAAGATCGAGGACCCGATGGGAAGGGGCCGGCACCAGGGCGCGACGGCCCCGGCGATGGCCGCGATCCATCCCAGGTCGTCCCGTGGGTCGAGATCCATCACTGCCTCGATGACCGGGTTGGGAAGGTCGCAGCGGGCGAGGGCCGTGACGCTCCAGTCGACCCCTCCACTGAGCCGCCACTCGGCGGGCGCCGTCTGGGCCGGCCGCGGGGGTGCCCCCGGGGGCTGCGGCCCGACCTCGGCCGACATCTCCGGCTCGAGACCTTCCGCGGCCGGGCCCTCCAAAGCAGGCTCAGCGGCCTCGCGCGCCAAGGCCGCCTCCAGGACCCTCTCGAACGGAGCCGGAGCCTGTTCGGCCTGTCGAGGACGGGCGGTGATCTGGACCAGCTCCCGGGCGAAGAATCCGGCGATGCCCCCCTTCTGCACCTTGCGGGCGTCGACGATCTCGGCGTTGGGCCCGAGGCGAGCCGTGATCTCCTCGAGGGCCTGCTCGGCGGTGCCGGCTTCGACGGTCAACGTGTCAGCTGGTGACGGTTGCATTTGCGATCACTCCTTTGGCGTCCACGGTCACAGATGCAGGAATCTCGGGATACGCGATGACGGGGATGTCGAGACCGGCCGACCGGAGGGCGTGCCGGAGGGGGCGGCGCAGCGCCTGCGAGCAGACGATGGCGGTCGCGGTTGCCCCCTTCTCCGCCAGCACGTGCCCGACCTGGGACACGAGGTCGTGCATGGTCTGAGGGTCCGGTACCAGCAGGACGTCGCCGTCCACCTCGCGGAGCGCTTCGTGGAGGCTCGTCTCGAGCTGTGGGTCGAGGGTGATGACTCCCAGGTGTCCCTCGGGAGCGACCCGGGACACGATGGTCCTTCCGAGCGCGGCCCGGGCAGCATTGACCATCTGGTCGACGGTCTGCAGCCCAGGGCGGGAGGTGAGGGCTTCGATGATCCGGCCCAGGTCCCGGATCGGCACGCGCTCCTCGAGCATGCTGCGCAGCACCTGGTGGAACATCCCGAGCGGAAGACGTTCCGAACCGACCTCGGAGGCGAGGATGGGCTCGTCGTGGCGGAGGCTCTCGACGAGCTCCTGGACGTCCTGGCGGGTGAGGAGGAGGGCAGCGTTGGAACGGACCACCTCGGCCAAATGGGTAACGATGACCGAGGACCGGTCCACGACTGTCGCCCCCGCGGCCACCGCCGAGGGGCGGGCGCTGACGGGCAGCCAGTACGCCGTCAGCCCGAAGACGGGTTCGGTGGTCTCCTCGCCTCCCAGAGCGGCGATCTCGGCGTTGTCGCCCGTGGGGATGGCGAGCAGCCGGTCGGGAGGCACGGTTCCCCGGGCGACCTCGACACCCCGCAGCAGGATCCGATATGTGCTGGGTGGCAACGTCACATCGTCGCGGGTGCGGACGTAGGGCATGACGAAACCGAGCTCCTGGGCGATCTGGCCCCGGAGGGCGCGAACCCGGTCGAGCAGGTCGCCGCCGCGCTCGGCGTCGATCAGGTCGAGGATGTCGTAGGCCAGGTGGAGTTCCAGCGGCTCGACCCGCATGCCCGGCAGCAGGGCCTCGGGCGAGTCGGGAGAGACACTCACCACCGGTTCGGGGCGCGCCTTCGAGTCTTCCCGCTCCTTTCTCTTCTGCTGGCCGCTGGCCACGAAGAGAACGCCGGCGATGCCCAGGAAGGACAGGGTGGGAAGGCCGGGGAGGAATGCCAGGCCGGCGACGACGTATGAGGAGATTCGCATCGCTTTGGGCCGGTTGAACAACTGGTCCGCCAGTTCGCCCCCCAGATCCTCCTCGGAGCGAACCCGCGTGACCAAGAGACCGGTCGAGAGGGAGATGAGCAGCGCCGGGAGCTGGCTGACGAGGCCGTCGCCGACCGAGAGGAGGCTGTACGTCTGGATGGCGTCGCCGAGAGCCAAACCGTGCATGCCGACGCCGACGGCCAGACCCCCGAAGAGGTTGATGGCCGTGATCACCAAACCGGCGATGGCGTCGCCTTTCACGAACTTCGAGGCGCCGTCCATCGCCCCGTAGAAGTCGGCTTCCTTGGCGATCCGGGCTCGCAATGCCCGAGCCTGTTCCTCGTCGATCAACCCAGCCGTGAGATCGGCGTCGATGGCCATCTGCTTGCCGGGCATGGCATCCAAGGTGAAGCGTGCTCCCACCTCTGCCACGCGACTGGCGCCGTTGGTGATGACCACGAACTGGATGATCACGAGGATGAAGAACACGACCAGGCCGACGACCACTGAGCCGCCGATCACGAAGTTGCCGAACGTCTCGATGACTTTGCCGGCGTAGCCGTTGAGCAAGATCAGCCGGGTCGACGACACGTTGAGCGCCAGCCGCAGCAGCGTCGTGATCAGCAACAGGGACGGGAAGACCGAGAAGTCGAGGCTGTCCTTGAGGAGGATCGTGCCTAGGAGGATGAGCACGGCGAGCGCCAGGTTGGCGGCCAACAGGATGTCGAGCAGGACCGGCGAAACCGGCACCACCATCATGAGGACGGCGGCGATCAAGAAGGCCGGGACGGTGGCGCGGGCCAGCCTCACGCCGCCCACCCCCGGCGACGGAAGGCGGTCGCCAACACAACGGCGGCGGCCTCATAGAGGCTGGAAGGGATGAACTGGCCGACCTTGCAGCTGCGGTAGAGCGCCCGGGCGAGCGGCTTGTTCTCGGTGACGAATACGCCGTTGCGGCGGGCCTCCGTCTTGATCCGCTCAGCCAGCACCCCGGCACCCCGGGCGACCACCCGCGGCGCCGGCTCCTTTGGGTCGTAGCGGAGGGCGATGGCGATGTGGGTCGGGTTGGTCACCACCACGTCGGCACGACCGACATCGCCGATCATCCGGTTGCGGGAGATCTCCGACGCCAGGCGGCGCCGGCGCATCTTCAGCACCGGGTCGCCTTCTTGGTCCTTCAGGTCCCGCTTGACCTCGGAGCGGGTCATCTTGAGACCCTTCTGGGTGCGGTACCGGTTGATGGCGTAGTCAGCGATCGCCACCGCGACGGCGACGAGGGCGGTGCGAGCGATCAACCCCCACGCCTGATCGGTGGTCATCTGCAGCGCCACCGAGAGGCTGTGCCGGGCCCGCAGGAACTCGATCCAGGCCTCGAGAGACGACCAGGTGAGGGCTACGAGGAGGGCCGTCTTCACCGCCGCACGGACGAGGTCCCAGGCCACACGGGTCGGGCGGAGGCGTTCGAGGCCGCGACGCCAGCTCAGGTTGTCGAGCCGGGGCTTGGCAGCGGCGGGGACGAACACGATCCCGGTCTGAGCGACTCCCGAGGCGAGGGCGCCGAGCACGGCGACGGCCAGGAAAGGGAAAAGGGCGCCGGCGACCATCGGCAGGACTCGTTCGGCGGCTAATCCCAGAGGGTCGGGGGAACCGGCGGCGGCGAAGAAGCGCCGAGCCTCGATCGCCACCCCGTTGACCACGCTGGGAGCGAGGAGCCGCAGGGAGAGGACGGCGCCCAAGAGCGAGAAAGCCACGGCGACTTCGGGGCTGCGGGTGAAGCCCTGGCCCTTCTGGCGGGCCTCCCGGAGGCGTCGTGGAGTCGGTTTTTCGGTGCGGGTGTCGCTCACGGTCGATCCAGCTCAGCTGTGCAGGCGGCCCGATCCGTGGGCGACTCGGTGCACCGTCCGTGTGCATGTTTCCTGTCGGCCGGGTCTGCGACCAGATAAGGCCGCTTCCGGCTCAGCCCGAGGTGAGGCCCGTCAGGGCACGGGAGAGGGTCGTCCAGATCTCGGAGATGACCCCGTTCATGAGCGAAGGGATGGCGAGGCCCACCACGGAAACGACGAGCAGGGAGACGAGGATCTTCGCGGGCATGCCCACGAGGAAGGCGTTGAGCTGGGGCACCATCCGGTTGGCGAGACCCAGCGCCAGCTCGACGAGGAACAAGGCGGCGACGGCGGGGAAGGCGAGCTCTACTGCCGCCAGCATCATCTTCCCCAGGAGGGACACCGCCAGATCGGCCAGGCCGGCATGGAGGGAGGGCACGCCGTCGAGGGGGATCGCTTCCATGCTCCGGCTCAAGCCAACGATCAGGAGTTCGTCGCCACCGAGAGCCAGGAACAGCGCGCCGGCGGCGAGGCCGAACATGCGGCCGAACACGGTGTCCTGGTGCCCGGTCATCGGATCGAGAACACCCGACACGGACAGCCCAGACGAGAAGTCGAGCACACCGCCGGCGACCTGGAAGACGTGGAAGAAGATTCCCGTGAGGAACCCCAGCGCCGCCCCGATGACGGCGTTGATGACACCGGCGGCCACGAGCGAGTACGCGTCGGGGGTCACGACCGGGTGAGTGAGGAACAGGCCCAGGACGAGCACCAGAGCGATGCGCCCGACCCCAGGGACGATGCGGGCATAGATCGGAGATGCGACGGCGAACGCCGCCACCCGCGTGGAGGAGAGTGCGAGGCCTGTCGCCCAGCCGGGGTCTATCGCGATTTCCACGGTGTCACAGCCCGGGGATCGACGTCCACAGCGCCTTCACCCATGTCACGACCTCTCGCAGCATCCACGAGCCGGCGAACACGAGGATGAGGGCCGCTCCGATCAGCTTGGGGACGAACGTGAGCGTCATCTCCTGCACCTGGGTGATGGTCTGGAGGAGCGACACGGCGATGCCGATGGCGGCGGCGGCGACGAGGAACGGACCCGCCAGCTTCGTGGCGACGACGAGGGCGTCGACGAGGATGTCGAGGACCTGGGCGTCGGTCATGTCACCGTCCCCTGGACGGAGCCGACGAGCGACTGGATGATCAGCGCCCACCCGTCGACGAGCACGAACAGCAGCAGCTTGAGCGGCAGGCTGATGAAGACCGGTGGGAGCATCATCATGCCCATCGACATCAGCACCGCCGAGACGACGAGGTCGATCACCAGGAACGGCACGAACACGACGAACCCGATGAGAAACGCCGCCCGCAGCTCGGAGACGACGAAGGCGGGAACCAGCACCGAAGCCGGCATCTCGGATCGGTTCTCGGGGATGTCGATGTCGGAGAGCCCGACGAAGAGGCGGAGGTCCTCGTCGGATGTGTGGGCGAGCATGTACTCGCGGAATGGCCCGAATCCCGCCTCGAGCGCTTCCTGGGCTTCGATCTCCCCGGCGAGTAGTGGCTGGACCGCCTGCTCGTTGACCTCCGACAGGGTCGGGCCCATCGTGAAGATCGTGAGGAAGAGGGCGATACCGATCAGCACCTGCGTAGGGGGGATGGTCTGGAGGCCGAGGGCGTTCTTCGTGATGCCCAGCACGATCACGTAGCGGGTGAAAGACGTCATCACCAGGAGCAGGCCCGGCAACACGGCCCCGACGGTGAGCAAGAGCAGGATCGCCACGCTCTTGGTGACGCCCGAGTCCTCGCCGAGGTCGATGGACACCGTCGGCGCGTCGGGCACCGACACAGTCGGCACCTGGAGGGGCTCCTGGAGGGGAAGGCTCTGGATCTCCTCGACGGTCTGGGCAGAGGCGGGCAGACCGACGAGCACGACCAGCGCCGCCAGCACCGGGACGACGAGGAGGCGACGCCGCCTATTCCGAGATGACACGGACCGGCTCCCTGGGTGCGCGGCGCAGCGTCAGACGCCGCCAGTGGTCGAGGCCGGTCCATGGCCGTGTGGGTTCGATCGAGCCACGGGCGTCCGTGCCCGGGGCGGTCGACGTTTCTTCTTCGTCGGCTTCGAGTTCGGAGATGAGGCGGACAGAGCTCTCGGTGACACCGAGGAGGAATCTGCGCCCTTTGGTCTCGACGATGACGGCGGCAGCAGTGCGTCCCATGGGGGCGCGGGCCACGACACGCAGCTCACCATTGGCCAGGCCACGACCCTTGCGGAGCCAGTGACGAACCAAGAGCGGCGTGACGAGCACCAACGCCAGCGCCGGCAGCAGCCGGCCGAGGACTTCGCCGCCTTCCATCAGCGACCTTCTGAGCGGGAGTGAAAGACTCGGATCATGGGCGCTCGATGACCTCGGTGATCCGGACACCGAGTTCGTCGTCGACGACCACCACGTCGCCGCGTGCGACGAGCGTGCCGTTGACGACGACGTCCACCGCCGCGCCGGCGGTCCGATCGAGGTCGACGACCGCTCCCTCCTGCAACGCGAGCAGGTCCCGGACCTTCATCGAGATCCGCCCCAACTCGACGGTCACGTCGAGGCGGACGTCGCCGAGTACGGCGATGTCCCGCAACGCCCCGATGCCGGAGCCGTTCCCGAGCTCGGGGAAGGCGGCGGTCGCCACGGCGTCTTCGGTGGGGAGGGTGTCGGTCTTGTCGGTCATTGCTCTCTCCATTCGAGGATCTGGATGGCTCTGCGACGGCCGTGCCTGCCGGCGCGAGCCGTGAAGATCTCGGTGCCTCCCAACCGGCCGATGACAGGTTCGTCTACCCGGTGCTCCAGCCTGATGACATCTCCCGGCTGGATGCCGGCCAGGTCGGCGGCGGTGATCGTCGAGGGACGAAGAGTCACGCTGACGTCCACGTCGACCTCGGCGAGATGGGTCCGCATGGTCTCGGCGGCTGAGGCGTCCCCATTCAGATTGACGATCGGACGGTGCTCCCATCCGGCCCGACCGAGTCGCTCGGCGGCAGGCTGGAGCAAGGAGAACGGGTAACAGAGGGTGGCGATGCCGTCGGAGCGGCCCCCGTGGGCGATAGCCACCGAATACACGAGGACGAGGACCATCTCCGACGGGGAGATGGTCTGGACGAGATGGGGGTTGAACTCGACCGAGGACAGGCTGGCTTCGACCTCGACGAAGGGGCGGAAGGTCTCGCCGATGGCTTCGGCGCCGTGCTCGAGGATCTCGCGAAGCAGCGTCGCCTCGAGCTCGGTCGGCCGCCGGACCCCGATCGGCCGCCCCAGCCCACCGAGCATGCGATCGACCATCGTCAGCCCCATCGGCACGTTGAGCTCGAGCAGAACACCACCCGGCAGCGGTGGCAGGTCGACGACGCCGAGAACCACCGGATTGGGCATCGACTTGACGTAGTCCTCGAACGTGAGCTGCTGGACACCCAACAACTCGAGATGCACGAGGGCCCGCAGCGTGTTGGTGAGGACGCTTCCCCACCGGCGAGCGAACGTCTCGTGGGCGACCTCCAGGCTCCGCACCTGCTCCCGCGCCATCTTTCCCGGGCTGCGGAAGTCGAACGTGGTCAACTCGCTGGTCGACGCTTCGCTGGGTTGAGCAGGGGCGAGAGTGGTCATCGCTGGCGTGGTTCCGGATGCGTTCGAGATGCCTGTCGGCCACTCCCCCGCCGAGTTGAGCGCGCTGTTGGCGGCTGTCAGGTGACGATGGCTTCCGTCAGGACCACCCGGAGGACTTCACCGTCTGGGTAGATCTCCTGGGCGATACCGCTCAGCTCCCGGCGGAGCCGCTCGAGCCCGGCCGGGGTCCGGAAGTCGTCGGGCGTCTTGCCGGCGAGGATCGAGATCGCGGCGTCTTTCACCAGGGGGAACCGTCCGGCGACGGCGTCTTCGGTGACGCCCTCGACCAACACGACGGCCAAGCCGACCCGGGCGTAATGGGCGTCGGGACCGGGCAAGGTGACGGTGAGTACGCCGACTTCCACGACTTCGCCTTCCGCCGGCTGGGTCGTCGGCGGCGGTGCCGCCGAGGCGCCCCCGGCGAACATGTACCCGCCGAACCCGGCGCCTCCGAGGGCCAGGACGACGACCGGAATCAGCAGTCGGCTCTTCTTGGCTTCACTCATGGGCTTCTCCGTTGATCAGGACGACGAGTTCGACACGACGGTTGGCGGCTCGCCCTTCAGGCGTGTCGTTGGATTCGAGGGGCCGATAGGACGCGTAACCCGTGGCACCGAGGCGGTCCGGGTGGATCCCGTGGTCGATGAGGAGATGGACCACGGCGAGTGCCCTGTCAGCGGAGAGGTTCCAGTTGTCGTAGCCGCGGGCGTTGTAGGGCACGTTGTCGGTGTGACCTTCGACTTGCACGACGTTGGCGATCTCGGCCAGTGCCGGGGCCACGGCGGCGATGATCTCCCGGCCCTTCGGCCCGAGCTCGGCCGAGCCCGTCGGGAACAGCAAGTCGTCGGTGGCGATGCTCACCACCAGGCCGCGCTCGGTGATGCGGAAGTTCGCCGCATCCTCGAATCCTGCATCGAGGAGCGCCGACTCCAGCTTCTCCTGGACTTCGAGCAGATCCCTGCGGTCGACGATCAGAGGAGGAATCTCGGACTCGACGTCCGTTTCGGCCACAGTCGTGCCGGTCGTTTCCTCTCTGAACGGCGCTGTCGTCGTCACCGGGTCAGGGACGGTGACCGCCGGCGGCTGTTCGTCGAGGAGGCCGCTGTTCTCCGGGAGGATGCTCACCCGTCCGGGGTTGTTGAACGGCTGTTGGAACCCAGCGACGAGTTGCTCGAACCGCTCCTCGTCGATCTCCGACATGGCGAAGAGCAGGACGAAGAAGGCGAGGAGCAATGTCACCACGTCGCCATAGGTGGTGAGCCACCGGTTGGCATCGTCGCCACCTCCCCGGCGCCGGTCCCTCACGCCGCCACCTCACCGGAGGACGATGCCTCTTGTTTCTCGAGACGGCCCCTGTGACCGACCCGCTGGTTGGGCAGCAGGTAACCCTCGAGTCTCTCGACGAGGATTCTCGGGCTGATCCCGGCCTGGATGGCCAGCACGCCGTCGCGGATCATGTTCATGACCGCCATCTCGGTCTCGTGCAAACGCGTGAGGCGCGAAGCGATCGGCAGGAAAACCATGTTGGCGAACAGCACCCCGTAGAGGGTCGTCAGCAGGGCCAACGCCATACCGCCACCGAGCTGGGAAGGATCTTCGAGGCTGCCCAGCATGTTGACCAGGCCGATGACGGTCCCCACCATGCCCATCGTCGGAGCGAAACCGCCCATGCTGCGGTAGAAGGAGATGATCACGTTGTGGCGGTCGTCGACGGCATCCATCTCCGTGTCGAGCAACTCCGCCACGGCTTCGGGGTCCAGGCCGTCGATGACACCCTGGATGCCGACGCGGAGGAACTCGTTGTCGACTCCCTCGAGGGCGTCCTCCATAGCGAGGATTCCCTTCCGACGGGCCGTATCGGCGAGCTCGGCGAGTTGCGTGACGACCACATCGGGATCCGGGACCTTGCCTCTGAAACCGACGAGGAGAGCTTTCGGGGCGCGCAGGACGTCGGCCATCCGGTAGCTGGCGAACGTGACACCGAACGTCCCGACGACCACCAGCACCAGGGAGGAGATGGAGACGAGCGCTCCGAGTGAGGCGCCGTCCATCACCATCGAGGCGCCGATGGCGAGCAGGGACAGCACCAAACCGATGATCAGCCCGGGATCCATCAGTCCTCCCCGCCAGGCAACAGGGTGAGATGTGGTGACGACTTGCCGGAGAGGATCTCGTCGGCGGAGGCGAGTAGCGACCCCCGGTACAGGCGGATCCGCTCCACGATCTCCTCAGGGGTGTCGGCCACCACCAGACGCCGCGAGTCGACCAGGGTGATGACAGTGTCGGGGGTCCCCTCGACCGATTCGATCAAGTCGGCGTTCAGGAAAAATGGCTCGCCCTTGAGGCGGTGGACAACGATCAACCTGCACCTCCGTGTGCTCCAATTCGCTAACGGATGGCAGGTCGGCCGATCGGGCCTCCGATTAAGACTTCGGACCCAGAGAATTCCGGCGACGACGCCGATTCAGCTCACCGGAGGACTGCCGGGATCCCCGGGATCGGACTCGGCCGGACCGTCGGCAGTTTCTGTCGGCTCGGCGGGCCCTTCCACGGGATCCGTGCCGGCGCTGGCTCCATCGCCCGGCTCCGGCGTCGGCGCTGTGTCCGCCGTCGTGTCGGCGGGACCGGCACTCGCCTCCATCACCGAGGCCAGGGGGATCTCCACCCCGTCGACGGTGAGCAATACACCCTCCGGCGCGAACCTGACCTTCTCGACGATCCCCGCCACCGGATCCCCGTCGAAGCCCACAGCGGTGACGTGTCGCCCGATCATGCTCATCGCCCCCACGGCCTCATGGAAGCCCATCAGCTCGCGCTGGAGGTCGGCCAGCGTCTGGAGCGTCTCGACGGTCGTGAACTGGGCGGTCTGGCCGAGCATCGACGAGGGGTCGGTGGGCTGGAGCGGGTTCTGGTAACGGAGTTGGGCGACGAGGAGCTTGAGGAAGGCGTCGCTGCCGAGGCCTCCCAGCGCCGAAGCGGCGGTCTGGTTCGGGGTCGGGTTCGTGGTGTACGGAGCGGCTGCGGCAACTCCATCGATCATGTCTGTCTCCTCAGATCCAAAGTCCGTCGCGTCGGCCGGAGCGGCGGAGCCGTGACGGAGGCGGAACCGGCTGCTCGGGTGTCTCATCGTCGGCAGGCTGGCGCCTGTCGTCCCCAGCCATCTCGAACCCATGCCGGGCAAGTGCCTCGTCGAGTCGATCGACCAGCCACGTGGGCGCCTCGCCACCGGGGCGGATGACGTTCAGGTGGATCATTCCGTCACGCAGGCCGACCTTCACCACGAGGTCGCCGTCAGGATCGGGCAACTCCAGGGCGATCGTCGTGGGCTCGGCACCGCCGCTGCGCTCCAGCCACTCCTCGATGCGGTCGACAACGAACCCGAGATCGGGACGTTCGACCGTCTCCGAGACGTCCACGCCCGCACTCGGCTCGCCCGCCGAGGGAACGTGCTGGGGCTCGTCGACCCAGGACGGCTCGACGGGTCGGTGGCTGGGGCGGGTCTGCTCGACCGGTTCGGCCGACTCCTCGAAGGTAGGCGTATCAGCTCGCTCGAGTGGCTCGGTATCGCCGGCCGGTGTCGACGGCATCGTCGGCCGACGGACCGGTGGCTCGAGCGCGTGCGGGGCCTCTGAGGGAGATTCGACCTCCGGCGGACGCACCCCTTCGACCTCGACGGACACGTCGCTCCCGGGAGCAAGAACGTCCTCGGCGTCAGGGAGAAGCGGTTTCTCGGCGAGAACGGGCGCTATCGCGCTGGAGGCGATGTCACCGGTTGCTTGCACCTCCGGGCCCTGCACCGGCTCCGCGGGTGCCACCTCCTGAAGGCTTTGCTGAGCGACCAGAAGAGGCATTACGACCGATGGCAGTGTGGAGGCGGCGACACCCGGCACGGGCGTCGGCTCACGGCTCCCTTCGTCCTCCCGATCGGGTTCCGGATGCTTCTCATGGTCGGTGTCGGTCTCGCCCGAGCCGACGAGTGAGTCCAGCAGCGCGTCGATGAGGTCGGCGAAGCCCGCAGCTGCCTGGCTGTTGCCGTCGGCGGCCACCGGGGTGGGAGCCGGGGAAACGAACTGGAGGATGGGGAATTCCATGGCTACGCCCCTTTCACGCTCGGGACCTCAGTACTCGCAGCAACCCGACGAGATCGTCGAGGGCATCAGCGGCCACCCGACCCGCCAACTCAGCTGCTTCGCGCCGTCTCCGTTCGGTGAGCCGCTCGACCGCCTGATGCTCAGCCGACGCCTGGCTCCAGCCGAGCCGATCCAACGCTGCCTTCTCCTGAGCTCTGCGGTGGGCTTCGGCGGCTTGCTCCAGCAGCTCGGCGGAGCGGACACCCTGGAGGTAGAGCCCTCGCAGCTGGGCGGCGTCGAGCGTGCCGGTGGCTACCGGCCGGGAGGCGTGGGCCTCCTCGGCGGCTTCCAGCTCGGCGGCGGCGGCGTGGGCCGCGCCGAGCGACTCGGCGAGCTCCACCCGCGCCTGCCGTTCCTTGATGGCTCGAAGCCGAAGGACCGTGTCTAGACGGGACCGCTTCACGCCTCTCCTCCGACGATCTCCTCCAGGCGGGCCCACGCCTCGTCGAAGTCACTCGCTTCCTCGGGGCGCTGACGGAACAGTTCGATGAGCCGGGGAGAGAGGCGGAGCCCCTTGTCGGCGGTCGGGTTGGTTCCGGGTACGTAGGCACCGACGTCGACCAGGTCCCTCACCTCTTCGGCGGCTGCCAACGCGGCGCGGGCCGCCACAGTGAGGCTCACGCGTTCCGGCCCGACGAGACGGTCGGCGAGTCGGCTCAGGGATCCGAGCGGGTCGAGAGCCGGGTAACGACCAGCCACAGCCAGTCGCCGATCGAGGACCAGATGGCCGTCGAGGATCGAGCGGGCGGCGTCGGCGATCGGGTCGTTGTGGTTGTCGGCCTCGACCAGGACCGTGTAGACGGCCGTCACGGTGCCATTTCGGCGCGGGCCAGCTCGTTCCAGGAGCCTCGGCAACAGATCGAACACGGACGGCGTGTAGCCGCGAGCGGTGGGAGGCTCGCCCGCTGCCAAACCGACCTCGCGCTGGGCCATCGCCATGCGGGTGAGTGAGTCGATCATGAGGAGGACGTCGTGGCCGGCGTCGGCGAACCACTCGGCGATTCGGGTGGCGACGATCCCGGCGCGGAGGCGGAGGAGCGGCGGCTGATCGGACGTGGCGACGACGACCACTGCCCGCTCCATGCCCTCGGGGCCCAACTCGTCCTCGATCATCTCCCGCACCTCGCGACCCCGCTCCCCGACGAGGGCGAGGACGACGATGTCGGCGGCAGTCCCCCGGGCCATCATCCCCATCAGGGTCGACTTGCCGACGCCCGATCCCCCGACGAGACCGACCCGCTGGCCGCGGCCGATCGTGCACAGCAGATCGATGAGGCGCACACCCACCGGGAGAATCTGTTCGATCCGTTGGCGGCTGAGGGGAGTCGGCACCTCCCCTTCCACACTGACGACCTCCCCGGTCGGCGGCGGGCCGCCGTCGAGAGGGTTCCCGAACGGGTCGATGACCCGCCCGATGAGACTCTCCCCGACGATGGTGCCCCAGCCCCCCGGACGCCGATCGACTCGGTCTCCCCGGCCGATCCCTTCGGTGCGTCCCAAGACCATCGCCCGGGCAGCGTCCCCCGAGACGGCGATCACCTCGCCGGGCCGGCTCCCACCCGCCGTGTCGATGGACACGGCATCGCCCACGCGGAGTCGAAGGCCGCGTATGTCCACTTCGTGGCCGACGACTCCGACCACCCGTCCCGACACCCGGTGCAGCGGAATAGTCGCCGTGCTAGCCACCGACCACCTCCCGCAGGACCGAGAGCGCCGTGGACAACGTGAGGTCGGCATCGCACCAGTCACCCACGATCCGTGCCTCCCCGTCGCCGAGGGCAGGATCGGGGGCGACCGTGACCCGGTCATCGTCGGCCAAACCGGCGGCGACTAGGTCGGCCATGTTGGATGCGACCCGGACCTCGAGGCGGGGAGAATCCAGCTCGTCGAGGGCGGCACGGATGCGCCCGACCAGGTGGGCTGGATCCACCGGCAGATCGCCGACGATCCGCCCCGCCAGCTCGAGAGCAGTAGTGAGCAGCGATGACGCCGCCTCCTCCTTGAGTCGTCGCATCTCGTCGAAGGCGCTGTCGACCGCTCGCTGGACCGCCTCGGCCGCAACTGACGCCTCGGCGGCGAACTGCTCTCGTGCGGCTCGTCGGCCTTCCTCGAAGCCTGCCCGGTGCGCCTCGGCGCGCGCCTCGTCGAGCATCTGCTGCCACGACGGGTCCAAGAGGAGCGGATCGGATACGCCCACGAGACGGGAGACGTCCACCTCGGGGCCCCGGAGCACGCTAGCCAATGAGGTCTCCTGAGTCGCGGGCGATCACGATCTCGCCGGCATCGTCGAGCTCGCGGATGCGGGCGACGATCTCGGTCTGGGCCGCTTCCACGTCCCGGCGCCGGATCGGACCGAGCAGCTCCATCTCCTCGAGGAGCGTCTCCCGGGCCCGGGCGGACAGGTTGCGGAGGATGGCTTCCTGCACGTCGGAGCGGACACCCTTCATCGCCACGGCGAGCTTCTGGCTGTCCACCGCCTGGATGACGAGCTGGATGGACCGGTCGTCGAGCGAGGCGATGTCCTCGAACACGAACATCAGGGAACGGACCTGTTCGGCCAGCTCGGGGTCGATCTCGGTGAGACGATCGAGGATCTCCCGCTCGGTGGCGCGATCGGCGTGGTTGAGCATCTCGGCCAGGTCTTTCACTCCGCCCCGGCTGGTCGTGTCGGTGCGGGTCATCGAGCCGAGACGAGCCTGCAGCGCCGCCTCGACCTTCTCGATCACATCCGGCGAGGTCCGGCCCATGCTGGCGATGCGGAGGGCGACATCCCGCTGCAGATCGGGATCGAACCCGGACAGCACCTGAGCGGCGTACGAGGCGGGTTGGTGGGCGAGCACCAGCGCCACCGTCTGGGGATGCTCCTCCTTCAGAAACTGAACCAGTTGCTCTGGATCGACGTCACGGAGGAACGCGAAGGGTCGCTTGGCGTTGCTCCCCACGATTCGATCCAGCAACTCGGCGCCTTTGGGGCCTTTCCAACGGGTCAGGAGGTCCCGGGCGACGTGCACGCCGCCGGCGGGGACGAAGCGGTGACCCGTCATCTGTTCGTAGACCTCGCGGAGGACCGAGTCGACCACCTCGGGGTCTATCTCTCCCAGGCGGGCGACCTCGCCGGCGAGGATCTCGACTTCCTCTTCCGACAGGTGTCGAAGCACCTGGGCGGCGTTGTCCGAGCCCACGGCGACGACCAATGCCGCCGCCTTCTGGGTCGGCGAAAGGTCTTCGTGTCGAGTGAGTTCGCTCATCTCCGGTCGGCTAGCCAGCTACGCAGCAGGGCGGCGATCTCCTCCGGCTGTGACTGGACGAGATCGACGACGTCCTCGTGGATGTTCGGTTCGGCTGGAACGACGGCCTCAGGAGCGCCGACGGGCAGAGCTTCGAGGGTGGGGGCCGGCTCCAGGGCGGGCTTCAGGGCGGCCTCGACGGGTCGCCGGCGGCGGCTGCGGCCCATGAAGAGGAGTGACAACGCCACGATCAGGAGAAGCGCGCCCCCGGCGATCTCGGCTAGGTGGGCCTGGATCGTGCTCTCCTCCGGCTCTTCGACCGCAGTCGGGGCGTCGTCGGCTGCCGGGAAGGGGATCGCCGACACCTCGACCAGGTCGCCGCGCAGAGTATCGAGACCGACGGCAGCAGCGACGAGTCGCTCGACGTCGTCGACGGAAATCGGAGTCGCGCCAGTCTGGGAGCCGTCGTCGACGACAACGGCAACCGAGAGTCGCTCGATGCTGCCGGGGGCCTCGGTGATAGAGGTCACGACCCGATCGACGCCATACTCACGCAGCGTCTCGTTCTTCGTGTACTCGTACTCGCCGTCACCGGTGGCGACTACGCCTCCGTCGACTCCGAGCGCTCCTCCCGGTGCCGCGCCGGCGCCAGTGAATTCCTCTTCCATCGTCTGTTCTTTGAGAGCCAGAGGCTCTTCCTTGCCGAACGTCTCGCTCTCGGACATCCGCTGGTCGAAGTCGAGCTGAGCGCGGACGACGACCGAGGCGCGGCCGGGACCGAGGACCGTGGTCAGAAGCGAGGTGAGGTCCTGGGCGAGGAGCGTCTCGAACTCGCGGGTCTGGCGAAGGGCGCGGCTTCCCATTCCAGCGCCGGTCGAGTCCTCGCCGGCGGCGTGGAGGACGGTCCCCGAGGCGTCGGCAACGGTCACGTTCGACGCCTCGAGGCCTTCGACCGAGGAGGAGACCAAAGAAATGATCGACTCGACTTCAGCGTCGGTGAGGGGCCGCACCGGCGCCACGAGGACCGAAGCCGTCGTGGGCTTGCGCTCCTCTTCGAACAGTGGCTCCTCGGGGATGACGAGATGCACGGTGGCCGATTCGATCGGCTCCATCGCCATGAGGGTCTTGGCGATCTCGCCCTCGAGTGCCCGCTGGTAGGCGACGCGCTGCTGGAAGTCCGTGATCGTGAGGCTCTGGCCATCGAGGAGCTCGTAGCCCTGGGGTACGACCGTGCCCTGGATGCCGGCAGCTGCCATCGCCGCCCGGACTTCGTAGACCTGCGATCGGGGAACGAGGATCTGGGTGCCTGCCGCTTCGAGACGGTACGGCACCCCCTGGGATTCGAGCTCGTCGATGACGGCCTGCACCTGCGAGCCCTCCAGGTCTGAGTAGAGGACCGTGAACGAGGGCGTGGTGACCCAGCGGAAGAACATGATCGACGCCAGTATCAGGACGATCAGGGCTACGACGATCCCCACCTGCTGGGCGACGGGGATCGAACGGATCATTGCGCCGAGGCGCTGGCGGAACTCCATCAGATCTGCATCCTCATGATCTCTTGGTAGGCCTCGAGGGCCCGGTTACGCACCTGGACGGCCAGCTCCAGCGACAGCGACGCCTTGGAGGTGGCGATCATCAGGTCGTGGACACTGGAGGACCCGCCGGTAGCGATGTCGGTGGCCACGGCGTCGGCGTACTTCTCGGCGTCGGAAAGGGACTGGAGGGCGTTGCCGAGACCTTCCTCGAAGCCGGGAGCGGGCTTCTGCTCGACCC
The DNA here is from genome assembly GCA_036380875.1 of Acidimicrobiia bacterium. Taxonomy (GTDB): domain Bacteria; phylum Actinomycetota; class Acidimicrobiia; order Spongiisociales; family ZC4RG35; genus ZC4RG17. The sequence goes on from DASVDX010000036.1 coordinate 45,638, forward strand.
GGTCGAAGGCGATCTGCGACGCCGCCCGGATGGGTTCGATGGGAGGGATCATCGCTGGCCGATCCTCAGCGCCGACTGGTACGCCTCCCGCGCGTCCTGCAGCACCTGGACGTTCATCTGGTAGCTGCGGGTAGCGATGATCAGGTCGGTCATCTGCCCCGCCATGTCGACGAGCGGCATCGTCACGTAGCCCTGGGCGTTGGCGTTGGGATGGTCGGGGTCGTACACGACCATCGGCTCACCCTCCTGACGGACCACCGCAGTCACTTCGACGCCCCGGCCAGGTCCGCCGGCGGCGGCGAGACGCTCCCGGGCGACGACCATCTGGGCCCGGAAAGGCTCTTCGTCGGCGGAGCGAACCGTGTTCACGTTGGCGAGGTTGTGGGCGATCGTGTCGAGCCAGAAGCGGGACACGTGCATGCCGGAGCCGACGATGTCCAGGGTCGTGAAGGCGCTCACGCCACCACTCCTTTCATGGCGGTCCGGAGCTGGCCGGTCTTGAAGTTGTAGGCCGAGACCATGGCGTCCCTCAGGAGCCCGGTGCGGATCATCTCGACCATCTCGTCTTCGAGGGAAACTTCGTTGATGCCGTTGAAGACTCCGCCCTTGCGGATCACGGTGGGGCCGACGGTGGAGTCGAGCGACTCGCGCTCCAGTGCCTCGGCGAGATGGCGCTCGAAGGCGACGTGGGAAGCGGTGAAGCCGGGGACCTCGGCATTGGCCACGTTGTTGCTGATGACCTCCGAGCGCAGGTTGAGTCCATCGAGGGCGTACTCGATGGCCTGCATCGTCAGATCGTGCATGGCGGCTCCTTCACTACTTCCGTGAGGGCCCCATCCGTGGAGAACTACACAGGCCTATCCGTGGCCAATCGATCTGTCGGCCACCGTCCGGCCCTGTTAAGGAACCGAGGTGGAAGGATCTCTACGCCGTGTAGGCCCGGGCGGCGGAACGCCGCCGCCGCAGCTCCTCCAGAGCCGCCGCCGCCTGGGCCTTCGCCGCTTCGACGCGGGCGATCGTCGCCTGGACGCGCTCCAGCACCCGGCGCAGGTGTTCCTCTTGATCGGGTGGGATCGGATCGTCGGGGGTGACCCAGTCGCCCAGGTCCAGCCGTTCGATCCTCCCTTCGACGAGCGCTCGGTCGATCCGGTCGAGTTGGTTCTCGATCTTCCGGAGTAGATCGCTCACGATGGCTGGTCCAATCCGACGACCGAGCTGGCCCACGCCTCGCGCAGGTCGCCGATGATGCGGGTGACGTCGTCGAGAGGTGCGGCGTCCTTGGCCAGGTTGGCGTCGACGAGGCGGCGCCGGGCATAGTCGTAGAGACCCTGGAGTGAGGTGGCGATCTGGCCTCCCCGTTCGTGGTCCAGGGCGACCTCGAGTTCGGTGACGAGCTGTTGGGCTCGGGTCAACTGCTGGCTGACGACGGCCAGGTCGGGACGTTCGGAAGCCAGGACGGACCGGGCGATCTCGACGGCTCCCAGCACCGCGTCGTACATGAGGAGGACGAGGCGCGCCGGGCTGACGGTGCTGACCTCCGTCTGGGCGTAGTGATGTCCGGCGTCTACGGCGTACATGGATCCTCCGTTCATCCGGTCTGGCTCATCCCGGCGAGCTGGGACTGGAGCCACATCTGCTGGCTGAGCAGCTGGGCCATCATCGATTCCATCGCCGTGAACTGGCGGATGAGTTGGTCCTCGACTTTGGCCAGGCGGTCTTCCATCCGCTCGATACGGTCATCGACGAGGTCGATCTGGGCCTTCCAGTGCTCCCGGGCCCGAGCGATGGCGCCATCGGAGCCTTCGGCCGCGGCCACCGCCCGGGAGACGGCACCGATCAGGCCACCCGTGGCGGAAACGGTGCCGAGTTGGAGGGAGCCGCCGGCTCCGTCGACCGCGGACTGGTCGACGAGCACGGACACGACGAGCCCGTCGACCGCACCCGAGTTCCCTCTCAGGGTCCGGCCCGACCCGGTGGCGGGCTCGCCGCCGATGGTCCCGGCCACGTCGAGGCCGGCGTGGGTTCCGTCGAGCCCCAGGGGGCCCGAGCCGGTGACTGTGAAGGCATGGCTGGACCCGTAGCGGGACTCGGCGAGTCGGATCGATCCACCGTCGGCGCTGGCGGTGACGGTGGTGATCCCGGCCGCGCTTAGGGCTGCGGTGATGGCATCGACCGCCGTGTTCAGGTCGGCACCGGAGGTGACGGTCACTTCGGCCGCCTTGCTGCCGGAGATGATCTGGAACGAGACGTCCGCACCGGGTGGCGTGTAGGCGGCGCCCGTGACCGAGGCGGCGGTGGCCGCCTGGGTGATGACGATCTCGTAGCTGCCGTCGACGCTGTTGCTCCCCGACCGGACGAACTGCACCCTCGGGTCCGAGGTGCTTCCCCAGCGGCTGAGGAGCCGGCTCACACCCTGGTAGTCCTCCTGGAGGGCGGCTCGTAGCTTCGACTCGTCCAGCTTCACGGTGCCGTCGCGTTGGATCGCGATGCCGATGGCACCCGAGTGCCGGTACTCCCCTTCGGAGAGCGTGAAGCTGCTCACTGCCGTCTGCAGATCGGTGAGGATCTTGCGGGCGGTCGAATCGCCGAGGAGCACCCCACCGGTCTTGCTCTCGGCGTTGTAGGCGGTGAGCGCCTTGAGCCGGCCGATGGCGTTGTTGAGGTCTTTCACGACCTGGCCGACTGCCGCCACCAGTCCGTCGATGTCGCGCCCGATCGTGATCGACACCTCTTCGGTCCCGACAGAGCGCAGGTCGACGGTCACTCCGGGTACGAGGTCGTCGATGGTGTTGGAGGAGCGGGTGATGGTGAGCGCTCCCATCGTGATGCGGGCGTCTTGGCCGGCACGAATGACGTCGGTCGAGGTGAGGCCGGCCTGGTCGCCGTGGGCATCGAAAGCCGACGCCTCGCCGGTGTCCTCGGACACCAGTCGGAGCTTGGCAGTGGAGGAGTCGACGTGGAAGACGGAGGCTGTCACGCCGATGTCCAGGTCGTTGATGAGGGAGGCGAGCTGGGCGAGGGTGGTCTCGGAGTCGGTGGTGACGGTGTGGGTGGCGTCACCGATCTCGATCGTGAACGTTCCGGCTCCGACCACCGAATCTGCGGAAGCGAAACCGCCTGTCGAGATGACCTCGTGGCGCGAGGCGAGCTGCTCGACGGTGAAGGAAAGGGTCTGGGGCAATGCGGTGCCGGTGACGGCGACGGCGGCGACCTTCTCGTTGGAGGACGTGGCAGTGAGGTACTCGTCGAGGTCGGAGGCCGAGGCGAGAGCGTCGAGAGAAGTCCGGAGACTGGAGAGACGGGTGGCGACGTCGCGCCAGGCGTCGTCTTTGGCGACCAGCTTCTGACGGTTGGACTGGAGGTTGAGGATGGGCAGCCGCTCCACGTCCATCAGCTGCTTGATCATCGAGGCGGTGTCGAGCCCTGAGGCGAGACCCCCGATGTAGCTGGTCACCTATCTACCTCTTTCCATCAGTCGTGGATGGGGGCGGGTTTCCCCGCCCCCATCCGGCTTGCGGGTGGATCAGCCCAGCAGACGGAGGACCGACTGCGGGACGACGTTGGCCTGGGCGAGCATGGCGGTGCCGGCCTGAGCCATGATCTGGTGACGGGTGAAGGCCACCATCTCTTCGGCCATGTCGGTGTCACGGATGCGGGACTCGGAAGCGGAGAGGTTCTCCACCGCCACCGACAGGTTGGCGATCGTGTGCTCAAGGCGGTTCTGGGTGGCACCGAGCTGCGAGCGGACGCCCGACACGTTCCCGATGGCGGTGTCGATGGCGCCGATGGCGGCATCGGCGGCCGTGGTCAGGTCGAGGCCCGACAGGTCCGATCCGAACACGTCGTTGGAGGCGAGCCCCAGGTCGATGGCGATCGACAGCGTCTGCCCGGAGTTGGCGCCCACGTGGAAGGTGAGCTGGTTGGCCGTATAGTCCTGAAGGACCTGCTCGCCGGCGAAGGTGGTCCGGGTCCCGATCGCGGTCAGCTCGGCGAGGAGCTCCTCGACCTCGGCCTGCTGCGCCGCTCCGTCGGTGGTCGCCGTGTTGGCCGCATCGACAGCAAGCTGGCGCATGCGCTGGAGGATCGAGTGGACTTCCTGCAGGGCGCCTTCTGCGGTCTGCACCCAGCTGATGCCGTCCTGGGCGTTGCGGATGGCCTGCTGCGTGCCCCGGATCTCCGCCCGCAGGCTCTCCGACTTCACCAGGCCGGCGGCGTCGTCGGCGGCCCGGTTGATCCGGTAGCCCGAGGACAGCTTCTCCAGCGACTTGCCCAACGCGGTGTTGGTCGTCTGGATGTTCCGATAGGCGTTGAACGCCATGATGTTCGGGTTGATGCGCATTCGTACCTCCTTGTATGTGTGGCGCATCGCCGGACCTTCCGGCTGACCGAACTTCCGTGTCGGCTGGCATGTCGGTCGGCCACCTCGGGAGTCGATTAAGGAGGAACGAAGAAAAATCCCGCGTGGTCCGAAAGGGACTATTTCACGAATAGCCCTTAAGGGAGACACGGGTCGCGTGCCGATGACCAGGGGCGTTGCATTCCGAAAGAACTAGTCAGGAGCACCCGATGGTTTCGACACACGACAAAGGAGGGGGCGAGAGCGCCAACGACCTT
>DASVDX010000037.1:0-19645 GCA_036380875.1 Acidimicrobiia bacterium
CGCGGCACCGTCTCGGTTTCGAAATGCGGCGAGTAGCGACGAGCGGAGCGAAGACCCCGCCCGGAGCTCCCCGATCACCGCCTCCACTACCTCCGTCTCGACGGCGAGGGGGTCCGGGAGGCGGGATCGGTGAGCCACGAGAACCGCGGCCACTGCCGCGGCCGTCGGCACCGGAAACCAGACGGCGCCACCGAGGAGCGCCAGCAGCCGCCAATCGGCGCCTGCCAACACTCCCGCCGCCACGAGCAGCATCTCGATCACGGGCTCGCTCCCGCCAGCTCGGTGATCCGTCGACATCCGCCTGACCGTTCCACCTGCACGATCAGGTGGATGCCCGCTTCGATTTGACGTCGCACGGCCTCGGCAGCCACGCCCCCGTCGGCGAGGGCCAGGGTTTCGAGACGCCACCGAGCCTCCGAGGGGGAGTTGGCGTGAACGGTGGAGAGGCTGCCCATGTGGCCGGTGTTGAGCGCCCACACCATGTCGAGCGCCTCCGGCCCCCGCACCTCCCCGACGATGATCCGGTCGGGACGGAGCCGAAGCGCCGATCGCAGGAGCTGGCGGAGGGTCACCCCTCCGTGTCCGTCGGCGTTGGGAGGGTGAGCCTCCAGACGGACCACATGGCCGGAAAGCGACAATTCGGCGGCGTCTTCGATCGTCACGACCCTCTCGTGAGGCGGGATCTCGGCGGCGAGCAGGTTCAGCAACGTGGTCTTGCCCGCCCCGGTGCCGCCAGAGATGACGATGTTGCGCCTCTCGTCGACGGCCTGACGCAACTCCGCGACCTGCTTGCGGGTGGCCGAGCCCCGGTCGACCAGGTCGTCCAGAGAGGAGACCGCTTGCGTGAACCGCCGGATAGCCACCACCGGGCCGTCGACGGAAGCGGGCGGGACGACGGCGTGGAGACGCGAACCGTCGGGGAGCCGGGCGTCGACCGTCGGAGAAGAGCGATCGAGACGCAAACCGAGGGGGGCGATGACCCTTTCGACGGCGGCGACCACCGCGGTGTCGTCCGGGAACGACACGGGCGCCCGCTCCAAACGCCCGCCCCGCTCGACCCAGATCTCCTTTGGGCCGTTGACCAGCACATCGGTGACATCAGGCTGGCGTATCAGAGGCTCGAGCGGGCCCATACCCACGATGGAGTCGACGACCGACTCGATCAGCTCCACCCCGGCGAGTGGCGCCTCGGTGCGGGCGAGACGGCGCGCCGCCTCGGTGAGACGTCCTCTTTCGAGCGGAACGTCGGAGGCCACCAGTTGGCGAACCATGCGGTCGATCACCGCCATGGCAGCTCCCAGACTCGCCTCCACGCCTGGACCCAACGGGAGCGGAACGGGCGGCGGCCATGGAGCAGGGCGTTGACCACGCGCCGGCCCGGAGGCGGCAGCACCGGACCGGGGCCGGGAGGATCGTCGGCTTCGGCCACTCGCTGCCACACGGCGGCTCGACTGCCGGCGGGTGTCAAGAACCCGGGCCACAGCGGCCGTACGGGAACCACCGGGAATGGCACCGCTTCTGCTCCTGTCCGGACCACGACCCTCGGCCACGACCGGGAGAGCAACTCCACCAGATCGATGGCCTCGGACGCCGGGACGCCTCCGTTGGGGAGCACCGCCAGCCCCGAACGATCGGGCATCAGCTCCGCTCGCCTGGGGCCTTCAGCGACGAGATCCGCCAGACTCCTCGCCGCCGGGTAGGGAGGGCCATCGGGGTCGAGGTCGACGACGAGAGCCGTCCCGGCGGCCAGGGCCATCCCGAGCGGGGCGATGGCAGACAGCAGTTCGTCACCGAACGTCCGCACACCCAGCACCTGACGGTCGCCATCCATGGACGCCGAAGCTAAGGGACGACACACGGGAGCGTGAAGGCCTACCGCGGCGCGCGGCGGCCCCGTAGGCTCGAAAGTTTGGCCCGATCTCGGGATCCGGCCCGTGACTCCGCCCACGCCTTAGTCTGGGGATCGATGGCCGCGGCCGCGTTCTTCGATCTGGACAAGACGATCATCGCCAAGTCCTCGACGTTGGCTTTCACCCGGCCGCTGTTCCGGGCCGGGCTGTTGAACCGCGCCACCCTCTTCAAGGCGGGCATCGCCCAGGCCTACTACCAGATGTTCGGGGCCGACCACGACCAGCTGGAGCGGGTCCGCCGGGAGCTCGGTGAGCTGACTCGAGGATGGAAGCAAGAGGAGGTCGCCAAGCTGGTCGAGGAGACGGTCGAGGAGGTGGTCGCCCCCCTCGTCTACGCCGAGGCGTTGGCGATCATCGACGAGCATGTCCGCGCCGGCCGGCGCGTGGTGGTCGTGTCGTCGAGCCCGATGGAGATCGTGGCCCCACTCTGCCGGTACCTGGGGCTGGATGACATCATCGCCACCCTGCCCGAGGTCGACGAGGAGGGCCGGTACACCGGCGAGATCCACTTCTATGCCTACGGCCCGGGCAAAGCCGAGGCGATGCGGGAGATGGCCAAGAGGGAGGAGATCTCCCTCGAGGAGTCGTTCGCCTACTCCGACTCCATCACCGACCTGCCGATGCTGCAGGCCGTGGGCCACCCGGTGGCGGTGAACCCCGACCGGGAGCTGCGAGCGATCGCCGAAGAAAACGACTGGCAGATCCTCCACTTCGAGCGGGAGGTCGAGGTGCGCGGTCGTCTCGCCGACATCCCCAAGCCCGTGCCGGTGATCTCGGGAGCGGTGGCCGGCGGCCTGGCGGCGGCCCTGGCGGTGTGGGCCCTGCGACGTAGCCGCAAGTGACCGCCGCGGTGCCATTTGCTGCCCGGACGCCGTAGCCTGGGCACCACATGCGCAAGCCGATCCTCGCCCTCGCTGCCCTCCTCTTCCTGCTGGCGGCGCCGGTGGCCGCCCAGACGACCGACTGCCCCGAGTACCGGGGAATCACCTGCGAGGGATGGGTGACCGACGACGCCGGCGTACTCGCCGACCGAAACAGGCTGGAGTCGACAGCCGGCAGGTTCGTCGAGGCGACGGGGCATCAGATCGCCGTCGTGACCGTGGCCGACACCGGCGGGATCGACCCCCGCGAGTTCGCCGAGGAGCTGGGCAACACCTGGGGTGTCGGCGACCCACAAGAGAACGACGGCGTGGTGGTGCTCGTTGCTCTCGCCCAGCGGCGCACCGAGATCGTCACCGGCCCGGGAGCGAGGCTGTCCGGTTCGACCCTCAGCTCCGTAGCCGAGTTGGGCAACGATTTCTTCGCCAACGGCGACTTCGACGGCGGGCTGGCGGCCATCATCGCCGGCTTGCAACGCGAATACGAGGGCGGGGGCGCCACGCCATCCGAGCCCGGAGAGCCTCTGCCGGAGGATGTCACCGAGCCCTCCCGCGGGCCGGGGCTCGTGGTGCCGCTGCTCGGCCTCAGCGTGATCGGCCTCGCCGCCGGCGGGGCGGTGTTCGTCGCCCGCCGCAACAACCGCCAGGAGCGGCTGGCCGAGCACCGTAGGGTCGTCGACCAGGTCCTGGCCAAACTGGAGCCAGCCGGCCACGAAGTGGTGCTACCCGACGACTTGCTGCTGGAGCCACCCGCCGCCGAAACCGCTCCCGACCCGGTGACCGCCGTGGCGGTGGAGGCCCTGACCAACCCCGAGACCGCCGAGGCCTCCGTGCTCGAGGCGCTGTGGGTCCGAGGCGCGGTGGCGGTCGGCAACGAAGCCAAGATCACCGAGTACCGCCAGATGCCCCTCGAAATGAGGGTCAGCGGTGAACAGGAACTGCTGGAAGGAGCAGTGAGGACCGCCGCCGAAGAGGCCGCCGAGGATCCGGACCCGGAGACGTTCGCCATCAAGCGCCAGAACCTGGCTGAACTGGTCGAGTCGCTCCGCCCCTACCGGGTGGCCGAAGCATCCACCCGCCTGGCGCGCGAGGTGTCGACGCGGGCCGTGGACACGCCGATCGGCCCGGTGATCGTCACGGACCGGGGGGAGCGGATCCTGGAGGCGGCGCCGGTGCTGAAGAAGGAGGCCCCACTCTCGGAGTCGCTCGAGGAGCTGGCCGCGGTCGCCGAGGAGGCGGCGCAGAAGACGAAGCTGTTGGAAGAGCTCTATTCGAAGCTTCCCAACATCCCCACTCGCCCGGCGGTGGCGGCCGCCCTCGCTGACCTGGGAACCGACCCCGATGACGCCACCGAGCGTTACAACGCGGTGCTGGAGACCCTGCGCCGCAGCTCGAGCACGCTCCTCCAGGACGGGGTCGACTTGCCGTCGCTGGCGGCCTTCCTGGTCATGAACAACGACGAGGAGGACGTCGACGAGTTCATCGAGTCGTACGAGGAGGCCCGCCGTCTGCGCGTCGACCCGCCCACGGCGGTGGAGATGGCTCTGGCCGGCCTGCGGGGCAAGCGGGAGATGCAGGAGATCCGCGCCGTAGCGGATCGTCTCGGCATCCCCGTCTCGATCGCCGCCGCCCTGTCCCGGGCAGGGGACCGGGCCATCGACACCTACCAGGAACTGGTCGACGAACTGGCGAAAGTCGACGTGGCGAGTGCCGATATCCGCACGATCGCCGCAGTGCTCGCTCTCTCCCTCGAGCCGTCCCAAGCGATGCGGCGCTGGCGGGAGGCCCGAGAAGCACTCGCCGACCTCGGCCTGACCGGCTCCTACGCCGACGTCGCGGCTGCCTTCGGCGCCTCCGACCCCAGAGGACCTCGCGAGTTCGCCCTCGCCTACGCCGCCCAGCGCCAGGAGTTGGCCCGCTCGTCCGTCCAGGACGCCGAGCGCTACGCCCCCGAGCTGGCGCATGCCGGGACCGGCGGTCAGCGGGACACCTGGACGGGAAAGCCGCTCCCACGGGGAATGCGCTACTTCGATCCGTTTTTCCTCTTCTACTACCACTGGATCATGACCTCGACCATGACCCACGGCTTGGGCTGGCGGGAGGTCTATCGCGACAGGTCTTGGGAAGACCGCACCTGGTTCGGCGGATTCGGAGGCGGCGGAGGCTTCGGTGGCTGGGGATCGTCCGGCGGTGGCTCCAGCTGGGGTGGAGGAGGCGGTGGCTTCTCCTGGGGAGGCTTCGGCGGCGGTGGTGGATTCGGAGGCGGCTTCGGCGGGGGTGGCGGCGGAGGCGGCGGTTCCGGCTGGTAGAGACCGCCGTCCGTCTCCGGTATCCTGCCCGACGTTCGAGCCATGAACGAGACCGAAATCCGCTCCGACGTCGACGCCCGCCCGGGGGACGCCGGCACCGGCGACCACGATCGGTTCGCCCACTACGTCATCGGGCGCGACCCCAAGGCGAAGATCACCGCCGCCATCGTGGAGGGCAAGCCGATCCGGGCGCTCTGCGGCAAGAAGTGGATCCCGAGCCGGGACCCGTCGAAGTATCCGGTTTGCCCGGAGTGCCAGAGGATCAAGGACCGCATCCTGAGCCGACGGAGCAACTGACAGCGGACCGTCGGCAGGCTGGGGCGAGGCGGAGCGGCCTCGCCCCGATCGCGTAGGGGGAGCCCGGCTCTCCTCCCGGCGTGGAGGTGGAGGTTGAAAGCACAGCTGGGTCGCAACTACTGGAAGCTCTGGATCGCTTCCGTGACTTCGAACTTCGGCGACGGCGTCAGCACCGTCGCCTACCCCTGGCTGGCGGCGGCCATCACTCGCGACGGTTTCGAGCTCGGCCTGGTGACTGTCGCTCTGCGTCTGCCCTGGTTGGTCGTCAGCCTCCCTGCCGGTGTGGTGACCGACCGCTCCGACCGTCGCCGGCTGATGGTGGGGATGGACCTGATCCGATTCGGGTTGATGCTCTCCGTCGCCGCGATCGTGGCAGCGAACTCCGACGTCCTCACCGGGCCGGGACCGGAAGGCACCCTGAAGACGTTCCTGCTCTGGGTCGTGATCGGGGCGTCCTTTCTGATGGGCTGTGCCGAGGTCCTGCGCGACAACGCCGCCCAGACGATCCTTCCCGCCATCGTGCCCGCCGATCAGCTGGAGAAGGCCAACGGCCGCCTGTGGGGCGCCGAGATGGTGATGAACTCGTTCGTGGGCCCGCCGGTGGGCGGCCTGCTCCTCGCCGTCGCCCTCGCCCTGCCCGTCTTCGTCGACGCCAGCACGTTCGCAGTGGCGGCCGTCCTTGTCCTGCTGATCGGCGGCGAGTTTCGTTCCCCGGTCGCCGAAGGGCCGCGGCCGTCCTTCCGGGCCCAACTGAAGGAGGGGGTGACCTGGCTGTGGAGTCACTCGCTTTTCCGGCCCATGGCGCTGATCCTCGGCGTGATCAACGGCCTGTCGATGATGACATTCGCCATCTACGTCCTCTTCGTCCAGGAGATCCTCGAGCTCGACGCCGCCGCCTTCGGGGCGCTCCTGACCTCCGGCGCCGTCGGGGGCGTGGTGGGATCGATGGTGGCGCACCGGGTGTCCGCTCGGATCGGCAAAGGACCTTCGCTGTTCGTCACGCTCCTGGGCGGAGCGGTCGCCTTCCTCACCATCGGGCTCACGTCCTCGGCGATCGTGGTGTGGGTGATGTTCCTCGCCGAGTCGTTCCTCGCGGTGTTGTGGAATGTGATCACGGTGTCACTGCGCCAGCGAGCCATACCCGACACCCTGCTGGGGAGGGTGAACTCCGTGTACCGGTTCTTCGGCTGGGGGATGATGTCGTTGGGCGCCCTCCTCGGCGGAGCGATCGTGTCGGCGGCCGAGCCGTTGCTGGGACGGGAATGGGCGCTGCGACTCCCCTTCGTGATCGCCGGGGCCTTCCACGTGATCGCGTTCCTGTACGCCCTGCCCCGGCTCAACTCCGCCCGGATCGCCGCCGTCGAGGAGGAAGCTGGCGGGGCGTGAGCCGCCAGGCGAGCACGGCCAGGAAGACCACGACCCCCGCGGCGAGGGCGGCGGCGAGTGCCGGGGGCGGGACGGCGCCGCCGGAGTCCTCCGCCGTACTCGGAGGCGTGATCCCGAGTACGGCCGGGTCGAGACCAATCCCGGTCAGCGAATGCTCCTCGGAGAGCACACCCGATGAGACGTCTTCGAAGACGACCCTCCAGTCGGCCCGACGCAGTTCGAACGTCGACCCCCACACGCCGCCTCCGCGGTCCATGAGCGGCCTCGCCTCCGGCTCCTCGCCCGGAAGCACCAGATGGGCGACCACCGGTCCGTCGGAGCCGGCGAGGCTCACCGACAACTCGACTTCCATCGTGTCGTCGGTGGCGCGGTCGGCGGACGCCTGAGGTGACACGAACCGGACCCCGGAAGACGCCGCGACGAGCAGCAACACCACGGCGAGGCGCATCGGGCTATCTAACCATCGGCGGTCTAGTCTCGAACGCATGGCCATCGAAGTCGTGACAGGTGACATCACCCGCCTGGAAGTCGACGTTGTCGTCAACGCCGCCAACGAGTACCTCCAGCACGGCGGAGGCGTGGCAGCGGCGATCGCCCGGGCCGGAGCGCCGGTGGTCGACGCCGAGTCCAATGAGTGGGTGAAGAAGCATGGCCCGGTCGGCCCTGGCCAAACCGCCCACACCGGTGCCGGGAACATGCCGGCGAAGTGGGTGGTGCACGTGGTCGGGCCCCGTTACCGGGACGGACAAGACAACGAAGGGCTGCTCCGTCAGGCAGTGACCGCCGCCCTCGACCGTTCGGCGGAGCTCGGCGCCCGTTCGGTGGCCCTGCCCGCCATCTCGGCAGGCATCTTCGGCTACCCGCGGGCGGAAGCCACCCGGGTCATCGCCCAGACCGTGGAGGATTGGCTCGACCAGCACCCCGGCACACTCGACCGGGTGCTCTTGGTCGGCTACGACGAGTCGACATCCGACGACTTCCGCCGCGGGCTCGAGTCATAGCCGCTCACGACACCTTCTCGCCCAATTCCTCGAACAGGGTGAGCTGCAGGCCCGCCGGGCCGGCGAGACGCGAATTGAGCGAGTTCCAGGGCGTCAAAGTGGGCGGGGCGATCACCTCGATCCCCTCATCGGCGACCCGCTTCGTGGCGGATTCGGCGTCCTCGACCTCGAACGCCACCCGGATGTGACCGGCCACCCGGCGGCCCACCTCGACTTCGTCGACGTAATCGGCGTGGCTGGCGTCGGCTATCTCGAGGGTCGCCCTGCCCGCCTGCAGGATCACGACCCGCCCGTCCTCGTCGGAGAAGGCGTCCTCTTGCGGCATTCCCAGGACGTCGCGGTAGAAGGCGACGGCGGCGTCGTAGTCCTCGGCGGTGACGACGAGGCGCATCTGCTTGACCTTCACGAGCTTTCTCCCTTCAGTCCCAGTTCGGCGGCCAGAGGACGGAGAGTGTCCAGTGGGTCGTCGCCGAGGGCGTGCACGCTGACGTGGTCGGCCCCGGCCTCGATGTGAGCGTTGAGACCCGCGGCCACCTCCTCCACGGTTCCGTGGAGGATCAGGGCGTCGATGAGCCGGTCGCTGCCGCCGTCGTCCATGTCCGCTTCGGTCCAGCCTTCGCGGAGCAGGCTGCGGCGGTAGTTGACCAGCCGTAGATATGAGTCACCTACCGCCTCGCGGCCGATCCGCCGGGCCTCTTCGGGATCACTCGACAGGATCGCCTTCTGCTCGGGCGCGAGCAGTGGGCCTTGCCCCAACGTCTCCCGAGCCATGCGGGTGTGGCGGGGAGTAGTGAGATAGGGGTGGGCGCCGGCGGTGCGCTCGGCGGAGAGGCGCAGCACCTTGGGCCCGAGAGCGGCGAGGACGATGGCATCTCGGGGGACACCCGCCGCGTCGAGGCGGTCGAGATAGCCCACGATGGTCTCGTAGGGATTTCGATACTCGGCGGTCGCTTCGGGGTGCCCGATCCCCACCCCGAGGAGGAAGCGGTCGGCGTGACGGGTGGCGATCCGGTGGTACGAGCCCGCCACCTCGTCGGCGTCCGCCTTCCACATGTTGACCACGCCGGTGGCGATGACCAGCGACTCGGTGGATTCCAGCAGCTCCTCGACCAGGCTGAGGTCGGCAGGTGGCGAACCGCCCACCCAGAGAGTGTTGAACCCCAGAGCTTCGACCTGGCGGGCGAGGTCGACGGACAATTCCCGTGCCCTCCGCCACACGCCATAGGTTCCGACATCTATGGCCATGCTGATCCTTTCGTTTCTCTCCGGGCGGCAACGCCGGACGAGCGGCGATCATTCCGCCCTCCCTTTCTGCCGTGGATTTTGTGTGATATGAAGAGGCGGCGAGACTTTTCGATTGCCCCTCACCGACCATCCCGGGAAACTGAGAAACATGGCCGCCAAGACCCTCTTCGAAAAGATCTGGGACGACCACGTGGTCCGCTCCGCGCCGGGCGAACCCGACCTGCTCTACATCGACCTGCACCTCGTCCACGAAGTCACCTCTCCCCAGGCTTTCGAGTCCCTGCGTCTCGCCGGTCGCCGGGTGCGCCGCCCGGACCTGACCTTGGCGACCATCGACCACGGCGTTCCCACCGCCGACCGCGCCCTCGGGATCCGCGACCCGCTGTCGAAGAAGCAGATCGACACGCTGGTCGCCAACTGCCAGGACTTCGGCATCACGCTGTTCGGCCTCGACGACCCCCGTCAGGGCATCGTTCATGTGATCGGACCCGAACAGGGCATCACCCAGCCGGGGATGACGATCGTGTGCGGCGACAGCCACACCGCCACCCACGGCGCTTTCGGAGCCCTCGCCTTCGGCATCGGCACATCCGAGGTGGAGCACGTGCTGGCCACCCAGACACTGCCCCAGATCAAGCCCAAGTCGATGAGCATCGAGGTCGACGGCGAACTCCCCCTGGGGGTGACGGCCAAGGACATCATCCTCGGGATCATCGCCCGGATGGGCACCGCCGGTGCCACCGGCCACGTGATCGAGTACCGGGGCTCGACGATCCGCTCCTTGTCGATGGAAGGGCGGATGACCATCTGCAACATGTCGATCGAAGGCGGCGGCCGCGCCGGGCTCGTCGCCCCCGACGACACCACTTTCGCCTATCTCGAGGGCCGCCCTCGAGCACCGAAAGGCAGCGACTGGGAGAAGGCGCTGGATTACTGGCGGACCCTCTTCACCGATCCCGACGCCGCGTTCGACACAGAGATGTACGTGCCCGCCGCCGAGCTGGAGCCGTACGTGTCGTGGGGCACCAACCCCGGCCAGACCGTGCCGATCACCGGGCGGGTCCCTTCACCCGACGAGTTCGACGACCCGGTGGAGCGGGAGTCGGCGGTACGGGCCCTCGAGTACATGGATCTGGAGCCGGGCACCCCGATGACCGAGATCCGCATCGACCGGGTGTTCTTCGGCTCCTGCACCAACGCCCGTATCGAGGACCTGCGCTTGGGAGCTTCGCTCCTGGAGGGGAAGAAGGTGGCCCCATGGGTGTCGGCGATGGTGGTCCCCGGCTCGGGCCTGGTGAAGATGCAAGCCGAAGACGAGGGCCTCGACCGGATCTTCAAGGAGGCGGGGTTCGAATGGCGCGACGCCGGCTGCTCGATGTGCCTGGGTATGAACCCCGACATCCTGTCACCGGGCGAGCGGTGCGCTTCCACCTCCAACCGCAACTTCGAGGGCCGCCAGGGCCCGGGAGGACGGACCCACCTGCTCAGCCCGCCGATGGCGATCGCCGCCGCCGTCAACGGCTACCTGACCGACGTGCGCGACTGGCTGTGAGGAACTGAGATGAATCCGATCAACGAGATCACCGGGTCGATCGCTCCGCTGCCGAGGGCCAACATCGACACCGATCAGATCATGCCCAAGCAGTACCTCAAGCGGGTGGAGCGCACCGGGTATGGGCAGTTCGTGTTCGCCGATTGGCGCAAGGACCCCGACTTCGTCCTCGAGCGGCCCGAATACGCCAATGCCAAGATCCTCGTCACAGGCCCCAACTTCGGTTCGGGGTCGAGTCGGGAGCACGCCCCGTGGGGTCTGCAGGACTGGGGTTTCGAGGCGATCATCGCCCCCTCGTTCGCCGACATCTTCCGCACCAACTGCACGAAGATCGGATTGCTGCCCGTCGAGTTGTCGCCGAAGGAGTGCGACTATCTGATCGAGCTGGCCGAAAACGACCCGACAGCGGAGATCACGGTGTCGCTTCCCGAGCAGACCGTCGCCTATCGGGAGCAGTTCGAGGCCCGCTTCGAGATCGACCCGTTCGTGAAGTGGTGCCTCATGGAGGGCCTCGACGACATCGGCCTCACCCTCCGCCACGAGGACGCCATCTCCGAGTACGAAACGCGGCGGCTCTCCTTCAAGCCGGCTCTGTTCTGACCTTCCAGTCGGCTCTGATTTCCCTCGCTTCGCTCGGGTGGGGGGACGACCCCCCAAACCCCCGCGTGTCGGCGTACTGGCGTCACGAGCCGGTCGCGCGAGTCTCAGAACCCGGACAGTTCACAGATCGCGTCGGCTTCCGCCGCTCCCTGCCGGCTGACTACTGCACGAGGTCGATGCGGTCGGTGATGACCGCGTCGACGCCGAGATCGCGCAGCGTCTTCACCTCGTCGGGATGGTTGACGGTCCACACGTGCACGACCAGCCCGGCTGCGTGGGCGGTCTCGACGAATCGACTGTCGACGACTCGCAGGCCACCCCAGGTGGGCGGCACCTGGAGAGCTGCGTAACCCGCCGGCCCGGGGCGTCCGGCTCTGCTGGTCGCCCACCAGCGGCGGACGGCACGCATGCCGCCGGAGCGGATCACCTTTCCTTGCGAGACCCGGTGGACACGTTCGAGACGCTCGTCGGAGAAGCTCCCGACGATCACCCGGTGCCAGGCACCGAGCTTGTCGAGGAGCTCGACCAGCGGCTCCTCCAGGCCGTCTTGTTTCAGGTCGACGACTACGCCCACGTCGGGGAAAGTCGCCAGCACCTCCCCCAGGGTGGGGATGCGAATGCCGCGGCCTCGGAACGGGAAGTCGCCGTCGACCCGATGGCGATAACCGGCGTCCAGCTTTCTCAAATCGGCCAGCGTGTAGGAAGACACCGGCCCAGTTCCGTCGGTGGTCCGGTCGACGTCGTCGTCGTGGAAGCACACCAGGTGGCCGTCGGCGGTGATGTGGAGGTCGGTCTCGAGATGGTGGGCACCGGACTCCAACGCGTTGCCGAAGGCGACCATCGTGTTCTCCGGCCAGAGGATCCGACTGCCCCGGTGGGCGATCAGATGACCCGAACGCCAGAAATCGGGGAGAGGGGCCACGGGGCGATTCTATCTGTGACGATCCAGCACTCAGAGAGGGGAGCCGTCCTTCACCACCCGATGGACGGGGTCCCGTCCCGGCTCTGCCACGATGTCCGCCGGGGTCTCGGCGTCGAGCACCACGAGGTCGGCGGTCGCCCCGAGACCCAGCATCCCTTTCTGCGGCTCCTCCAGGGCGAGTGCCCCGCCTCGGGTCGCCGCCCACAGTGCCGCCTCCGGCCTCATGCCTCCGTCGTGCACGGCCACTGCCATCGCCATGGGGATCGTGGGGACCGCGCCTTGTGAGCATCCGCTCCCCAGCGCGACTATCGCCCCGGCTTCCCACAGGGCAGCTGCCGGCTCCACCATGCTGCCCATCCAAGAGGCGGCAGGAACCGAGACCGCCACGATCCCGGTTTCTGCCAGAGGAGCGGTCGAGCCGTCCACGCCCCACAGACCGTCGACGGACACGGCCCCACCTTCGAGACCCACCTCCAGCGCCTCGAAGTCGGAGACGTGCACCCGGGGCCTCAGGCCGTGGCGACGGCCGGTCACGATCACCGACTTGGCGGCATCCCGGTCCAAGGGCCCACCCACGACCACATCGACATAGGAGGCGATCGAAGCGACGGTGGGCAGGAGCAGCGTCTCGAGCATCGTCTGGTACCCCCGACCACGAGGCGGTGGGTCAGTGCCGACGACCACCGCCGCCACCACGTCACACGGCAGCATCTCGGAGGCGGCGGCGATGGCCGACAGCACCGTCACTTCGGTTTCGGGATCGGGGGCGCCGAAACTGCGCAATTCGACGGTCGTCGCCCCTTGTTCGAGGAGCCGGCCCAACTGGTCGGCAGCGGCTTCCGTGTAAGACGTCAGGTCGGTGCCGGCAGAAGCCGGGAAATGCCGATGGGCGTCGACGAAGCCGGGAACGACCATGCGGCCTCCGCAGTCCACCTCCGGCAGCTCCCGGTAGCGGTCGGGCAGGGCGCGCTCGCGCCCCACCCAGGTGACTCGCCCATTGCGGACCGCCAGCGCTGCCCCCGGCACCTCGCCGAGCAGCCCTCCATAGCGGGTGTCGTTGGTCACCAGGGTTCCGATGCCGGTGACGAGGAGGTCGCCCGTGCCGGGCTCGGGCTCAGCGGTCAGCTCCGCCGCGATCCGGGCGCAGTCGCCGCAGATGGCCACCCCGCCGTGCCCTTCGACGAGTCGGTCCACCCCCCGCCTGTCTTCTCCGCAGAATGAACAGCGCTGCGCCAATCCCATCGTCCGATCGCTTCGGACCAACTTAACGGCGCGCTGGGTCCATCCCGCCTACTCTCGCCTCATGTCTGTGCGTTACGAGATACAGGGCGACGTGGCTCTGCTCACCTTCGACCGCCCGGACCGGTTCAACGCCGTGACCCAGGAGTTGTGCGACGGCCTGATCGAAGGGCTCGAACGGGCGGGAAACGAGGCCCGGGCAGTGGTGATCACCGGTGCCGGAAAGGCGTTCTGTTCGGGCGCGGATCTGTCGGATCTGATGGGCGAATACGAGACGGGCGGCCCCGATCTCGCCCGGGTGATCCACGACCGGTTCAACCCCATGGTGGAGGCTCTGCTCGCCGCTCCGCTTCCCACCGTCGCCGCCGTCAACGGTGCCGCCGCCGGGGCGGGGCTGGGCCTGGCTCTGGCCTGTGACCTGCGAGTCATGGCCGACTCGGCCTTCTTCCTCTCGGCCTTCATCGGGTTGGCCCTGATCCCCGACACCGGCACCACGTGGCTCTTGCCACACCACATCGGCCTCTCCCGGGCGATCGAGTTCACGTTCACAAACCGTCGCATGCCCGCCGACGAAGCCGAGTCGCTGGGGTTGACCGCAGCCGTGACTCCGGTCGAGTCGGTGGTCGACGAGGCCGTCGAGATCGCCTCGAAGCTGGCCGACGGGCCGACATCTGCCTACGCCGCCACCCGTCGGCTGCTCATCGCGGCGGCGGCCTCCGACATGGCCACGGCCGTGGATGCGGAGCGGGTCACCCAGGGAGAAATGGGGATATCGCCGGCTCATCTGGAGGGCATGAAGGCGTTCCTCGAGAAGAGGCCTGCCGATTTCCGCTCCGTCTAGGTCACTGCTGGGTCGAGTACCGGGCCGAGATGCGCCGGGCCACCCGGCCGATCGCCCGCCACAGAGCCACCACCAGCCACACGCCGAGGACGAGAAAGAGGATCACGACCACCAGGGCGATCAACGGGTATTCGACCGCCAGCAGCACCAGTCCGACCACCAGGCCGTCCTCGAAAAGAGAAAGGCCGATGTTGCTGAACGGCTCCGGCGACACGTTGACCGCCGCCCGGGTCGTCGCCTTGGTCGAGTGAGCGGCCAAGGCTGTGACTCCCGACGTTCCTGCGCCCAGGATCGGCGACAGGTCGAGTTCACCGGCGAGCAGGTAGCCGACCCAGCCGGCGGCGACGGGACGGATCACCGTGTGCACGGCGTCCCAGATGTCGTCGAGATAGGGGACCTTGTCGACGAAGAACTCGACGACATACATGACGCCCGCCACCGCGAGGACCGGCCAGGAGCTGAGCTGTTCGGGTAGGACGTTGTCGGTCAGCCTCCCCAACAGCCCGAGAACGAGTACGACGGCATAGACGTTGAGACCGGATGCCCATCCGCTGGCGGCGACCAGCCCTATGTCCACGTGGCTCTGTCCATGTCCCCTAGGTCCATGTCATGGCCTGACTACGTAGATGGTGAGGGAGAGCTGCCCCTCTGCGCCGCGACCCAAACCCACTCCGACGGCTGAGTTGAGCCACGCCAGGTCCTCGTTGCCCGTCTGGAACACGATCAGCTCCTGGGGCGAGGCACTGCGGTCTTCGTGGGCGATACTGACCCCGGTGGCGGTGTACGCCACCGTCTCCCGCCCCTCGCCGATCGTGGCGTGGATGTCCAGGTCCATGTTGCCGTCGCCCCGCACCGTGACGTAGTCGACTCCCCTCACCGGCCTCTCCCCCTCCCAGTGAGGGCTGGTGGCGGTTCCCTCGAACGGGAAGTCGATGCGGGTTCCGGCCGGGACGCGGCCGACCATCCGCGGGGCCATCGACGCCTGGATCGTGCAGAACTCCTCTAATGACGGCACAACGCTCCCTTCGAGTCGGGAGCGCTCAGGCTAACCAGCCGGGGCCGGGACCGCCTTGTCCATGAACGCTCGGAGCCAGGGCACGACCTGCTGGAAATAGGCGCGGGCCTGCTTTTCGCTCAACACCTGGGCGGCGTGGTTCATCAGCATCACCTGCCGGGCCGCCCAATAGATCTCCAGCTCCAGCACGTCGCCGACAGGCCACTCCCGATGCTCCTCGTAGCCCTGCCGGAAGGCATCCACGATCGCCGCCAAGTCGGGGCGGGTCCGGGCGGCATAGAGGGACGTGGCGATGTCCTGGGACGGAAGAGCCAGCATCACGTCCTCGAAATCGATCGCCCAGGCCCGGCCCATGTAGAGGTGGACGTTCCACTCGTGGAGATCTCCGTGGACCACCATCGGCGGCTCTTCTCCCCAACGTCGGGAGATGAAGTAGTCGCCGAGCTCCGCTGTCCGGCGGAGCAGGGGCCGCAGACCGTTGAAGAGGTGGTCGTAACGGAAGTCTTCGACGACGACCTTCTCGAGCTCAGGCGGGTAGTAGAAGGTCTGGTCCCACCGCCGGAGGTCGAGTCCCGCCGGGGGGCGCCATTCGCCGTGCCGGTGGAGCAGAGCCGAAAGGCGGCCCATCGCCCGGTAGCCGGACGTGCCCGCCCCCTCGCCGAGCGGCTCACCGGGAACCCACGTGAACAACACGCAATGCCGCAGGGGGCCGTCGGCCAAGAGGTCGACGATGTAGTGACCATCGGCGGTCGGGATCGGCTCGGCGATATTGAGGTCCGGGTCGCCGACGAGAGTCGACAGCCATGCAACCTCGATTTCGAGGTTGATGCGCGTGTTGGCCGCCGGCTGGCTGACGCGCAGGACGAGGCGCCTCCCATCGGCCGTGTCCACTCGGTAGAGGATGTTCGAATGGGTGGCCAGATGGGAGATGCGAGCCACACGCAGCCCGTAGCGGCGCTCCAGGACCGACCGTGCGGCCCTGGTCAGGGATTCGGACGGATCGACGACCACGGCCGATACGTTACGGCCGCCGCCGAAATCCGCTGTGGGACGAGGGACCCTTTTATTCCGAGCCGAGTCGGACGACCTATACCGGTCAGCTTTCGCTGCCGCCGCCCGTCGCCACCGGCTCCGGAGGCTGCGGCTGGGTCACCGTCGAATCCCGCCCGTCCCGCTTCCGATGCCATTTCTCCCACAAGACGAGCATCGAAGGCAGAACGAGGATGGCGGCGACCAGCGACAGGCCGATGGCGAAGGCCGTCACCTGCCCCATCTGCTTGAAGGGCACCAGGCTCGACACCATGAGGATGCCGAACCCGGCGATGGTCGTGAACGCCGACCCGGCCAGAGCGCCGCCGGTGTGGGTGGTCGTCGAACGGATCGCCTCCTCGACGTCGTCCATCTCCAGGCGGTCTTCCTCGAATCGGCGGGCGAGGTGGATCGTGTAGGGCACACCGATGCCGATCGCCAACGCGGCCAAGGTGGCGGTGACAGGGCCCAGCGGGATGCCGAGGGCGTACATGAGCCCGTAGGTCCACATCACGACGAGCGCCACGGGCGCCATCGTGATGACACCGAGGAAGGGCCGCCGGTTCCGGATCAGGAAGAAGATGACGACCACCACCGTCGCCGATATCAGTGTCAGCCACAGCGACCAGGTCTGGGAGGCCGTGAGCTCGTTGACCACGACGTCGCCGATGATGTTCTGACCGGTGACGATCGTCGAGGCCCCGGCCTGCTCCACGAGGCCGAAGGCTTCGTCGAATCCCCGGCGGAGGTCGTCGACTGCCCCTTCTTCCGCCTGGGTGCGCACGTCGAACAAGACGGCCGTGAGCCGATCACCTTCGTAGTGGGTGACGGCCGCCACGTCGTCGGGAGCGGACTGGGCCATCGCCTCGTAGAGGGGGGCCATGTCGGCGTCGTCCGGCGCCTTCTGGTCCGGCCCCAGGCCCACCTGCTGAGCCGCGAGGAGGATCTCGGGGGGCGCCGACTGGATGCCCTGGGCGAAGAACTGCTGGAAGACCGACACCGGCGAAGAGGCGTCGGGGATCCTCCCGAAATCGGTGTCGAAGGCAGCCACTCCTTCGACCTCCCCCAGCCGGGCGGTGGCATCGACCATGGCGTTCCAGAGCCGTCCCGTCGCGAGGTCCGCCCCCTCCGGCGCCTCGATCAGGGCGTAGGTCTGCTCTCCGAAGCCGCCACCGAAGTCGGTCTGCAGGATCTCCATCGTCTCCACGGCGGGGGCATCCTCGGGGAGGAAGTCGGTGAAGCTGAACCGGGTCTCGAGTTGGGTGAAGCCCCAGTAACCGAGCCCGCCCAGAACCAGTGCCAGCGTCAGAGCGATGTACGGGAGCCGCTCGGCGATCACCGCCGTCTGGCCCATCAGCTTGGGAAGGAGGCGCTCGCCACCGGTGGCCATCGACTCGGCGGGCAGGACACCCTTCCGCTCCGCTCGGCGGTCGAGCAGCAACCGCAGGGAAGGGACGAAGAGCATCATCAGGAGGAACGAGAAGACGATTCCCACCGCGGCGAGGATCCCGAAGTCCTTCAGGGCGGGGACCGGGTTGAAGATGTTGGTGAGGAAGCCGATGACGGTGGTCAGCGTCGCCAGGATGAGGGCAACGCCCGAGGTCCCGATCGAGATACCCATCGCCTCGTCGACGCCGTACCCCTCGCCGACCTCCTCGCGGTAACGGCTGATGAGGTGGATGCCGTAGTCGACACCCAGCCCGATCATCAGGATCGGCACGACCTGGGTGGGAGCCGAGAAGGCGTCGAGGATTCCGATCCTTTCGAGCAGGACGCCTGCGCCCTGCATCATGCCGATCGCCATCATGATCGTGAGCAGGGTGATCAGCATGTCGGCGAAGGTGCGCCGGCCCGCCTGGGCGTAGGTGACCGCGCCTTGCGGCTTGAGCCAGTACACGAAGAGGAGGATCACGACGATGATCGCTCCGGCGAAGGCGAACAGACGCCCGACCTCAGACGTGAACGAATCGACCTCTCCGAATAGCAGGTTGCTGCTGAACGGGCGGACCTCGAGAGATGTGTCGATCTCCTGCATGGCGGCGGCGATCCGCTCCTCCATCTCGATCTGAGCGTCGAACACCTCGGCGTCGGCCGCTCCCTCGGGTAACTCGAAGAAGGCGAGCATCAGCCCGGAAGTTGCCTCGGCTCCGCTGCTCCCCTCAGCGAGGAGACCCGACATGAAACCCGCCTGCTCCTGGGGCATCTGCTCCAGGGCGGCCTGATAGAGGGTGTCGACGGTTGCGTCGTCGAGGCCGTCGAGCGGCACGTTCTGCATCTGGGCAGCCGTCAGCGCCGGCGTGAGGAAGCCAACGACCCCCGGCTGCATCTCGGACTCGAGCAGCGCGTCGCCAGCCTCCCGGCGGATCACCTCCTCCACCGCCGCCGCGACTCGCAGTCCCTCGGCAGAGATGACATCCCCGTCGGGATCACGAATGACGACCTGGAACACCATCTGCTGGTCGCCGTCGAACAGTTCGCTCACGCGCTCCAGCGCCTGGATCTCGGCGTTGTCGGGTGCGAAGCCCTCGTTACCGGTGGCGATCTCCACCTGAGAGGCGAAAGAGCTCAGCACCCCCGCCACCAGCAGGGAAACGATCACGATTACGAGGGGGGCGCGCCGGACTGCAGCGACGAATCCCCTGACGATGGCATTCACGAACGGACTCCTGATGAAGATCCAATGAGGAAACGAAGGAAAAGGTAGCGATGACCGGGAAGATCAGGGAATCAGCGAGAGGTCGAGATGCCTCAGCGGATGGCGCTCAACGCCTCGAGGAATCGCCGATTTTCCGTGTCCGACCCTACCGTCACCCGCACCCACTCGTTCCCAAAGGTACGGACGATGATGCCGGCGCGGATGTAGTCGCTCCGCGGGTCGGCCGACTGGGACTGATACCAGACGAAATTCGCCTGGCTGTCGGCGTGGGGGATGCCCAGGTCTTCGAGTGTGTCGAGGATGATCCCGCGCCCCCGAGCATTGTCCTCGACCCGGGCCGCCACCCTGTCGGCCGCCCTCAGTGAAGCCAGAGCCCCCGCCTGGCCGACCTGCGTGACGGTGAAGGGTGCCTGGGCTCTCCGCATCTCGGCGATCGTGCGGGGATGGGCGATGGCATACCCCACCCGCAACGATGCGAGGGAGTAGATCTTCGAAAAGGTGCGGGTCACGATCAGGTTGGGGCGCTCGGCTGCCTCGGTCGCCAGGCTGCGATAGTCGGCGGCGGTCACGAACTCGGCGTAGGCCTCGTCCACCACGACCGTGATCCTCTCGGGCAACGAGTCGACGAACTCCAGCACGTCGTCGGTCGGCAGGTGCGTGCCCGTGGGGTTGTTCGGGTTGCACACGTACACGACGGTCGTGTTGGAGTCGATGGCGTCTTTCATGGCCCCCAGGTCGTGGCGGTGCTCCCCGTCGAGCGGGACC
>DASVDX010000038.1:0-3171 GCA_036380875.1 Acidimicrobiia bacterium
GCGGCAGCACCCAGAGGAGCTCGTCCTCGCCGGACCGGAACTGGATCTCCCCATGCTCGAGGGTGCACCAGTCGGGCCCGGGTATCCGGCAGCCCCAGGCGTCGCTGAGACGCCGCAGGCGGTCGTCGAGGGCGGTGATCAGGTATGTGGACCCGTCGTCCTCCCGGACCTCGCCTTTCCGCTCGGTCCGGAAGACCTCCGGCAGGGCGTCGAGGAACTCGGGCCACACCCGGCGATAGGCGCGTTCGCCGGTCCAGTTGGGCGCCCAGAACCGTCCGGCCTCGTCCATGGCCTGTCGGTAGAGGTCGGGCTCCCAGCCCAGGTCGTGCGAGTCGGGACCGGCGAGTGAGATCGAGGCCACCTCCCACGGCGCCTCGGCGAAGATGACCCCGCCGGGAACTGCGACCCAGACCAACTCCTCCAGGGCATCGCGCCCGTCGGAGCCGGCACGGGAGAGGAGGACCCATAGGCCCTGGAAGTCCTCGATCCGGGCCGCGATGTACGGACCGCCGACGGGGAGCCGGGCGACGAGCTCGCCTGCGTCGGTGACCTCCATCCACACGATGCCGTCCCCATCCGGCTCGGTGAGGGCAACTTCGAGCTCCCCGGGCCACCCCCAGGTCACCACGCCGGTGACGCAGTCGACCCTGACCCTTCCCTCCACGGGAGGCACGGTCGTGCCGGTGCGCAGGTCGATGTAGGTGGAGGGGCAGGTGTCGATCCTGGCCACGGGGCCCGAAGGGGTGTGCACGACCTCGACCAACTCCCCGGTGACCTCGGAAACGAGCTCGGGCGCCGAGCCGGCGTGATCACCGGTGAACCCCTTGAGCCACCAGAGGCCCCGTGAGTCGGTGAACACCAGGCCGTACCAACCGTCCCTGACGATCTTGCGTGGGCCCTTGATCTCCCCTCTCCAGATCGGCCCGAGGGGGCTGTCGATCCCTTCCGGGGTCAGGTAGACGAAGGGGGGCCACTCCGACGTCTCGGGATGGGTCAGCGTCGTGGTCTCTGCCGGCGTCGTGGTCGACGGGGCCACGACAGTGCTGGTGGTGGGCGACACCGTCTCCGGCCGCCGGAAGAAGACGAGCGGGAGGGCCACGAGGAGCACGACCACGACCAGACCCATCGCCCATGCCGGGCGCGCCTGCCGGCGGCGGGGAGGAACAGGAACCACGCCTCGCTCGGTCACCGTCCTTGACCGGGCATTCAGCGCCCGGGCGAAGGCATGCAGCTGCCGTTCCAGGTCCACGCTCATCGCTCCACACCCAACTCGCGTCGCAGCCGGGCCAGCCCGCGCTCGGCGTGCTTCTGCACCGTCGGGATGCCTACACCCAGGACCTGAGCCACGTCGGCGAGCGACCACCCGTACCCGTGGCGCAGGATCACGGCAGACCGTTGCTTTTCGCTGAGCGTCTCCAGGGCGCCGGGAAGACCTGGCTCGAACCAGTCTTCCGGAAGCGGATCCACCCCGTGGAACAGGGGGAGATCGCGACGCTGTCTGCTCCGAATTCGCCTCGCCCGGTCACGTCCGACCTTGAACAGATACCCGGCTGAGTTCTCCATACGGGACACCCTCTCCCACGACTCCCAACCGAAGGCCATCGCCTCGGCTGCGGCCTCGGCACCTACCTCCACTCCGAACGCGGCACACAAGGCAGCCCTCACTCTCGGCTCGACCTGCTTGAAGAAGGCATCGAACCCCGTCTCGGATGTGGTCACGGCGCCCCGATCGGCATCCACACCGTTATAGAGCATCGAAGGGTGCGGGGTTATGACACCTTCGCCCTTGACCACGAGTCCAACAGCCAAGGTGCTGCCCCTGAGCGACAAGCTGTTCGACACCTGGCCGGAGTGGATGCAGCGACCATTCGGCGTGATCGTGCGCATCGCCGGCGCACTCGGTGCGTTGACATTCGGCGGCTTCCTCGCCTTCTGGGGTTATTTCGGGGCCACCTTCAAGCAGACCCCACCGGTATGGGACGTCCAGGACATCGCCCTGGTCGTCGCCGGTGTCGTGGTGGCACTGTCGGGGTTGTCCTGGGCGATCCGACCGAGCCGTCTGACGATGGCAGTGGCGGTCGGTGCCGTCTTCGCCACCCTGGTCATGGGCGGGCTGCTCGGCGGGCTCACCGGCTCCTGAGGATCACGGCGAGCGCTACCGATCCCCCGCCCCGACACTGGCGACGGGTACCGTTCGGATCGCCTATGCCCAGGATCCTGATCGCCGACGACTCCGAGACCATCACCACCCTGCTCACGACCGCCCTCGAGTCCAACGGATACGAGGTCGACGTCGCCAACGACGGGCACCAGGCCCTCCAGCTCGGTATGGAGTCCGAGCACGACCTCGCCATCCTCGACCAGCTGATGCCGGGGCTCCTCGGCATCGAGATCATCGAAAAATGGAGGGAGGCAGGGATCGACACGCCCGTGATCATCCTCACCGGGATCGACGACGAGCGCACCGCGGTGGAGAGCCTCGACCGGGGGGCGGTCGACTACGTGCGCAAGCCGTTCCGACTCCCGGAGCTGCTGGCCCGAATCCGCCAGCGCATCTGACTACATAGGCGGCCCGAACGCGCCGATGAGTAGGGGTCGATATGACCCTTCTCGAGACCATCCAATACACCACGCTCGTGGCGCTGGTCCTCAACGCCCTTGGGGTGGCCTCGCTGATCGTGCTCAAGGCCGTCAACAGGGCTCGCCGACGTCGCGCCGAGGCCCGGAAACACCAGTACATGCGTCTCATCAGCCGGCACGTCACCTACGAGCACTGCACCGACCCCATCCCTCCCGAAGCCGCCACCGACCCGGTCTTCATCGACGCCCTCATCGACGTCCGCAATGCCCTGGCCGGATCGGACCTCGCCAGCCTGGAGCGCCTGATGAGCCGGCACGGGGTCGTCCAGAAGCTGACCCACGACCTCGAGGCTTCATTCCCGAGGGTGAGACGGTTGCGGGCCGCCATGGCCCTGGCCGAGTTGGGTGGCGAGGACACGGTGCCCGTCCTCCTGGATCACCTCTCCGACCGGGAGCCGGAGATCCGGGTCCAGGCGGCACGGGGCCTCGGGCGGGTGAAGTGGACGCCCGCGATCGACGAGATCGTCGCCCGGTTCTCGATCGAGACCCCGTGGGTACGCGCCCGGTTCGCCGACACGCTCGTGGGCTTCG
>DASVDX010000039.1:0-13478 GCA_036380875.1 Acidimicrobiia bacterium
CGAGGCCGTGCGACGTCAAATCGAAGCGGGCATCCACCTGATCGTGCAGGTGGAACGGTCAGGCGGATGTCGACGGATCACCGAGCTGGCGGGAGCGGGCCCGTGATCGAGATGCTGCTCGTGGCGGCGGGAGTGGTGGCAGGCGCCGATTGGCGACTGCTGGCGCTCCTCGGCGGCGCCGTCTGGTTTCCGGTGCCTACGGCCGCGGCAGTGGCAGCGGTTCTCGTGGCTCACCGATCCCGCCTCCCGGACCCCTTCGCCGTCGAGACGGAGGTAGTGGAGGCGGTGATCGGGGAGCTCCGGGCGGGGTCTTCGCTCCGCTCGTCGCTACTCGCCGCATTTCGAAACCGAGACGGTGCCGCGTGCATCGTCCGCAGACTCCAGGTGGGGGATCCCATCCCGGACGCCCTGGCAGGCGTCGAACGGGTCCTGCCCAAGGCGGGAGAGCTCATCCGGACGACGGTCGAAGCGGGTGGAGGAGGGGGGAGGATGCTTCCGGTCTTCGAGGAGCTGGCCCTCCACGTCTCGGCCCAGGCGGCCACCGAGGCCGAGCTGCGAACGGCGCTGGCGCCGGTGCAGGCTTCGATGGCGGTTCTGGTCGGGGGCCCCGGTGCCTATCTCGCCTGGGCGGCTGGCACCGGAAGACTCGAGCGACTCCTGCGCCTGCCCGGAGGAGCGTGGCTCGCCGGGATCGGCGCCGCCTTTTTCTGTTGTGGCATCGTCGTCATGGTCTTCATGGCGAGGAGGCGGCGGTGAGGCGGATCGCGGCGGCCTCCTGCGGAGTGATCATCGCCGGCCCCGTCGGCGGGCTGGCTGCGCTGGCTGCGATGGAGGCGTTGGGGCGCCTGTCTCGCAGGCGGATATTTCCGTCGCCCGACGTGTTGGAAGTGGCGGCCACCCTCCTGGTGCTCGTGGGTGCCGGCCTGCCTCTCGTCTCGGCACTGGAGAGCGCAGCTCCCCGCATACCGGGTGTGGACGAAGTGGTGCGGCGGGCGCGGAGAATCGGTTCCGCCCCGGCGCTCGGCTCGGCTCGGGGACCGCTGGCCCCGCTGCTGCGGAAGCTGGCCGATGCCGCTGTCTCCGGGTCTCCTCCCGAGCCGACGATCCGCGGCTTCATCGATGCGGAGAGGAGGAGGCGGCACGCCGAAGCTGTCGCTCGAGCCCGTCGGCTCCCGATCCGCCTGATGTTGCCGATGACTCTCCTCGTCCTCCCCGGATTCGTCCTGATGGTGTACGGACCCGTCCTCATCGAGTTCGTCACCTCGCTGTTGGGCCCGCTGTGGAACTGAGGGATGTCTCACTTCCCCCCGGAGCCGGCCGGATGCCGGCAGCGAAAGGAAGGAGCATCGCCATGTGGGCGATATGGCATTGGTTGACCACCAGACTCGCGGAGGAACGCGGTCAGGCGACGGTCGAGTACTTCCTCGTCATCCTCGCCGCCACCGCCCTCGCCATCCTCGCCGTCAAGTGGTTCCAGGGGAGCGGCGGCGGCTTGCTGAGCGACCTGTTCGGCAAGGTCATCTCGTGGGTGGCGGGCAAGTTCTGAGCTCCCGCGGGTCGGCGACGGTGGAGTTCGTGCTCGTCGTTCCCCTGATCCTGCTGGTGCTGGTCACCTGCCTCGAGGTGGCGGCGTTGGCGCGGACCCGCCTCGTCGTGGTGGCGGCGGCTCGGGAAGGTGCCCGGGTCGCCGCCACCCAGCCCGATCCGGCCGCCGCCGCCCGGGCGGTGCGGGGAGCGCTCGGAGAGCTCGGCGACTCCGCCCGGATCACCGTGACGCGCCCGCATGTGGTCGGCCGTCCGGCCACCGTGGAAATCGAGGTTCGCCAGGCCCTCCGAACCCCGCTCCTCCAGCGGCTGACGGTGCCCATCGGCGGTCGGGCCACGATGCGCGTCGAGCGGTGACCGAACGAGGCGGGGCCACGATCGTGGCGGTGGCCCTGATCTCCGGGTTGGTCGTGGTCGCCGCCGGGCTGGCGGCTGTCGGCCGGGTGGTGGCCGCCTACACCCAGGCAACCGCCGCCGCCGACGCCGCGGCGCTGGCCGCCGCCCCTCTCACGTTCCTACCCGGTGATCCCGTCTTCGAGGCCGCCGCCTACGCCCGAGCCAACGGCGCCGAGCTAGTTCGCTGCGGCTGCGAGAAGGTCCCCGGGTTGGGCGCCCGGGTCGTCACGGTGGAGGTGGCGAAGGCCACAGAGCTCCCTGTCTTCGGGGAGGTGACCGTCCGGGCCCGGGCGGCAGCCGAGTTCGCTCCGCGCCAGCTGCTCGGTGGGTGAGGGCTAACGTGCCCGCCCATGTCCACGGCGGCCATCCGGTTCCTCGAGGAAGCAGGAGTCGAATTCGAGACGTACGACTACGAAGTCGACGAGGCAGTAGGAGAGGGCTACGGGGAGGCCGTCGCTTTGGCAATCGGCGCCGAGCCGGAACGGGTGTTCAAGACTCTCCTGGCGGAGATCGACGGGTCACACGTGGTGGTGGCCATCATCCCGGTATCGCAGCGCCTCTCCACGAAGGCTCTGGCCCGAGTGGCCGGCGGCAAGAAGGCCTCGCTGGCGGACCGGTCGGATGCGGCTCGTCTCACCGGCTACCTGCCCGGCGGGATCAGCCCGTTCGGGCAGCGGCGGTCGCTCCCGACGTTCGTCGATGAGACCGTCGAGCGGTTCGCGACTGTTTTCGTCAGCGGTGGCAAGCGCGGGCTCCAGGTGGAGCTGGCGCCCTCCGACCTGATCCGTCTCACTCGAGCGAAGGTGGCTCCGCTCACCTGAGGACCGCCTCCAGCAGACGGACCGCTCCGGCCTTGTCGAGCGGCTCGTTGAAGTTGCCGCACTTGGGCGACTGCACACAGGACGGGCAGCCGTGGGCGCAAGGGCAGTTCCGGACGGCCTCCAGGGTCGCCTGCCAGTGGTCGGCACCTGCCTGGAATGCCACCGCGGAGATCCCCGCCCCTCCGGCATACGCCTCGTAGATGAAGATCGTCGGCCCGCCCGACACCGGATGCCATGGGGTCGAAAGCCCACCGATGTCCCACCGGTCGCACACGGCCCGCAAGGGCAGCACGGCGATGCCGGCGTGCTCGGCGGCATGCAGAGTGCCGGGAAGCTCCTGGGGACCCACATCGGCTCGGCGGATGACGCCGTCGGGAATGGAGAGCCAGATGGCGTCGGTTTCGTAGGTGACCGACGGGAGGTCGAGATAGACCGTGTCGAGCAGATCCCGAGACCCGAGGGCCCGCTTCTGGTACGCCACGACCTGCGTGTGGACCCGAACCGACCCCAGGTGTAGGCGGCAAGGCCCGAGGTCACAGACGGCGCGCCGGTCGAGCACCTCGAGGTCGGTGTCCACCTTCGGCTGGGTGTAGTAGGCAACGTCCTGGCGGGTCACCCATACCTCCCCGTGCTGCACGTCGAGCCGGGTGACCACGTAGGTGTCGCCCTGGTGCAGGTACACGGCTCCTTCGTGGCCGTCGCGGTAGGCACGTGCTTCGTCGAGGACGCCGAGCAGCTCAGGTGACCCCGTGCGATCGATCACGTCGAAGCGGCGGCCGGTGGACGAACGGAGGTCGATCTGTGGAGCGGGGGCGCGGCGGTGCGCCCAATACAAGGCGTCGTCCCGCAGGCGGAGCAGGCCAGCTTGGACGAGGCCGTTGGCTGTTTCCTCGATCGCTTCTCCGAGCACCTCCCGGTCCTCCAGGCGCAGGGGCAGCTCGTAGGCGGCGCAGCCGGCGTGTGCCTCCGCCACCGCCGGATTGGACGGGTTGATCACCACCGCCTCCGATGGGCGGGCGAAGAGCTCGTCGGGATGGCTCATGAAGTACTGGTCGAGGGCGTCCTCCCCGGCCACCAAGACCACGAGCGAGGTGTCCTGGCTGCGTCCCGCCCGCCCGGCTTGCTGGCGGAAGGAGGAGATCGTCCCCGGGAAGGTCGTCAGGATCGCCGCCTCGAGGGAGCCGACGTCGATGCCCAGCTCGAGGGCGTTGGTGGTGACGATCCCCGTCAACTCCCCGCTGAACAGCTGCGTCTCGATGCTGCGACGTTGCTGGGGCAGATAGCCGCCTCGGTATGAGGCGACCCGCGAGCCCTTCTCGGCGTCGAGGCGCTCGGTGGCCCAGCGGTAGATCAGCTCGGTGGCTTTCCGGCTGCGGGCGAAGACGATCGTCGACACGTCGCGGCGGACCAGGTCGATGAACAGGTCGGTGGCCTCCGCCAGCGCCGAACGCCGCCGTCCCTCCTCGGGGTCCTCCATTTCGGGGTTCCACAGGACCATCCATTGCTCACCCCGCGGTGAGTTGTCCTCGTCGACGACCGTCACGTCGAGCCCGCACAGCCGGGAGGCGAGCTCGCCGGGATTGCCGATCGTGGCGGAGCCGAACACGAACACGGGGTCGGACCCGTAGTGGCGGCACAGGCGCCGCAGTCGCCGCAGCACCATGGACACGTGGGTTCCGAAGATCCCTCGCAGTGTGTGCAGTTCGTCGACGACCACGTACCGAAGGCGGTGGAGGAAGTCCGCCCACCGGCCGTGGTGGGGGAGGATGCCCACGTGGAGCATGTCGGGGTTGGTGAGGATCACGCCCGCCGAACGGCGGATGGCGGCTCGCTCGTCGGTGGGCGTGTCCCCGTCGTAGGTGGCAGCGGTGACCACGTCCCCGGCGACCACCGAAAACGACCGGGCCTGGTCCTGGGCCAGTGCCTTGGTGGGGTAGATGCAGAAGGCGGTCGAGCGGGGGTCCTCCAGCGCCGCTTCCATGATCGGCACCTGGTAGCACAGGGTCTTGCCGGCGGCGGT
Source organism: Acidimicrobiia bacterium (assembly GCA_036380875.1). GTDB lineage: Bacteria > Actinomycetota > Acidimicrobiia > Spongiisociales > ZC4RG35 > ZC4RG17. The sequence continues at coordinate 4,783 of DASVDX010000039.1, forward strand.
GCCCGCCACCACAACCGTGTGCCGGCCCGCCCGGATCGAGTCGATGGCCCGCGCCTGGTGGCGATACAGCCGGTCGATACCCAACTCACCCAGCCTCTCGGCGATTCTCGGGTGGAGGGGTCTCTCTGTGTCGGCGTGGATCGCCGGGCGAGCAGCGACGTGGCGCATCTCGACCAGGTCACCGGCGAAGTCCGGCGACTCGGACCAAGAGGAAGCGATCAGCGACGGGTCCACGCCCGGGAACGGTAAGTCCCCGGGCGGACAAACCCGATTCTCAGCAGGGTTCGGTGATCTCGATCACCGTGGAGCCCCGTACGTCGCGGCCCGAGATCTCCGTGCCGGCGGCGACCACCCCGATCGGCAGGCAGGCCAGGGTCTCGGCCGCTTCGGGGTCCTCCATGCCGATCAAACCGTCGACCAGATCGATGAGCGCCGGGGTGTCCACGGCCAACACCAAGTCGCCGCCGACGAGCGATTGCGCTCGTCGGTTGAGGTCACTCGAGGCGAACGACGATTCCGGCGGCGCTCCGATCAGGTTCGTCTGGGTGGCCAGGATCGTCAGGGCATCCCGCGTCCCGAGGCCGACCAGGCCTTCGATCGTGTACCCCCAGTCCGCCTCGGCGACGTTCCAGCCCAGCGTGGTGCCGAGGTCGGCGATCTTGTCCACCGTCGCGGCCCGATTGGAGTCGGACAGGGCCACTACCGCCGCATTCACTGGAATCTCCGGGTCGGTAGACGGCCACACACCGACGGCGCCGTCCACCGTGAACAGGGCCACGAGATCGTCCAGAGTGAGGCCGTAAGCCTCCTCCATCCCGTCGAGGATGCCCGACTCCCCGAGCAGGGCGAGCTGGTCGATCATCGAGCCGATTCGGAAGAAGGCGATCGTCTCGGCGGGCAGCGCTTCCTCCACCGCCGGGTCGGCGCCGCGCAGCGGGAAGTCGTCGGTCACAGTGGCCGCATAGTCCACGCGGATGTTCCCTCGTTCGACTCCCAGCGACCCGGCCACCCATCCGGTCGTGTAGGCGCCCAGATCCTGGCCGGTCATCGTCATCATCGGATTCATCGGCGCCGCCGCGTCGGAGATCTCGGTCGCCTTCTCGGTGTCCACCGCGAAGACGAAGATGCCGTCTTCCTGCAGAGCACCGACCTGAGCGTTGAAGGCTTCGTGGTCGGCCAGGGACTCTTCGGGCCCGGTGACCATCGTCTCGGCCAGGGTGGCGCTGCTGGTAGCGACGAGGTCGTCGTCCACCCGTCCCAGGTGGACCTGCTTGCCGTCCTGGGTAGTGGTCAGGAAACGAACGCCGGCGATCTCCTGTGTGCCGTCGGCTTGGGCTTCGAGCTTCGAGAGGAACGAGTCCAAGGCGGCGGGATCGCTTCCCCCGACAACGGCGACGACGTCGGGCTCCTCTGCGCCCCCGATCATGCCGATGGCCACGGGCCCGGTCGCCCACGAGGCGACGTCCTGCTCGTATGTCATGTCGAACCCGGCCAGTTCCTCATCGAAGGAATCGATGATCTCGTCCAACCAGGCGTCGACGTCGAACTCTTCACCGGACTCCGCTTCCACGACGGGGCCGAAGGCTGCCACCACTTCCTTCACCTCGTCCGACATCAGCGCCTCGATGTCGATCTCGACGTAGGCGAACGCATCGGCGGGGATGCGCTCGGCGAACCCTTGGGCGGCGCCTCGACCGCTGAAGGCAAAAGCGGCTGCTCCGATCGCAAGGACGACAGCGCCTACGCCCGCAAAGACCAGCCAACCCGGCCGGGAGGCCTTCGGCTCCTCGGTCGGCGTCTCGCCCACGACGGGCGTCAGCTCATGGGAACAGGACGGGCAGACGGTCGCTTCGTCGGGAATCTCGGCGTTGCAGTTCGGGCAGTTCATGTGTCCTCAGAGCGGTCGGTTTCGTGATGGATCGGTAGGTTCACGACTCGACTGGAGTCGTCTCGGTGGTTCTTTCCACGCCGGCGACCGCATATGCCTCGTCCTCTTCCAACGTCTCCTTGTCGAGGAGCGCCGTCGCCAACGCATCCAGCTTGTCACGGTTCTTGGCCAGCAGTTCGAGCGCCTCTTCGTAGGCCTCGTCGAGGATGCGCCGCACTTCACCGTCGACGAGGCGCATGGTGTCCTCCGACACCTGGGGGCGACCGAAGGCGTCTACCTGTTGCTCGTCCAGGACGGCGACCGGGCCGACCTTGGGCGACATTCCCCATTTGCCCACCATGGCGCGGGCGATCTGAGTGGCCTGGACCATGTCGTTCTCGGCGCCGCTCGAGATCACCCCGAAGACCAGTTCCTCCGCCGCCCGGCCACCGAGCAGGCCGGCGATGCGCCCCTTCAGGTAGTCGGCGTCGTAGGCGTACCGGTCTGCTTGCGGGCTCTGGAGGGTCACGCCCAGGGCACGTCCTCGGGGGATGATGGACACCTTCCGCACCGGGTCGGCGCCCGCGCGCAGCATCCCGATGAGGGCGTGCCCGCCTTCGTGGTAGGCGGTGCGCCTCCGCTCCTCCTCGGACATCATGATCTGGCGTTCGGCGCCGAGCACCACCTTCTCCAGCGCATCGGAGAAGTCGGCAGCGGTGACCTTCTCGTTCCCCCGCCGGGCCGCCATCAGCGCCGCCTCGTTGACCAGGTTGCGGAGGTCGGCGCCGACCATGCCTGGCGTCGTGGAGGCGATCACGTCGAGGTCCACGTCGTCGGCCAGCGGCACTTTGCGGGTGTGTACCTCGAGGATGGCCTTGCGACCCCTCTGGTCCGGCGGGGAGACCACGACCTGGCGGTCGAACCGCCCCGGGCGCAGCAGCGCCTTGTCGAGGATCTCGGGCCGGTTGGTGGCGGCGATCACGATCACCCCCTCCGAGCCGGTGAAGCCGTCCATCTCCGTGAGGATCTGGTTGAGGGTCTGCTCGCGCTCGTCGTGGCCGCCGACCGTGGCCGCCCCCGCCCGGGAGCGGCCGATGGCGTCCAGCTCGTCGATGAAGATGATCGACGGAGCGACCTTCTTGGCCTGGTCGAACAGGTCCCTCACCCGGGAAGCACCCACGCCCACGACCATCTCGATGAACTCCGAGGCGGATATCGAGAAGAACGGCACGTCGGCTTCACCCGCCACCGCCCGGGCGAGGAGCGTCTTCCCGGTCCCGGGAGGACCGGTGAGGAGCACCCCTTTGGGGATCGTGCCACCGAGCCGCGTGTACTTGTCGGGGTCTTTCAGGAAGTCGACGATCTCGGCGAGCTCTTCCTCGGCGTCGTCGATGCCCGCCACGTCCTCGAAGGTCGTCCGGCCGTGATCTGCCTCATACCGGCGGGCACGGCTGGCTCCGAGGCCGCCGAGGCTGCTCATGGCCGTGCCCGCCCGCCGGAAGATCCGGTAGAAGATGTAGAGCAGGAGCAGGGTCGGGCCGAAGCCGAACAGGATCTGCTGCCACAGTGGTGGTGGGGCGTCGGCGGGCTCGGCGTTGACGACGACTCCGTTTTCCATCAGCCGCTGGAACAGGTCGTCTTCCGCGAACGTCGGACGTTCCGTTTCGAATTCGGTGAAGCGAGGGGCGTCGGGCTCCTCGGCGTCCGGCTCGGCCACCGGCTCGCGGAAAGTGCCCTGGATGGTGTCGCCGGTGGACGTGATGGACTCGACGTTGCCGGCGTCGACCTGTTCGATGAAGAAGGTGTAAGGGATCAGGACGCGGGCCGGCGGTCCCAGCAGCATGTTCGTGATGAAGAAGTTCAGCGCCAGGAGCAGAAGGGCGAGGATCCAGAAGTTGCGGCCACCCGGCAATCTCCCGAGAGGCGAGCGATCGCCTTCGTCCTCCGGCATGCCCTCGACGCGCCAGCCGGGCCGATCCGGCTGGCTGTCGGGCCGAGAGCGGGATTCGCGAGAGGTCACTACGCGATGTTCCCATACGGGACGAAGTAGAGGAAGGGGTACCCTGCCAGCGTGACCACCACTCGGGACGTCCTCGAGATGCTCTCGGAACTGGCCCGCCTCACCACCCTGGAGGAGGGCAGCCCGCAGGCGTTCAAGGTGAGGGCCTACGAAAACGCCCGGGCGGCGATCGAAGCGGCGGGTGTCGACGTCACCAAGATGACCAAAGCCGAGTTGATGGCGATCAAAGGCGTCGGCGGGGCCACGGCGGACAAGATCCTCGAGTTCGTCGCCACCGGGAAGGTGGCGAAGCTGGAGAAGCTGCGTGCCGCATACCCGCCATCGTTCGTCGAGCTCACCCGCATTCCCGGGCTGGGCCCGAAGACGCTCAAGCTCATCCGGTCCGAGTTGGGTGTCGAGGACCTCGACGGGCTCAAGCAGGCGATCGCCGAAGAACGGCTCCGCACCCTCCCGGGACTGGGCAAGACGTCCGAGGAGAAGATCGCCCGGGCCATCGAGCGGCTCGGCCTCCACGGCAAGGACCGCCGCACACCGATCGTCGACGTCCTGCCTCTCGCCAACACCCTCGCCGAGGAACTGGCGTCCCTGCCCGGCGTCACCGCCGCCGTCCCGTGCGGGAGCTTCCGGCGGTTCTCCGACACCATCGGCGACGTCGACATCGTCGTCGCCACCACCGACCCGGTGCCGGTGATGGACTATGTCGCCCACCACCGCCTCGCCACCGAGGTCGTCGGCCACGGAGACACCAAGACGTCCATCCTGACCCGCACCGGGCTGCAGGTCGACGTGCGCGCCGTCGCCCCCGATCAGTTCGGCGCTGCCATCCTCTACTTCACCGGCTCCAAGGCGCACAACATCGCTCTCCGTCAGCGGGCCATCGATCGGGGCTGGCTGCTCAACGAATACGGCCTGCTGGAGGGGGAGAAGACGATCGCCTCGAAGACCGAAGAGGAGATCTACGCCGCCCTCGACCTGCCATGGATCCCTCCTCCGCTTCGGGAGAACACAGGCGAGATCGAGGCGGCCGCCGCCGGCGAGCTTCCCGAGCTGGTCGAGCTGGAGGACATCCGCGGCGACCTCCACTACCACACCACCCGCTCCGGCGACGGCCGGTCCACCTTGGAGGAGATGGTGAAGGCGGCGGTCGAACGCGGCTACGAGTACGTCGCCATCACCGACCACGGTGAGAACCTCGCCATCAACGGCTCTACCCGCGAGGAAATGCTCGCCCACCGCGACCAGATCCGGGAGATGGAGCAGCGTCACGGAATCCGGCTCTTCTTCGGGTGCGAGCTCAACATCGGGCCGGACGGATCGCTCGACTACGACCCCGAGTTCCGGGCGGAGTTCGAGTTCTGCGTCGCCTCGATCCATTCTCACTTCGATCTCGACCGCGAGACGCAGACGGCGAGGGTCTTGACCGCCCTGGCCGACCCGTCGGTGTCTGTCATCGGCCATCTGACCGGGAGGTACGTCGGACGTCGCCCCGGCGTCGAACTGGACGTCGACGCGGTCCTGGAGGGCCTGGCCGTCACCGGAGTGGCGTTGGAGGTGAACGGCGCCCTCGACCGTCTCGACGCGACCGCCGACGTGATCCGGGCGGCGGGACGGGCCGGAGTGACCCTCACCATCTCCACCGACAGCCACCACGTCAGCGACCTGAAGAGGATGGCCTATGGCGTCGAATGGGCCCGGCGGGGGTGGGCGGCTCGTGACTCCGTCGCCAACACCAAGCCTCTCGCAGATTTCGAGGAGTGGGTCCGGCGCCGGCGCTGACCGGGCGTCCCCTGCAGTCTTCCGGCCGCTCACGTACCATGCCCGGCGTGAGCGACTTGGGAGCCCTCTACAGCCAGGCGCGCGAGCAGGTCTCGTCCCTGGTCAGGTCGCTCGGGCCGCAGCAACTCGAAACACCGGTTCCGTCGTGCCCCGGTTGGACCGTGCACGACGTCGTGTCCCACCTGGCAGGGGTGGCTCACGACGTGATCACCGGCCGTCTCACCGGGATCCCCACGCCGGAGGAGACCGCCGCCCAGGTGGCGGCCAGAGCCGGCACTCCCACTTCGATCGTCCTGCGGGAATGGGAACGGACGGGCTCCCAACTGGAAGTCCTGCTCGGCAAGGCGGGGCGATACGCCGACGTCCCGGTCATCGACGCCACCGTCCACGAGCAGGACATCCGTGGGGCGGTCGGCCTCCCCGGCAATCGCTCCGGGGAGCTCATCGACCTGACGCTGAGGCGGCCCTTCGAGGTCTTCGTGGGCAAGGTGGAGAGCTCGGGGCTGCCGGCGGTGCGAGTCGTGGACGACGCTGGGGTGTTGCTCGCCGGATCCGATGACGCGCCGGTCGAGCTCCGGACATCCCGGTTCGAGCTGATGCGCTGCGTCTATGGCCGGAGAAGCGCCACCCAGATCGGCCGTCGCTTCGCCGGCGCCGACAACCCCGGGGCGTACGTCGACCTGCTGGTCGTGTTCGGCCCGGCCGCTTCCGACATAGTCGAGTGAGCTAGTCGGGCGCTTCGAGTGAACCGTCGGCCAGGTCTTCCCACAGGGAAGACGCCGAGTCGCTCAGGAACACGACGCTGGCGCCGCCGGCGGATCCGGTGCCACCCGGGGCAACGGTGTTGACGACCTTCGCCGGGTCCACCCGGAGGACCGAGGCGGCCAGAACCAGGAGCTCACCCGGCCAGAAGTTCGTGGAGACGTGGGGGCGAGCGCGGGCGAGGAGATCAGGGAGGGCGAGAGGTCCTCGCGCTTTCAACATCGCCTGGGCGGCCATCAGGATCAGCCCGCCGTGGTACTGACGGTCGAAGTCTCCTCGGGGGAGGGTCTTTCGGGTGCGGGCCATGGCCAGTGTCTGCTTCGGGTCGAGCACCTGGGGGCCGGGCTGGATGTCGGCCTTGGCGGCGGAGTCGTTGAAACGCCGCGGGACGTCGATCTCGAGCCCACCGAGGACCTCGATCAGCCCTTCGAAACCGGCGAACCCGGTGAGCAGGAACCCGTCGAAGTCGAGCCCGGTGAGGTCTGTGAACGTCTCCATCATCAACTGCGGCCCACCGAACGACAGGGCGGCGTTGATCTTCGACCGCCCCCATCCGGGTATCGAGACCCACGAGTCCCGGGGAACACCCACTATGCCGGCGTTTCCCTTTCCGTCGATCCCTACGAAGTGGATCGAGTCCGAGCGTGTCTCATCGCGGCGTTCCCGGGGACGGGCGTCGGAGCCGACGACCGCCACGATCTTCGGAAACTCCCCTAGATGGGTGCCGCCTTTCACTGAAGGCCACCACCCGCCCACCACCCGCCACTTGGGGTCGGCGACGAGCAGCGTCACGTCGTTTCCGACCTGGACCACGCCGAGCCTGACCTTCTCGTCCCAGGCGGCGACGGAGGCCCGTCCCTCGAGCGGGGGTTTGCTCTCCGCCTGGGCGAAAGCCTCCACTACCTGCCGCGGCGCCGGGAAGCTCTCGGGGTCCGCCTCGCCGGAATAGAGCGTCGTCATGAACTCCGTCAGCGCTTCCCCTGCCCCTTCCAGGGCGAGCGAGTAGACGGTCGTGGTCGTCGTCGGGGCCGTGGTGGTCGTGGTCGACGACGTCGTCGTGCTGCTGCTCGTCGTGCTGGGGCTCGTGGTGGTCGGCGCCGCCAGACTCGAGCAGGCTGCCAAAGCCAGCGCCAAAACCACGATGATGGAAATGACTCGCTTCATCTGGGAACCCCCACTCTCGGTCGAAGCGACTGCGGCAGGGTAGGTCCGTCGAGCCGGGAAGGTGAACCCCAACCGGTCCGATGTGAGGGGCCAGAGGCGCGCCTCCTATACTCCCGGGCGGTTTTTCTCCCACGCCTGCCGGAGGTTCTGGACCAATGACCGACACTCTGCTGTACGTCGCGCTCGTCGCCGGGCTGGCGGCGCTTGCTCTTGCCGTGTTCTACGCCCGGGCGGTGCTCGCCACGCCACAGGGCAACGAACGCATGGTGGAGCTGGCTTCTGCCATCCGCGAAGGAGCGATGGCCTTCCTCCGGCGCGAATACACCTGGGTCGCCGTCTTCGTGGTGGCGATGGCGCTCCTCATCGGGCTGCTCCTGCCGGACGGGCTGCTCCGTGCCCTCGCCTACGTGTTCGGGGCCCTGTTGTCGGGCACCGCTGGTTTCGTGGGCATGCGCATCGCCACGGCCGCCAACGCCCGCACCACCGAGGCCGCCCGCCTCGGCGGCATCCCCGGCGCCCTTCCCGTCGCCTTCCGTGGCGGCGCCGTCATGGGCTTCACGGTCGCCGGCCTGGGATTGCTCGGTGTCGCCATCGGCTATCTGATCTTCGTCCAGGCGAACCCCGATTTCGGGACCGACCGGGCGGCCGAGATCATCACCGCCATCGGCCTCGGCGGATCTTCCATTGCCCTGTTCGCCCGTGTGGGCGGGGGCATCTACACGAAGGCGGCGGACGTGGGCGCCGACCTCGTCGGCAAGGTCGAGGCCGGCATCCCCGAGGACGACCCACGTAACCCGGCCGTTATCGCCGACCTGGTGGGCGACAACGTCGGCGACTGCGCCGGCCGCGGAGCGGACCTGTTCGAGTCGACCGCCGCCGAGAACATCGGTGCGATGATCCTGGGCGTCGCGGTGTACGCCATCGCGGTCGCCGCCGGCTGGCCCATCCCCGAGGCCTGGATCTTCTTCCCGCTCGTGGTCCGCGCCTTCGGCCTGCTGGCGACGATCGTCGCGATGTTCTTCATCCGCGGGTCCGAGACCGAGGACCCGATGAACATCCTCAACCGCGGCTACTGGGTCACGACCATCCTGTCGGTCGCCGGCCTCG
>DASVDX010000040.1:0-3144 GCA_036380875.1 Acidimicrobiia bacterium
GGTGAGCGGCTTCCCGTTGGGACGGAGGATCAGCGGATCCGTGGGCTGGAAAGGCCCCAGCCGCTCCTTGCGCGACTCGAGGTAGCGGTCGAGGACGTCGACGATCTCGGGAGGAAGCGGGATCGTGCGGGTGACTCCGCCTTTCCCCGTGACGAACAGCTTGGTGAGCTCGATGGGGGAGCGACGCACATCCCCGACACGCACCGAGATCGCCTCGGATACCCGCAGCCCCGCTCCCACGAACAGCGCGCACAGAGCCTGCTCCAACTCGGGCCACGGCTGGCGCGCCTTTTCGTAGGGCCGCTGGGCGGCTTGCACGATGCGAGCGAGGTCCTCCTCCGAGATCGGGCGGGGTCGCCAACGACGAGCCTTGGGCGGCTCCACGAACTCGACAGGGTTCGTTTCGAGGACCTGACGGTGGACGACCAGCCACTGGCAAAAGCCCGTCCAGGTGGAGCGGCACCGCCGGATCGACGCCGCGGCGTGGCTCGTGGCGTAGGTGGCGAAGGCCGAGATGATCGTCTCCCGGTCCAGATGGGAGGGATCCAGCGCACCGAGCCACCGTCGAAACCGATCCTCCTCTTGTGTGGTTTCCAGTCCGAGCTGGCCGACGATGATCTCGGCGAGCGCGGCCAGGTCGGCCCTGCGGGCCTTGAGCGTGGCAGAGGAGGGCTTGGCGGTGTTCTTCCACGCCAGCCACTGCTCGGCTAGGACGGCCAAGGGCTCGGACATGACCAGGAGGGTAGGAGGCGTCTTCGAAGAAGGGTTGGATTGGTGCCTCCGCCGGACCACCCAGGCGCGTCGTCCGCAACTTGGAAGTGTGATCGTGTCAGTCGGCTACCGCGGACCCACGCTCGCGCCCATGTGCTGAGGAGATCGTGTCGATCGTCAGATGTGCCAAACGGAGACACACGCGTGTAAAGGCGCCTCGATCATCCGCCGATATCTCCACAATCTGTCACACCCCGCGGGTACTTTGTGCGGCCGATGCACGATTCAACGGAAATCCAACATCGGCGACTCGAATCGCTCTGGGGTAAGAGCTCGCCTGCCCGGAACTCGCTTCCTCGGCACATGCTCGACACCGCTCACGTCGCCGGGGCGATCTGGGACCGGATCCTGTCTCAACGAGGCAGAGATGCCCTCCGAAGCTGCGGCCTAGATCGGGACAGCCTGATGCTGTTGGCCGGTCTGCACGACGTCGGCAAGGCGTCGCCGGGTTTCCAGGCCAAACGTCCCGACTTGCATCATGGGTGGCCTGCGCCCCTCACCCATCCACAGCCCCTGGCGGTCGAGGGGCTGAGGTATCGCCACGAACTCGTCTCCTTCCGCGCCCTGTGGGAGTGGTTGACCGCGCGAGGCTGGGACGATCGTTCTCGAACTCTGGCCTGGTGCCAAGTCCTGGGCGGCCATCACGGCGTCTACCCGGATCCCGGGTCGGTGCTGATCGGTGGGTCTCCCCTCGTCTGGGGCGAGGGGGCATGGGCCGATGCCCGGCGGGCACTTTGGGAATGGCTCGGCGAGACGCTGGACGCCGAGTTCGAGCCCGATCCCCTCAAGCCGCTACCGGCCCCTTGGGCGGTGGCGTTGACCGGCCTGGTGATCACCTCCGACTGGGTCGCCTCCAACGAGCGGTGGTTCCCGCCCATCGACTGCCCCCTCGAGGACTACGTACCGGTCTCACGGGAGCGCACCGCCGCTGCCCTCGACGAGCTGACCTGGCGGCGCTGGGAGACCTTCACCGCCGAGTTCTCCCGGCGGTTCGGGTTTGCGCCCCGTCCGCTGCAGCAACGGATCGAACAGGTGGCGTCGGACCTGCACGGCCCGGCGATGGTGTTGATCGAAGCAGAGACCGGAAGCGGGAAAACCGAGGCCGCGCTCTACCTGGCGGCCGCATGGGCGCAGATGGGGGCTGCTTCAGGCCTTTTCGTCGCCCTTCCCACCCGGGCGACCTCCAACGCCATGTTCAAGCGGATCCTCGACTTCCTCATCTCCAACTCGAAGCAGCAAGGCGTCCAAACCCAGCTCGTCCACGGGTGGGCGTCACTGGAATCCGAGTTCGAACAGCTCCTCCGCTTCACCTACTCGGGGAGCATTGAGGAATCCGCCACCGCTGCGGTGGCCGACCGGTGGTTCACTTACCGGCGCCGTGGCCTTCTCGCTCCCATCGGGGTCGGAACCATCGACCAGGTCCTCATGGGGGCGCTGCGGGCCAGGTTCGCGCCGCTGCGAGTGTGGGGCGTGGCGGACAAGGTGGTGATCGTCGACGAGGTCCACGCCTACGACGTGTACATGTCGACCCTTCTCTACCGCCTGTTGGAGTGGCTCGGCGCCCTCGAAGTGCCGGTGGTGGTCCTCTCGGCGACCCTTCCGGCCGAGCGGAAGGCTCGGCTGATCGCCTCGTATTCAGGATCCGAACCCCCACTCGACCGCTCCTACCCATCGGTGACGGTGGTCTCCCCAGCGGGTAGACGACGCGTCCTGGCGGTGTCGCCTTCGAAAGTGCGTCAGATCGAGGTGGAGAAGATACCCACCGGCGAACCCGCCGATCCCGGAATCTTGGCCGAGCTGGCAACCGAGTGGTGCCGTCAGGACGCCAACGTGCTGGTGGTCTGCAACACCGTCGCCAAAGCCCAGATGGTGGCGTCCCTTCTTCGCCCCCTGGGCGGGCGTCTGCACTTGGTGCATGCCCGCCTGAGACATTCGGATCGGATGGAGAGAGAGAAAGAACTGATCGGAATGTTCGGCCCGGACGGCGACCGCCCCCGAGGGCACGTCGTGATCGGCACCCAGGTTCTGGAGCAGAGCCTCGACCTCGACCTCGACCTGCTGATCACCGACCTGGCGCCCGTCGACCTGCTCATCCAGCGAGTGGGACGGGTCCACCGTCACGTGCGCGGGTCTCGGCCTGTTCCCTCCCCGCTCATGATCGTCACCGGCTTCGGTCACGGGCCCCGTCCCCGGATCGATCCGGGATCCGAGGCGGTTTACCACCGCTGGGTGCTCCATCGGACACTCGAAACGCTCCCCGAATCGTTCCAGGAGCCCGACGATGTGCCGTCGCTCGTCTCGGCCGTCTACGACACGCCGTCCGACATACCTCCCCATCTGGCCGATGCGTGGGAGGACTATCAGGCCCAGATG